>CAISPT010000302.1 GCA_903887455.1 uncultured Opitutaceae bacterium | reverse complement strand
GTCACCGGACAGCTCGGCGCCGAGAACGGCCGCCACTTCGGGTTCCAGGCGACGTTCTTCAGGGCGTCGGGCCCAAAGGGGGCGCAGGAGGATCCCGCGTTCGGCGCGGGCCAGGTCTTCCTCGCCCACATGGCCCTCACCGACGTCGCCCACGAGCGCTTCCTCGACGAGGAGCGGCTCAACCGCGAGGGCTGGGACGCGGGAGCCGCCGTGGGCCGGCTCGACCTCCACAACGGCGAATGGTCGCTGCGGGGAGATGGCGACGGCCAGGACGGCATGACCCTCGAGGGCGGCGTCCGAGCCGACGCCTCGTTCTCGCTGCGCCTCACGCCGTCGAAGCCCCTGGCGGTCTTTGGCGAGGACGGCGTGTCCCACAAGGGCGCCGACCCCTCCGCGGCGAGCTACTACCTCTCCTTTTCAAGGCTGTCCGCGGCGGGCAGTGTCGCCGTCGACGGCGCGGCCGTTGACGTCCACGGCGAGGCCTGGATGGACCACGAGATCAGCTCGAGCCAGCTCGGGGCGGGCCAGGTGGGATGGGACTGGGTCTGCATCCAGCTGGCGGACTCCCGGAGGGAGATCATGCTCTACCGGCTGCGCAGGGCCGACGGGAGCGCCGACCCGGCCTCGAAGCTGCAGTGGGTGGACCCCTTGGGCCGGACGATCACCGAGCCTTTCACCTGGGAGGTGTCCACCCGCTGGAAGAGCCCCCGGGACAAGGCGGAGTATCCGGCCCGGGTCCGCCTCGGCACGGTCGACCCGGCCACTGGCAAACCCGTCCTCTTTGGGATCGAGCCCCTGGTCGCAGACCAGGAGCTCGCGAACGCCCCTGGCGGGGGTCCGTACTGGGAGGGCGCCTGCCGCGTGGTGGGGCCGTCCGGGGAGAACGCGGGCTCCGCCTACATGGAGCTCACCGGCTACGCGGGGCCGCTTCGGTTCTAGGGAAGGCCGGACTTGAACCTTTCCCGCGGCGGCAAATAGGGTGGTTCATGCAGGAACCCCGTCCCGGACCGCTGGCGCGCCTTCGCCCCCGTGCCATGGTCCCCGCGGTGTTCGCGACGGTCCTGGCCTGTTACTGGCCCGCCCTTTCCGGGGCGATGCTCTGGGACGATCCCGCGCACGTCACCCGGCCCGACCTCCAGGGCCTGCGCGGACTCTGGCGGATATGGACCGACCTCCACGCCACCCAGCAGTTCTATCCGGTCCTCCACTCGGCATTCTGGCTGGAGCACCGCCTCTGGGGCGACGCCGTCCTCGGGTACCACCTGGCCAACGTGCTTCTCCACGCGACCGCGTGCTGCCTGCTGGCGGGCCTGCTTAAGAGGCTGTGGGCGCCGGGCGGCGCGGTCCCCGCTGGGACCGAGTGGCTCGCCGCCCTCCTCTTCGCCGTGCACCCCGTCTGCGCCGAGTCGGTGGCCTGGATCTCGGAGCAGAAGAACACGCTCTCCCTGGTCTTCTACCTCCTCGCGGCGGGCGCCTACCTTGATTTCTCGGGCGGCCGCAGGCCGCGCTCGTACCTTGCCGCCTCGGGGCTCTTCCTCCTGGCTCTCGGCACGAAGAGCGTCACGGCGACCCTACCGGCCGCCCTCCTCGTCGTCCTCTGGTGGAGGAACCCGGGCCTGAAGGCGCGCCGCGACGTCAGCCCCCTCCTTCCCTGGTTCGCCGTCGCGGTGGCCGCGGGAGCCTTGACCGCATGGATCGAGAGGACGCAGATCGGCGCCGAGGGGGTCGATTTCGCGCTGTCCCTTGGCGAGCGCGTCATGCTCGCAGGCCGGGTGATCTGGTTCTACGCCGCGAAGCTCGTGTGGCCCGCCGGCCTGTCGTTCTTCTACCCGAGGTGGGACGTGCCCCGGCAGGCGGCCGGGTGGGCCGCCTACCTGGTGGCCGCGGCCGCGGTCACCGCGGTGCTCTGGGCCGTGAGGCGGCGGCTGCCCGGGCTCCTCGCGGGCTGGCTCCTGTTCACCGGGTCGCTCTTCCCCGCCCTCGGGTTCTTCAACGTCTACCCGTTCGTGTTCTCGTACGTCGCCGACCATTTCCAGTACCTGGCAAGCCTGGGGCTGATCGCCACGGCCTCGGCCGCGATCTCGGTCGCGGCCGCCCGTGCCCCGGCGGGGATCCGGCGGGCGCTGTGGTGCACGGCGGCGGCGGCCCTGGCG
>CAISPT010000301.1 GCA_903887455.1 uncultured Opitutaceae bacterium | reverse complement strand
CGTCCACCTCTTCGAGCGCGTTCCCGGGGGCGCCTACCGCGCACCCGAGAAGGTCTCCTCGCTCAGCGACCCGGCCGTGCGCGAGAAGCTCGACGACTCGACGTACGCCGAGGTCGGGGAGCAGCTGGAGATGCTGGACGGCGCCGGCCACCCCTTCGACCTGGAGAAGGTCAGGGCCGGAAAGCAGACGCCCGTGTACTTCGGCAGCGCCGTAAACAACTTCGGCATCCAGCTGCTCCTGGACGGATTCCTCAAGGACTCGATACCGCCACAGCCCCGCTCGTCGGTGGCCGGGGGCGCGACGCGGGTGGTGCCGGTGACGACGGACAAGTTCTCGGCCTTCATTTTCAAGATCCAGGCGAACATGGACCCCCGCCACCGCGACCGGATCGCGTTCATGCGCGTGTGCTCGGGAAAGTTCGAGCGCGACATGTCCGTCCTCCACGTGCAGACCGGAAAGACCGTCCGGCTTTCGAGCTCGCACAAGCTCTTCGGGCAGGACCGAGAGACCGTGGACGAGGCCTGGCCCGGCGACGTGATCGGACTGGTCGGGCACGACGCCTTCGGGATCGGCGACACCCTGACGGCGGACCGCGCGATCCAGTTCGACGAGATCCCGCGCTTCCCCCCTGAGGTGTTCGCCTACATCTCCAACCCGAACCCTTCCGACTCGAAGAAGTTCAGGACTGGGCTCGACCAACTGCTGCAGGAGGGCGTCGTCCAGTCCTTCACCGCGCGCTCCGCCCCTCCGGGCTCGACGCTCCTCGCCGCGGTCGGACCCCTGCAGTTCGAGGTCGTGCAGTACCGCCTGAAGAGCGAGTACAACGCTGAGTCGCGCCTCGTGATGACCCCTTGGACGATCCTCCGCTGGATCGAGCCCCACCCCGCCCTGCGCAACCCCTCCGGGCTGGTCGTCGCCTCCGGCGTCAGCTTCGGCTCCGACAAGCTCGACCAGCCGATCGCCCTCTTCCCGAACGACTGGACGCTCCGCTACTTCGTGGAGAAGAACCCGGACCTGAAGCTGCGCGAGCTTCCGCTTGAGCAGCCGGCCGCCCTGGGCGCATAGCCGGGCGGAAAAGCAGCGAAACCCTGTTGCCTTGGCCCACCGCTCCGATTGCCATCAAGCCATGCCTCATAAGCGTCACGTCGTCACCACCTGGATCGCACTCGCCGCGCTCGCCGCGGCGCCCGCCCTCCCGGCCCTGGCCCGTACAGCGCCCTCGTACAAGGGAGCCATAGCGACCGACGCGGCAACCGGGGCCGTGCTCTTCGAGGACAACGCCGACGCGATCAGCCCGCCTGCCAGCATGACCAAGCTGATGACCTACGCGGTCCTCTACGACGAGATCAAGAAGGGCGCGCTCGCGCTCGACACACCGGTCACGGTCACGCCGGAGGACGCAAGGGTCGCGGCCCTTCGCGACAGCACCGAGGTGTGGCTCAGGCAGGGAGAGACCTTCCCGGTCGATGAGTTGATCTACGCGATGATGATCCAGTCCGCCAACGACGCAGCGTACGCGCTGGCCCACAAGGCGGGGGGCACGGTGAGCGCGTTCGTGGCGCTCATGAACATGAAGGCCCGCGAGCTCGGGATGACGCGCAGCACCTTCCGCTCTCCCAACGGCTTTCCTCCGCCCAGCCGCAGGATCGCCGAGGGCGACCTCACGACT
>CAISPT010000300.1 GCA_903887455.1 uncultured Opitutaceae bacterium | reverse complement strand
GCGCCAAGCTTGGCGCCCTTGTGCAGCAGATCTCCCCCGAGCAGATCGGCTCCATCAAGATCACCTACTGGGGCAAGATCGTCGACATGGACGCCAACGCCATCACCCGCTCGATCCTGCGAGGGTGGCTCAAGCGCATCAGCGGCGACAGCGTGAACTTCGTGAACGCGCCGTTCCTTCTCGAGCGCCTGGGTGTCCGCTGCGAGGTCGTGAAGTCGACCGGCGAGGCCGACTATACCGAGCTGATCCAGATCGAGGCCGTCGGTCCTGACGGCCAGGTGCACAGCGCCGCCGGCACCCTGATCGGCAAGGCCAGCAGCCCCCGCATCGTCTCCGTGAACGGGCGGGCGGTCGAGGTGGTCGCCACCGGCAAGCTCCTCGTGATCGAGAACAGCGACGAGCCGGGCATGATCGGCTACGTCGGGACTCTCCTTGGCAAGGACAAGGTCAACATCGCCAACATGTCCCTCAGCCGCCAGGAGGCCGGCCAGACGGCGCTCATGGTGATCAACCTCGACAGCGAGCCGAGCGACGCCGCACGCCGCGAGCTGAAGGGCCACCGGGCGATCCGGATGGCGAAGTTCGTGGTGCTCTAGCCCCCGATGCCGGTCGCCGTTCAACCGAGCGAGCTCCTCCTTCCGCTGACCCTGGCGGCGGGAGCGGGCTATTTGCTGGGGGCGATCCCGTTCGGGTACCTGGTCGCACGCTCCAAGGGCGTGAACATCTTCGAGGTGGGCAGCAAGAGCCCGGGGGCGACCAACGTCCGCCGGGTGCTCGGAAGCGGCCCGGGCAACACGGTCTACGTCCTGGACGCGCTCAAGGGTACACTCGCGGCAGGCTGGCCACTCCTGGCCGCCTCGCTCTTTCCCGCTGCGGAAACCATGGGCTACGTGGGCCTGGCGGGCGCCCTTGTCGGCCACTCCTTCTCCTGCTTCACCCGTTTCAGGGGAGGCAAGGGGGTGGCGACGGCCTCCGGCGGCGTCCTGGTCCTGTTGCCCTTCGCGGCCCTCGTGTCCGCGGCGATCTGGGGGGTTGTTTTTTACGCCACGCGCTACGTCTCCCTCGCCTCGATCCTTGCGGCCCTTTCCCTGCCTTTCCTCGCTTATCTCTTCCACGGCGGAAGCCTGGCGCTCTGGGTCACCGGGATCATCGGGGCCTTCGTCGTCATCCGCCACCGCTCCAACATTGGCCGCCTGCTTAGCGGCACGGAGAAGCGGTTTGAACGCAAGAAGCCCGAGGACAAGCCATGAGCAAACGCACGATCCAAATCGGCCTCTGCGGCCTCGGGACGGTGGGGCAGGGCGTCTGGCGCCACTTTAACCGGATGCGCGAGGAACTCGAGGGCCGCCTCGGCACGAAGGTCGTCCTGGCGCGGGCGTCCGTGCGCGACCTGAAGAAGGCGCGGGGCGTCAAGGTGGCCGCGTCCAAGCTGACGACCGACCCGCTGTCGATCGCCACCGATCCCTCAATCGACATCGTCTGCGAGCTGATGGGGGGCACCACCGTCGCCCGCGAGGTGACGCTCGCCGCCCTCTCCCGCGGCAAGATCGTGATCTCCGCCAACAAGGCCCTGATCTGCGCCCACGGGGCCGAGATCTTCGCCGCCGCCAGGAAGGGCGGCGGGCACTTTCTCTTCGAGGCCAGCGTTGCCGGCGGAATCCCGCTCATAAAGGCGATCCGCGAAGGCCTGGTCGCGAACCGCTTTCCGCGCATCTACGGGATCCTGAACGGCACCTGCAACTACATCCTGACAAAGATGGAGGAGCTCGACACGCCCTACGCGAGCGTCCTGAAGGAGGCGAAGCGCCTGGGCTACGCCGAGGCGCAGGAATCCCTGGACGTCGAGGGCTGGGACACCGCCCACAAGGCCTCGGTCCTCGCCTGGCTGGCGCACGGGGTCTGGGTTCGCCCGGAGCAGATGATCGTCGAAGGGATCGAAAGGATCACGCCGGCCGACTTTAAGAACGCCGCGGCCTTGGGCTACGGCATCAAGCTCCTAGGTATCATCACCCGCGACTTTGAGACCGACGAAATCGTGGTCCGCGTGCACCCGACGCTCCTGCCGGAGGGAAGCGTGCTCGCCCAGGTGAGCGGCGTCTTCAACGCTATCTCAGTCACCGGCGACGTCGTCGGAACCACGGTCTACATCGGGCGCGGGGCCGGCCAGGACGCGACCGCAAGTGCGGTCATTAGCGACATCGCCGACGCCGTCTCGCTGCTCCTCCACGGGAAGGGAGCCCACCTGATGGGCGAGGAGGGGCCCACTGTCCCGAAGGGCGTGCGCCTCGCCCCGCCTGAGCGCATCCGTGGACGCTACTACGTCCGCCTCACGGTCGCGGACCTTCCCGGTGTGCTCGCGCGGGTGGCGACCATCATGGCGCGCAACAAGATGAGCATCGCCAGCGTGATCCAGAGCCCATCCGAGGAGGCGGGCCTGGCGTCGCTGGTCCTCACGACCCACGAGAGCGACGAGCGCTCGATGCGCAGGGCACTCCGGGCGCTCGCGGGACTCTCGAGCGTCCGCCAGAAGCCGCTCCTCCTACGCATCGGCGACCTCGGAGACTAGAATCTCAAGAAACACCATGCCCCGAATCGTACAAAAATACGGCGGAACCTCAGTCGGTGACGTCGAGCGCATCAAGAAGGTCGCCGAGCGGATCAAGTCCTCCCGGGACGAGGGTCACCAGGTCGTCGTGGTCCTCTCGGCCCGAGCCGGCGTCACCAACGAATTGATCGCCCGCGCGAAGGGACTGTGCGCCGACCCGAGCGACCGCGAGCTCGACCAGTTGCTCGCCATCGGCGAGCAGGAGTCGATCGCGCTCATGGCGATGGCGCTCCACGGTATCGGTATCCCCGCGATCAGCTACACCGGGGCCCAGGCCGGCATCTTCACCGACAGGGCCCACACCAAGGCGAAGCTGAAGATGGTGAACCCGAAGCTGATCCTGAAGGACCTGAAGGAGGACCGCGTCGTGATCGTCGCCGGCTTCCAGGGGATCGACGAGGAGGGCCAGATCACGACGCTCGGCCGCGGCGGCAGCGACCTGACGGCCGTGGCGCTCGCGGCGGCCATCAAGGCCGACATCTGCG
>CAISPT010000299.1 GCA_903887455.1 uncultured Opitutaceae bacterium | reverse complement strand
GATGCAGGTGACGAGCGAGCCGTCCGAGGAGAGGGCGACCGCCGGCAGCGACCGCCGCTTTGCCTGGTACCGTCCGACGAGCTCAGTCGCGAAATGCGCCGCCTCGGCGGCGCTTCCGCCGTTGCCGCAGATCAGCAGCTTGCCGCCCGAGCGAAGGGTCCCGAGGATCAGCTCCGACGCCGCGTCCACGGAGGGCCTGATCGAGGCGAGCGACTGGAGCGTCACCACGGTGTCGGAGAGGGCCTTCTCAAAGGTCATTTGGGCATCAAAGTGGGCTGTGGACTTGCCCGCGACAGAATTTTTCGACGTTTTGGAGCGATTCCCTGGCACCCTCCACGCCGTCCGGCCTCCCATGCTCATTAGAAAGCTCACGCTGAGCCAGTTCCGGAACGTCGCGCTTGCCGCCCTGGAGTTCACCGGCCGGCGGCAGTTCTTCGTCGGCCGCAACGGGCAGGGCAAGTCCAACCTGCTCGAGGCCGCCGGCTGCCTGACGGCGCTCCGCTCGTTCCGGACGGCGGACAGCAAGGTGCTTGTCCGGACGGGAGAGGTCGAGGCGGGGATAGCCTGCGAGGTCGAGCGCGAGGGCACGGGCGCGGAGCGCGTGCTGATCAAGATCCGGCGGGACGGGAAGGAGCTTTGGTACGGCGAGAACAGGGTGGGGCGTCTCGCCGATCACGTCGGCCGCTACCCGACGGTGGTCTTCTCCTCCCAGGACCTGCAGCTGATCCGGGGCGCCCCGGCGCTTCGCAGGCGCTGGCTCGACCTGACGCTCTCGGCGATGGACCCCGAGTACCTCGGTTCCCTCCAGAACTACAGCCGGGCGCTCTCGGATCGCAACAGCCTCCTGAGGAGGGGCGGGGCGGTGGCGGCCTCCCAGGTGGCCTCCTTCGACCGCGTCCTGGCGCCTGAGGGGGCGAGGATCGTGGCGCTCCGGGTCCGCTGGACGGCGGAGCTGGCGGCCGAGATGGGCGGGGCCTACCAGCGCCTGACGGGAGGCTCGGAGGCGGCTGCAGTCTCCTACCTCTCGCCCCTGGCGGGGGTCACCGCCGAGGGCCTCCTCGCGCAGCTCGAGTCGGGACGGGAGCGCGACCTTCGGATGGGCACGACGCTCGTGGGGCCCCACCGCGACGACCTTCGCTTCGAGGTCCGGGGCGCGGACGCCAAGGACTTCGCGTCCGAGGGCCAGCAGCGGTCCGTCACCCTTGCCCTGCGCCTGGCCCAGGCCGCCTGGTTTCACGCCCGCTGCGGGATACGGCCCGTCCTCCTGGCCGACGACGTGCTCGGGGAGCTCGACGCCGACAGGCGCGGGCGGTTCTGGGCCGCGCTCGACGCCGATTCCCAGGTGATCGCGACGGGCACGGGCCTTCCGGAGGCCTCGCTCGGCTCCTGGCAGGTATTCAAGGTTGCCGAGGGTGCATTCGCCCCCGAGCCTAGCCCGATGGGGGCCCCGGATTGAACTTTCACGGCTGGGAATGGTTCGTCGCCCTCCTGGGCTCCCTCCTGGTGGGCGTCGCAAAGACCGGGATCACGGGACTGAGCCTGCTCTTCGTGGCGCTCTTCGCCTCAATCATGCCGGCGCGCCGGTCCACGGGACTCGTGCTCCCGCTTCTCATGGTCGGGGACGTCGTGGCGTTCCTCTCCTACCGCAGGCACACACAGTGGCGGCACGTCTGGCGCATGCTCCCCTGGGCCGCACTCGGGGTGGTTATCGGCGCCGTCGCGATGGGCCGCATGGACGAGCGTGCGACGCGCCTAGCGATGGGCGCGATCGTGGTCGGCCTGGCGTGCATCCACCTGGTTCGCCGGGCCCGGCCGTCCAACCCCGACGAGGTCCATCCCTTCTGGTTCGCGCCGCTCTTCGGGGTCATGGCGGGGTTCACGACGATCGTCTCCAACGCCGCGGGACCGCTCATGGTCATTTATCTTCTCGCGATGCGTCTGCCCAAGATGGAATACATGGGGACGGGAGCCGCCTTCTTCCTCATGCTGAACCTCTTCAAGCTGCCCTTCATGGTCGGTCTGGGCCTGGTCACCCGGGATAGCCTCGTCGTTAACCTCGCCCTCGCCCCGGCAGTGATCGCGGGTACCGTGCTCGGCCGGTGGCTCCTGGGCAGGATCAACCAGCGCCTGTTTGAGAACATCGCCATCGGGCTCACCGTGGTGGCGGGCGCGAAGATGCTGTTCTAGCCCCGCCATGGCCCGAATGACCCCCAGGCAGATGTGGACGGCCAAGCTCGAGGGACGCCCTGTGCCGTCCCGGCCGACCGCGGGCAAGGTGGGCTCCGCGGCCGTGGGTGCCGCGCTCAAGAGGCCCTTCGACGGACTCGTGCTCGGGATCGACCCGTCGCTCCGCGGGACCGGGCTGGCGCTGGTCGAGTTCCGTCCCGGCCGCCAGCCCGTGCTACTGAGGTGCCGGACGGTCCGGGTCCCCGCGAGCCGCGCGATGGCCGTTGCGCTCGCCGAGATCCACCGGGGCGTGGCCGACTTCATCGACACCTCCGAGGGTGTCCGGCACGTGGCGCTCGAGCAGACGATCTACGTGCAGAACTTCCAGACGGCGCAGATCCTGGGCGCGGCACGGGGCGCCGCGATCGCGGCGGCCGCGCTTCGCGAGCTGCCGGTGTTCGAGTACGCACCCCTCAGGGTGAAGCTGGCCGTATCGGGCTCGGGCAGGGCGAGCAAGGAGCAGCTCGGCCGCACCATCCGCGCGATGCTCGGGCACGGGTCCACGCTTCCGCTCGACGAGAGCGACGCCGCAGGGGTGGCGCTCTGCCACGCCTTCACCTGGCAGGGGACGCCCTAGCCGAGGACTGCCTTCAGGACCTTGCCGAGGTCGGTCACCCGGTAGGGCTTCGTCAGGTAGCCGCAGAAGCCCATCTCGAGGTACTGCTTCGCCATGTCCTCGTTGTCGTAGCCGCTCGAGACGATCGCCCGCACGTCGGGGTCTAGCTCGTGGAGCGCCCTGAACGTCTCCTCCCCGCCCATGCCGCCGACCACCGTCAGGTCCATGATGACCGCGTCGTAGGGGCGCCCGATGTTGAGGTAGCGCTTGTAGAGCGTGATCGCGTCCTCGCCCTTCTTTGCGATGTCGAACTTGTAGTCGAGGCTTTCGAGCATGGACGCCGTCAGGCTGCAGATGTGGTCGTCGTCGTCCATGAACAGCACCCGTCCCGTGCCAAACCTCAGGGAGGGGGCCGGCTTGGCCTGCACGTCGACCGGCTGGTCCGCCACGGGCAGGAAGATGCTAAAGACCGTTCCCTCGCCGATCGTCGACTGCAGGCCGATCTCGCCCCCGAGCTTGCGGACGATCGAAAGGACGGTGGCCAGGCCGAGGCCCGTGCCGTGCTTCTTCGTCGTGAAGAAGGGGTCCCAGATCTTCTCGAGGTGCTCGGGCTTGATGCCGCTGCCGTTGTCGCGGACCTCGAACTCGACGTAGGGCCCCGCGGGCAGGGACGCGATCTGGCCCTCCCTTATCGACGCGTTGGAGGCCCGGAGCTGGACCCTGGCCTTGTGGGGAGAGGGCGGCATCGCCTGCAGGGCATTGACGATCAGGTTCTGGAAGACTTGGAGGATCTGCGGCCGGTCGACCTGAACCGCGCCGGTTTCCTCGGAGGCCTCGACCGTGATTACGGCCGTCGATCCGGCCGATGCGATCTTCACGGCGTCCTCGAGGATGTCCTTTGGCGTGCACACCGACTTGACCCCCGAGCCCCCCTTGGTGAACGCGAGCAGCTGCTTCGTCAGGCCCTTGGCCGCTATGCAGGCGCGCTCGGAGTCGGCCAGCCTCGACATGTCCCGGTTGTCCTTGGCCAGGGAGAGCCCGCCGAGGATCGTGGTGAGCAGGTTGTTGAAGTCGTGGGCGATGCCGCCGGCGAGCAGCCCGAGTGACTCGAACCGGTTGGCCTTGATAAGCTCCTCCGGGGTCAGGCTCATCTCGTCCGGGTTGCGGAAGACGATGACGATGCCGCGCGGCTTCGCGTCGGGCCCAAAGGTGCCCCGGGCTGTCCACACGACGGGAATGGGCTGGCCGCCCGGACCCACCACGGCCTGGTCGCCGATCAGGGGTAGGGGAGCGCTTGCCGAGAGCACGCGGTCGGCGGGGTTGTCGCCCGGCTTGCCCGTCTGACGGTCGACGAGGGCGAACACCTGGTCCAGCGGGCGGCCGAGGAGCTGGTCCTGAGCCTGGCCGAGAATCCTCGCCGCGGTCGGGTTCACGAGCAGCACGACGCCCTCGCCGTCCGTCGCGATCACGCCCTCAGCGATCGCTGCCAGGACCTCCTCGAACATCTCGTTGCCGGCGCTCCGCCTGGGTTCCGGCGACGGCGCCCTCTCGGCGGGCGCAACGGGCTGGCTTGGCGTCGTGGACTCGCTCAGCGGACAGGCGAAGCCGACCACGCGCGAGAGCGTCCGCTTGCGCGTTACGGTCCGCGTGACGCCCAGCAGGCAGGTGGTCGTTCGTCCGTCCTGCGAGCGCAGGCGGACGGTCCTCGTGAAGGAGGACTGGCCCGGCGCCTGCCCCAGAAGCCAGGCCTCCACCCCCTCGGGGCAGTCCTCGGGGCTGAAGGCGTCCTTGAGCGCGGCGGGCCCGTTCGAGGGAGAGGGCACGCCCCCCAGGAGCCGCAGCCATGCCTCGGAGAACCAGGACGCCTCCCCGGCGTAGTCCACCTCGAAGGCGGCAAGGGCCCCTTCGTCGGCCAGCGCCTGCAGGCGGGTCTCGCCCGCGATCGCCGCCTCCTCGGTCTCCTTTCGCTCGGTCGCATCGATGTGGATACCGATGACGCGCTCGAGCTCGCCGCTCGTGTTGACCAGCTGGAGGCCCACGCAGTGGATCCAGGCCCAGTGCCCGGCCTTGTGCCTCATCCTGAATTCAACGGAAAACGGGCGGGCTCCCACCTTGAGCTTTCTACCCGCCTTGTCCGGAGCCGCGGCGGTGTCCTCCGGGTGAAGGAGGCCGAGCCAGGCATCGTAGGTGTCAGCGAGCTCGACGTCGTTGTAGCCGAGCATCCGCTTCCATGCCGGAGAGTAGAGCACCCGGCGGTCCTTCAGGCGGAGGTCGAAGAATCCCACGGGCCCCTTCTCGGCGAAAAGCTGTAGCGCGGCGGCCTGCTCGTCGGACGGGGAGGGGGCGAGGGCGGAGGTCTCGAGCGGAGACTCCACCACGACGATGTAGCCGCCCGCCGGGCCCATGGCTTTCTCGGCGCGCACGGCCATGGGGTGGGGGGCGCCCTCCCGAGGCTGCACGGAAAGGATCGCCCGCTTCTCAAGGAGCGCCGCGAGCAGGATGTCCCACTGGGCCTCCTGCATTTCCGGCTCGTCGCTCACGATATCGAGCGCGAAGAGATCGGGAAAGAAGTCGCCGACAAGCTCGCCCGCACCGGCCTGCCAGAGGAGCCGCGCCTCCTGGTTGGCCGAGGTAACCTTGCCGGAATCATCGAGCACCAGCACCGCAACCCGGGCGGGTCGCAGTCCGGCGTTTGGAATGGTAAGTGGTGGCGTGGTCGACGTATCGCTCACAATTGGCCAGTACTTAGCCACTTTTGCACACGATTTGCGAGAAAATCGATGTAAGCCGGATGGTCATTCGGGCAAATAATCTTCTCAAAGCTTTCTCCACCAGCCTCTAAGAACGTTTCTTTACCAGCCATTGCGATCTCTTCTAGCGTCTCCAGGCAGTCGGCAAGGAAACTCGGGCAGATCACCAGGAGGCGCTTCACCCCCGCCTTTGGCAGGCGCTCGAGCTCGAAGTCGGTGAAGGGCTGAAGCCAGGGCTCACCCGCCAGGCGTGACTGGTAGGACATCGAGTACTTGGCCGGGTCGAGGCCGCCGCGCTTGGCGAACTCCGCGGTCGTGCGCACGCACTGGGCGCGGTAGCACGTCGCATGGGCGGGCGAGCAGGTGTTGCAGCAATCGTTCACGACCGTGCAGTGGGCGTGGGAAGAGTCCGCCTTTCGCAGGTGCCTTTCGGGTATGCCGTGGTAGCTGAACAGCAGGTGGTCGTAGGGCTTGCCGAGGGCGGGCGCCGCCACAGCGAGCATCATGTCGATGTAGTCGGCGTCCCCGAAGAACGGCTGCACCGTGGAGATCCTCATCTTAGGCGCCTGCTTGGCGGCCTCTTCGTAGATCCTCGCCACCACCGTCTCCCATGAGGCCATGGCATAGTGCGGGTACTGGGGGAAGAGGAGCACCTCGTCGCATCCCTGCTCGACCAGGGCCTTGATCGTGGCCGGGATCGAGGGGTTGCCGTAGCGCATCGTGATGTGCACGGGCACGTCCGGAGAGAGCCTTGCCTCGAGCTTCTTGCGGACGCTCTCCGAGGTCGCCACCAGGGGCGAGCCGTCCTTGGTCCACACCTTCGAGTACGCGTGGGCCGTCTTCTTCGGCCGGGTCGGCAGGATGATCGCCTCCAGCAGCAGAAACCTCAGGGGCCTGGGAAGGTCGATCACGCGCTCGTCCCCTAGGAACTCGCGGAGGTAGCGCCTGACGTCGGGAATCGACGTCGAGTCTGGTGAACCGAGGTTGGCGATCAGGATGGCGCGCTTAGGCATGCCCGATTCCACCCGCCAGCAGGAGGTAAGGTCAAGCCGCGCCTCTGCAGAATCGGATCAGGCGGATCAGGCTGTGGAGGTTCTCCGGCGCGATCCGGTCGGTCACGACGGTCCGCGGGTAGTTGTGCTCGACGTCCAGATGCACGCCGTCCTCAGCCCCCGGCCGCACGAAGTCCTCGACGAAATCCATGCCGCCGCGGGCCCTTATCCAGCGGTAGTAGGGATCGGGGTCCTCCGACTCGATCACGACG
>CAISPT010000298.1 GCA_903887455.1 uncultured Opitutaceae bacterium | reverse complement strand
GGCGTCCGTGTTGGTCTCCACGTCCTGCGAGGCCTGAGCCTTCGCAATCTCGGTGGTAATGTCCTTCGCCTCCTTGTCAGAGAGGATGCCCTTCTTGATCAGAGCGTTAATTAGGGCCTGGTTGTCAGTTACTTGTGAGAACGCCGCTCCCGAGAGGGTGAGGCCGAGGCCGAGGAGTGCGATCCACTTGGTTTTGGTAGGTAGCATGGTGTAGCGGTTTGTGGTTCAGGTACAGGTTATACCTATTCGGTTAATCTACATTGATCAAATAGGGATTAGTTCAAGGGCAACTTTCCTTTCCTCGTGTCATATCGGCACGCGGAAGGACGAAGTGCAGGTGTATCGTCGTCCAAGCCCAACTGACTTAATATCTCAGGGACCAAGGAGCTTTTGAATCTCAAGTCGCTCTAGTGCAATAATTAGAGCTATTGTGGTGACCGTAGACCGCGAGTCGGGGGCGTTTAACCCGAGTGTCACGAACCCGGCACGCGACCGTAACAATTGCTCCCTAGCATGGCGAAGGTCCATCCGGTCCAAGAAACCAACACATACCCAAGAACGCCCATGCTACACATTAAATCTAAGTGGCTCGCCATGCTGAGCCTCGCAATTGCCACCACTGGAGCCGCCTTCGCGCAGTCGGCCGACAGTCAGGCGCTCATCGATGCCCTAATCAAGAAGGGTGTGCTGAGTGACAAGGAGGCCAAGGACATCACCAAGCAGATCGCCAGCGCCCAGTCCTCCCAGGACGTCGAGACCAGCGGCGACCAGTACATCAAGAAGCTCGTGCTCTCCGGCCGCTTCCAGGTTCAGTACGCCGGCCTCGGCACCACGATCAACGGCGCGGCAGTCAACCCCGTCTCCACCGAGCATTTCCTCTTTCGCCGCATGCTGATCGGCGTGAACGCGGGCTTCGGCGACGGATTTGGCGCGAACGTCGTGTACGATCTCGCCAACGCTTCCTTCGACAAGGCCGTGCTGGAGTGGAAGCAGAGCCCGGCCTTCGTCCTCGACGTGGGTATCTCCAAGGCCCCGTTCGGCTACGAGGAGAACATCTCGAGCAGCGACCTGAGGGCGATTGAGCGTTCGGTTGTCACGCGCTACTTCGACGAGCCCAACAACGGCCGTCGCATCGGAGCGGCCAGCTACCGTACCGGCATCTACGCCAGCGGGACCTACGATGGGTTCTTCTACAACGTCGCCTTCACAAACCCCGAGCGCAACGAGTTCAGCGGTGACGGATCCAACACGGCGGTCCTCATCAACGGCCTCGGTGGCGTCGGCAGCGCGGGCGGCGCGACCACCAACAAGTTCGCCGCCTACGGCGCGTTCGGCTATGGCGCCTCCTTCGGCACCGGTGCCACCAAGGGCAGCTACAAGGTGGGCTATGAGGCCGGGTTCCTCCCTGACCAGGGCGGCCCGGGCGCCACGATCGGCCGCGGCCAGAACATCAGCCTCAACGGCGTGTTCGGCGACCTGACGGTTGGCGGCTTCCGGCTCATCGGCGAGTATGAGACGGCGACGGTGGACAGCGGCGTCGCGATCCACCAGAACGCCGACGTCAAGGGCTACTGGATCCAGCCCACCTACAAGCTGAATGCCCAGTGGGAGGCGGTTGCGCAGTACAGCTTCATCAACTCGGGTGGCCGCGGCGTCTCGCTCTCCGACGTGGTCCGTTCCGCCCCGAGCGGTGGAACGATGAACAAGGCCGACCAGCTCTACCTGGGCTTCAACTACTACATCAAGGGCAACGACGTTAAGCTCCAGGCTGGCTACGTCCACGGCGAGTCCAACAACACCGTCACTGGCGGGGTTGCCAAGGCGCAGACGGACGGCCTCCGCAGCGAAGTCACGGTCCAATTCTAAGCCGCGCTGGGAATTTAAGCCCCGCAAAGCCTAAAGAGGACTCGGCATTTCAGGCCCCAGGCTCAACGCCTGGGGCCTTTTGCTGGGCGAGATCCTTCGGGCGCACCCTGGAAGGGAGATTTACCAGGGCCGGCCGCGTTTCTGCCGCGCAGCCATGGTACAATCGCGCCTACTGCGTTTGCAGGTGTCGCTACTACCCGGAGACGAGCCGCGCAGGTCGACGCTTCGCCCATGCCCGATTGACGCGTAACCCGTTACGGGAGCGCTTGGTGCGGCGCAGGTGGCACTGTGCACCGCTGGCAACGAATGTCCACGGGCCGCCGTGCGCACGCGTCTGGCCGCAGGCCCGCCGTGCTGTGGGGCGTCAAGACGGCGGTCGACGGGGCAGGGGGCGAGCCCAACGATTTTCCGCTTCCCATGACGCCTATGAAGACGATCACCACCGGCCTCGGTACACTCATAGCCGCGCTGCTCCTTGCGCCCCACTCCAGGGCGGAGGTCAGCAACGCGGCACTGCTCGACCTGCTTGTCCGCAAGCACCTGATCTCGCAGAAGGACGTGGACAGCCTCGAGGCAGAGATCGCGCCGACTCAGCCGTCAAAGGCGCCCGAAAACGCGGGTGCCGGCCCCTCCGCCCCAGTCGCGGCGCCCGCAGCCCTCGCCGTTCCGCCTGCGGCTCCGAAGGAGCCGCTGTCCTTTAGGATCGGAACCGCCGACTTCACGCCCTTCGGTTTCGTCGACTTCACCGGCTTCTTCAGGACGCGGGCGACAGGGAGCAGCTACCCGACCGCGTTCACTTCCATCCCCTACTCGAACACCCCCAACGGCAGACTCTCCGAGACAAAGTTCACGGCGCAGAACTCCCGGTTCGGCATGCGGGTTGAATCCACCGTCGAGGACGCCAAGGTGCTTGGCTACGTCGAGACCGACTTTCTCGGCAACGCCCCCTCGAATCTGGGGGTGTCGAGCAACTCCGCCACCCTGAGGATGCGCTCCTACTTCGCCGACCTCAGCAAGGGGCGGTGGGAGCTCCTTTTTGGCCAGGACTGGTCGCTGATGACTCCGAACCGCAGGGGCATCTCTCCGGTCACGCCGGACATCTTCTACACAAACGACATGGACGGGAACTACCAGGCGGGCCTGACCTGGTGCCGGCAGGCGCAGCTGAGGGTAGTCTACCACGCGACCGACGGCCTCACGCTTGCGGCGTCGGCCGAGGATCCGGACCAGTTCGTGGGGCCCGCAGTCACCCTTCCTGGCGGGTTCACGGCCTCCGAGGTGGACACGGGCGCCGCCACGACGCAGCCCAACCAAGTCCCCGACTTTCTTGCAAAAGCCGCGTTCGACACGAGGGTCGGCGACGACCTTCCCTGGCACGCCGAGGTGGCCGGCGTCCTGCGCACCTTCAAGATCAGCACCAACCCGGGCTCGGGGGATGCGGATTCCACGGCCGAGGGTTGGGGCGCATCCGGCGCTGTCTCGCTCGGTATCACCCGGACCCTCACCCTGGTCGGCACCGGCTACTATGGCCTGGGCGGGGGCCGGTACATCGGGGGCAACTCCCCGGACTTTGTGGTGGAGGGGCCCGGTAGCTTGGGCGCTTACCGGGTGGGGCTCATCAGGTCCACGTCCTCGCTGGTCGGGCTCGAATGGGCCGCTGCGGCCTCCGACACGGTCTCCGCCTACTGGAGTACCCTCGGGACCGGCCGCCGGTTCAGCCAACAGGCGAACGGCGCCTATGTCGGCTACGGCTACCCCGGTTCCGCGGGTTCGAACAACCGGTCAATCGAGGAGTTCACGCTCGCCAACACCTACACGCTCTGGAGGAGCCCCTCCTACGGGGCGCTGCAGGTGATCGGCCAGCTCTCCGAAGTCGAGCGCACGGCGTGGTACCAGGCGCCGGGCGCTCCCGCGAGAGCCGAGGACACCATGGTGTTCGTGGATCTCCGCTACGTGCTCCCGTAGCCTCTTCGCAAAGCCGCCCTCCCACAGAGGGCGGTTGACTGCGGGGTCCTACGCGGAATCATTATCCAGATGGAAGGCCCATCCACCGCCCAGGTCCCCGGAGAGGATCCTCTGGTCTTCATCCCGCGGCCCACGCTTCAGCTGCGCGCCATCCTTGCCGAGCAGCGGCAGGCCCTCTCGCCCGCGGATTTCTCGGAAATGGCTGCCGAGATCACCAGCCTCTACAACAAGTACTGCGCCGCCTTGGCCGCCCTGCCCCCCGGAGCGGAACGGGGCCGGGCGCTTCACCGGATGATGGACGCCGCGGTGGACACGGCGTCCGCCGTTCCCATTAGCTGCAAGAAGGGCTGCTACGGCTGCTGCCACAGCGAGGTGGAGGTCACACCGGACGAGGTCGAGGTGCTCCTGGAGGTGGTGCTTTCGGGAACGGCGATCGACCGGAAGCGGCTCGAGGTCCAGGCGGCCCGCGAGCCCCGTAGCCCCGAATGGGCGAAGTTCTGGAGCATCGAGAACCGCTGCGTGTTTCTGGATGGTGAGGGCGCGTGTCGGATCTATGGGGACAGGCCAGCCGCATGCCGGAAGCTGATCGTCACCTCGCCGCCGGAGGCGTGCACCACGTTGGGGGCCACGGTCCGGCCCGTCCGGATGCTCTTTGCCGAGCTCCTGCTTAGCGCCGCGCTGAGTTTCGATGCCGACCGGCTCCGGTCGATTTCACAGGGGCTTCACCCCCGGCTTCCACCGGTAGGGACCACCTAGGTCCACGGGGAATTTCTCCGTTTACCCGGCCTTGCTTGGGCCCTACGGTCCGGGCGCCCCTTCCGCCCGAACCCCCGGGTCCACCCCAAGAGACATCCCCCCATGTACACCGTCACCAGCTACAGCGTCGCTGTGATCTTCTGCCTTGTGACCATGCTCTGCTGGGGCTCGTGGGCCAACACGCAGAAGCTCGCGGGCAAGGAATGGCGCTTCCAATTGTTCTACTGGGACTACGCGATTGGAGTCCTGCTCCTTTCGCTGATCCTGGCCTTCACGCTCGGCAGCACGGGGTCCGTCGGTCGCGGATTCCTTGAGGACCTGCGCCAGGGTGAGGGCCGGTGGCTGGGCTCGGCCTTTGCGGGCGGAGTGATCTTCAACCTCTCGAACATCCTGCTGGTCGCCGCGATCGATATCGCCGGTATGGCTGTCGCCTTCCCGGTCGGCGTCGGACTTGCCCTGATCCTCGGTGTCGTGAGCACGTACGCCGTCCGACCTGAGGGCAACGTGAAGCTCCTGGCCCTCGGGGTGGCGTCGGTCGCCGTCGCCATCATCCTCGACGCGCTGGCGTACCGCAGGCTGGCCTCGGGGGGAGGCCGTACACCCGCGAAGGGAATCATTCTCTCCGTGATCGCCGGCGTCCTGATGGGCTTCTTCTACAGCTACGTCGCGCGCGCGATCGCCCCCATGCGCGAGGTTAACGGGCTCCTCCAGCTCGAGCCGGGCAAGCTCAGCCCCTACACGGCCATCGTGCTCTTCTCGGCCGGAGTCCTCGCCTCGAACTTCATCTGGAACTCGGCCATCATGGCGAGGCCCTTCGTCGGTGCCCCGGTGCCCTTCGGCGACTATTTCAGCAAGGGCAGCATCCGCCTCCACCTGGTGGGCATCCTCGGGGGCCTGATCTGGAACGTCGGGATGTCGCTCAACATCATCGCGGGTGCGAAGGCGGGCCCCGCGCTCTCCTACGGCCTCGGCCAGGGAGCCACGATGGTGGGGGCTTTCTGGGGCGTCTTCGTCTGGAAGGAATTCAAGTCGGCGCCCCCTGGCACAGGGAGGCTTCTCGTCGCGATGTTCTTCTTCTACGGGCTCGGCCTGGCCGTCCTGATTGCCTCGCGCCTCTAACCCCCGATCCCTTACCCATGGCCTCACCCAAATCAAACCCGAAGGCACGTGTCCTCGTCGTCGGAAGCTGCAGCATCGACATGATTGTCCAGGTCGGCCGCATTCCTAGCATTGGGGAAACCGTGATCGGCGGAAAGTTCCATTCGGCAGGCGGCGGCAAGGGTGCCAACCAGGCCGTGTCCGCCGCGCGAGCGGGCGCCTCAGTGGAGTTTGTGGGAAGGGTGGGAAGGGATGACTTCGGGAAGAACATCGTTGCCGGGCTCAAGGCCGACGGCATTGACGTGTCCCGCATCCAGGTGGACCCGCGAGAGCCCTCGGGCATCGCCTTCATCTTCGTGGGCGGTGGCGGCGAGAATAGCATCGCGGTCGCCTCGGGCGCGAACCTGCGCCTCGTGCCCGGGGACGTGTCCCGGGCCGGGAGCTCTTTCAAAAAGGGGGGCACGCTCCTTGTCCAGCTGGAGACGCCACTGGCGGTTGTGTCGGCCGCGGTCTCCCTTGCCCGCAAGCGCGGCATGCGCGTCATCCTAAACCCCGCGCCGGCCCGGGCGCTGCCGGATGCCCTGCTGCGCAAGGTCGACATCATCACTCCGAACGAGCACGAGGCCGAGTCGCTGACGGGCGTGAAGGTGGACGGCGAGGAGGCTGCCGGCAGGGCCGCCGACTGCCTCCACGGCAGGGGTGTCGGAACCGTGATCATCACGCTCGGGGCCCGGGGTGCGTTCGTATCCAGCGGGTCCGGGGGCTCCCTCGTCCCGGCGTTCAAGACGAGGGCCATCGACACGACCGCGGCGGGCGACGTCTTCAGCGGTGCCCTGGCCGTCGCGCTCGCAGAGGGCCGGCCGCTGCTCGAGGCGGTGAGGTTCGCCCAGGCCGCGGCCTCGATCTCGGTCACGCGCATCGGTGCCCAGCCGTCCGCGCCCGGGCGCGCGGAAATCGAGCGCCTGCTCAAGAGGACCGCATAGCCCCGATCTCCATTGAGCTCACCCGGGATCCCCGCATAGGATGGGCGCGGCTCGATAGCCTCACGTGATGTCATCGGCAGGTTCCAGATTCCGCGCTGCGGTGGCGGCCGAGCGGCCCCTGCAGATCGCTGGTGCGATCAACGCCTACGCGGCGCTTCTCGCGCAGGGGGCGGGATTCACGGCGCTCTACCTTTCGGGCGCCGGCGTGGCCAACCATTCCTATGGCGTACCCGACACGGGCCTGACCGGGCTTTCCGACGTCCTGACGGACGCCCGGAGGATCACCGGCCGCACGGAACTGCCCCTGTTGGTCGACATCGACACGGGGTGGGACGACCCGGCGGAGGCGGTCCGCGTGATGGAGGCCGCCGGCGTCGCGGCGGTTCACATCGAGGACCAGGTGCCGGCCAAGCTCTGCGGCCACCTTCCGGGCAAGCGGCTCGTTCCGGAATCCGAGATGGTGGCCCGTGTCAGGGCGGCGGTCGGTGGGCGCCGCGACCCCGGGTTCGTGGTGATGGCCAGGACCGACGCGGCGGCGGTGGAGGGCGTGGCCGTCGCAGCTTCCCGCGCGCGGGCTTACGTGGCGGCGGGCGCCGACATGATCTTCGCCGAGGCCATCGGCTCCCTGGACGACTTCAGGAGCTTCACCTCGGCCGTGGGGGTGCCTGTCCTGGCGAACCTGACCGAGTTCGGGAAGACGCCGTACTTCTCGCTCCAGGAGCTGCGCGAGGCCGGGGTGGCGATGGCGCTCTACCCCCTGAGCGCGAGCAGGGCCGCGGCGGCGGCTTCGCTCGAGGTCTACAGCACAATCCGTCGCGAGGGAACTCAGCGCAACGTGGTCGGCCGCATGCAGACCCGCAGCGACCTCTACAAGACGCTCGGTTACACGCCCCCGACCTAGATTTTCCCATCCCTGCGGGGGCCGACCCCGATGCCCGAACAAGCAAGAACATCCCCGAAGGCGAAAAAATCCGTCGCCCTTTCCGGCGTGGCCGCCGGGAGCACGGCCATCTGCACCGTGGGGCGGTCGGGCAACGACCTCCATTACCGCGGTTACGACATCGGCGACATCGCCTCGCGCGGGAGCTACGAGGAGGTGGCGCATCTGCTCGTCCACGAGCGGCTCCCCAACGAGGCGGAGCTCGAATCCTACCGGGCGAGGCTCAGGGGGCTGCGCGCGCTGCCCGCGGCTCTCCGGGCTGTCCTCGAGCGGCTCCCTCCGGCTACGCACCCCATGGACGTGCTGCGGACGGGCTGCTCCGTGCTAGGAAACCTCGAGCCTGAGCAGCTCCCGGCCTCAGGTGGGGACGCCTCGACGGTCGCGGGCGCGCGCGCGATCGCGGACCGGCTGATCGCGTGCCTCCCCTCGGCGCTTCTTTACTGGCACCACTTTGCCACGTCGGGCAGGAGAATCCAGGTTGAGACCGACGACGACCGCGTCGCCTCGCATTTCCTCCACCTTCTCTACGGGAGGAGGCCTGACGCCGCCCGCGCCAGGGTGCTCGACCGCTCGCTCATCCTGTACGCCGAGCATGAGTTCAACGCGTCGACCTTTGCCGCGCGCGTGATCGCGGGAACGGGCTCCGACTTTCACTCGTGCGTGGCGGGGGCGATCGGCGCCCTCCGCGGCCCGAAGCACGGCGGGGCAAACGAGGTAGCCCTACAGGTCATTCAGAGGTACGGAAACCCCGACGAGGCCGAGATCGACCTGAAGGCGCGGCTTGCCCGCCGCGAGATCGTCATCGGCTTCGGCCACCCCGTCTACACGATCGAGGATCCGAGGAGCCCGATCATCAAGGAGATCACCCGGCAGCTGTGCGCCGACCAGGGGGACCTTTCGCTCTTTGCGGTCGCCGAGCGGATCGAGGGCCTCATGTGGGCGGAGAAGAGGATGTTCCCCAACCTCGACTGGTACAGCGCCGTCGCCTTCCACCAGCTCGGGGTCCCGACGACCCTCTTCACGCCGATTTTCGTGATCGCCCGCACGGCGGGATGGGCCGCCCACATCATTGAGCAGCGCGTGGACGGGAAGATCATCAGGCCGGGCGCCACCTACACGGGTCCCGAGCCGAGGCCGTACGTCCCCATGGCCGACCGCTAGGTGGAGGTCGCAATAATCCGAATCCGCCCATGTGCTCCCAACCCTCGAACGACCGACCGCCTCCGGACCGACTCCTTCTCGACATCGCCGACTACGCCCTGGAGGCGAACGCCTTCAGCCCGGAGGCCATGGACACCGCGCGCTGGTGTCTGGCGGACACGCTGGCCTGTGGGATGCTCGCGCTTGACTACCCGGCTTGCACGAAACTGCTCGGGCCCATGGTCCCGGGCACGCGGATCGAGTGTGGGGCGCGCGTTCCGGGCACCGCGTACGAGCTCGATCCGGTCCAGGCAGCCTTCGATATTGGCACCGCGGTTCGCTGGCTCGATTTCAACGACACGTGGCTGGCGGCGGAGTGGGGACACCCCTCGGACAACCTCGGTGCCGTCCTTGCGACGGCGGACTGGCTGGACCGGAACCTTGCGGCCGGCCGGCCGCTCGGGGCCTTCGGCACGCCCCTTGCCCGCGGCCGGGGACGCCTCGCGGTCCGCGACGTGCTCGGGGCGATGGTAAAGGCTCACGAGATCCAGGGCGTGCTTGCGCTCGAGAACTCGTTTAACCGCGTGGGCCTGGACCATGTCCTCCTGGTGAGAGTCGCCTCCGCCGCAGTCTCGACGGCGCTCATGGGAGGGTCCCGGGAGCAGGTGGTGAACGCCCTTTCGCACGCGTGGCTCGACGGCTCGGCGCTTCGCACCTATCGCCACGCGCCGAACACCGGCTCGCGCAAGTCTTGGGCGGCCGGCGACGCCACGAGCCGGGGCCTGAGGCTCGCGCTCATGGCCATGACCGGGGAGATGGGTTATCCTTCGGTCCTTTCCACCAAGACCTGGGGATTTCAGGACGTTTCGTTCGGTGGAAAGCCGGTGCGTCTCGCGCGACCGCTCGGCAGCTATGTGATGGAGAACGTCCTCTTCAAGATCTCCTATCCGGCGGAATTCCACGCGCAGACCGCGGTGGAGTGCGCGGTGCGGCTCCACCCCCAGGTGGAGGGACGGCTTGACCGGATCGAGCGGGTGGAGCTGACGACCCACGAGTCGGCCCTCCGGATTATCGACAAGAGGGGCCCCCTGCACAATCCGGCCGACCGCGACCATTGCCTGCAATACATGACCGCGGTCGGGCTCATCTTCGGCACACTCACGGCGGACCATTACGAAGACGCGGCGGCCCTGGACCCGAGGATCGACGTCCTCAGGTCGAGGATGATCGTGTCGGAGGACCCGGGGTATTCGCGGGACTACCTCGACCCCGAAAAGCGCTCGATTGCCAACGCTGTCCAGGTCTTCTTCGCAGACGGCTCGAAGACCGAAAGGGTGGAGGTGCAGTATCCCATCGGGCACAGGAGAAGGCGCAGCGAGGCAATCCCGCTGCTGGTGGGCAAGGCTAGGGCGGCCTTCACCCGGAGGCTCGGGGCCGAACGCGCCGTACAGCTGATGGCGCTCTTTTCGGACCGCCCGCGGCTGGAGGAGACGGCGGTGTCCGATTTCACCAGACTCTTTGTTCCGTAGGCCTTGGGAGAGACGGCCCCTTCCCTTGACCCGCGTCAATGCGGCCGACGGAGAAAGCGGCGACAGTCGGGGCGTCATGAGCTCCAATCCAAAAGGCCCGGAAACGGGGCGAAGG
Source organism: uncultured Opitutaceae bacterium (assembly GCA_903887455.1). GTDB lineage: Bacteria > Verrucomicrobiota > Verrucomicrobiia > Opitutales > Opitutaceae > Palsa-1447. Next base: position 10,651 of record CAISPT010000298.1, on the reverse strand, counting down.
CGCTCCGTATTCCTGCCGAAGGAGCACGGCTCGTGGTCGCTTGCCCTTGAGCCGGTGCTCCTGGGCATGCTCGCGGCGCCGACATTGGCCGGCTGCGGGCTAGCCCTTGCCACCGTCTCGGGGTTCTTTGCCCGAAGGCCGATCCGGGCCGCCCTGGGCAGCGGGACCGGCGGCTGGGCCGGCTCCGTTGCGGCCGCCTCGCTGCTCTGCATCGCTGCGGCCGTGGGAATCGCAGTGAGCGCTGCCCTCGGGGGCCCGGGGTCACTGTGGCCACTCGGCCTCTCCCTCGCCCCGTGCGGCCTCTTTCTCTGGTTTGACCTCAGGGGGGACTCACGCACGCCTGCCGCGGAAATTGCCGGCGCGGTGGCGTTCGCATTCGTGCCGGCCGCGTTTGCGACGCTGGCCGGCCGACCCCCTGCCGTGGCCCTCGCGCTCGCGGCGACGATGCTCTCCCGAAGCGTCCCTGCGGTCCTCGTGGTCCGCGAATACCTCCGTCGCCGAAAAGGCGGAAGGAGGAGCTGGGCTCCCCTTGGATTTGCCCTGCTTTCTGCCGGCGCCATGGTGGGGCTCTCCGCCGCGGGCACAGTCAATTCCTGGGTGCTTCCTATTGTTCTCCTGATGTTTACAAGATATGCGTTCCTGCTTCTTTCGAGCGAGCAGCCCCGGTCGGCCCGGCGATTGGGCACCTCCGAGGCGGTTCTCGGCATTGCCTATATTCTAGGGGTGGCGCTGGCCTTCTGCAGCTAGGTGCTGCACTTTATCACACCCAACCTTGATCCAGGTCAAGGACCCTAAACCCCGGATGCCGCAGGATAGGCATCGCACCCAGGAAACCGCTTCCCAATCCCATGAAGACCCGCCGATTGATCCTCCTTCTTGCCAGCCTGCTTACTGGAGCCGCTGCCGGCCTTGCGCCCCGTGCGTCCGCCGAGGGCGCCGACAAGGTGCTTGGTCCCGCGACCCTTCCTCCGGAGGTCCTTGCCATGCCGGTGGAGACCGCCGTCCTGGTCGCGCCCCCGCGGGTGCCGCCGCCGATAACCCGGAACTACCCCGCACTCGTGGTCGTTAACCTAGAGGTGCGCGAGGTCGTCAAGAAGCTCGCCGACGGAGTCGAATACACGTTCTGGACGTTCGGGGGTGATGTCCCCGGCCGGTTCATTCGGGTCCGCGAGGGCGACGTGGTCGAGTTCCATCTTAACAACCACCCGTCCTCGAAGCTCCCTCACAACATCGACCTGCATGCAGTGACTGGTCCCGGCGGCGGCGCCGCCTCAGCCTTCACCGCTCCCGGCCACAGCTCCCAGTTCACCTTCCAGGCGCTTAGTCCCGGGCTCTACGTGTACCACTGCGCAACGGCGCCCGTGCCGATGCACATCGGCAACGGCATGTACGGCATGATCCTTGTCCAGCCGAAGGAGGGGATGGCGAAGGTCGACAGGGAGTACTACGTGATGCAGGGCGAGTTCTACACGACCGGCCGGTACGGCGAGGAGGGCCTGCAGTCGTTCGACATGGGCAAGGCCCTCGACGAGCGTCCTCCGTACGTCGTCTTCAACGGCGCAGTCGGTTCGCTCGTGGGCGAAAGGGCCCTCACTGCAAACGTCGGCGAGACGGTGCGCATTTTCTTCGGCGTCGGGGGCCCGAACCTGGTGTCGTCGTTCCACATCATCGGCGAGATCTTCGACCGCGTCTACCCCGAGGCCTCGCTCAACCACCCGCTGGAAAACGTCCAGACGACGCTCGTGCCGTCGGGCGGCGCGACCGTGGTCGAGTTCCAGGCGAAGGTGCCGGGCACCTACATCCTCGTGGACCACTCCATCACCCGTGCGTTCAACAAGGGAGCACTCGGGATGCTCAAGGTTTCCGGCCCCGAGAACCGGGTCATCTACTCCGGCAAGGAGATCGACGCCGTCTACCTCGGCTCCCAGGCCGATGAGGGCTCCGAGTCACAGAAACGCGAGGCGGAGCTCAAGACCCAGATCGCCGAGGAGATCAAGGCCAACCCCGCGATCGCTGGGCTGACCAAGGAGATGCAGGTGGAGAAGGGAAAGCAGGTGTTCATGGGCCTGTGCTTCGCATGCCACCAGCCCGACGGCAAGGGGCTGCCGGGGATATTCCCCCCGCTGGCCGGCTCGGATTACCTCAAGGCCGACCACGATCGTGCCGTCAGGATCGTCCTGAAGGGCCTCTCGGGTCCAGTCACGGTGAACGGGATGTCGATCAACAGCGCGATGCCTCCCCAGGAGGCCGTGCTCACGGACGCCCAGGTGGCGGATGTCCTCACCTTCGTCCTCAATTCGTGGGGCAACACCGGGGAAGCCGTCTCCGCCGAGCGGGTGAAGGCGATCCGCAACGAGACCCGCTGATGCGCCTCACGCCATGAGCACGGCGCCCGCGATCGCCCCGCTTCTTTTCGGTCTCATCCTGGCCGCCGGCCCGGTGGGGCTGTCGGCGCAGACCGCCGGCGCGGGGGCGAGGGAGCCGGTGCGGATGCTTCGCATCCCGTCGGGCCTCTATGCGCCGTTTACCCGGGACCCGAAGGATGCCGCCCAGGTCCGTGTTTCAGCGTTCCTGATGGACGAACTTCCCGTTACCAACGCCCGTTTCCTCGACTTCGTGCGGGCCAACCCCAAGTGGAGGCGGTCCGAGGTCGGAAGCCTGTTCGCGGACTCCTCGTACCTCGCCGACTGGGACGGCGACCTGGTCCCTGGGTCTAAGGCGCCCCCGGACTCGCCCGTCGTGCACGTCTCCTGGTTCGCGGCCCGGGCGTTCGCGCGCTGGGAGGGGAAGCGCCTTCCGACAACGGACGAATGGGAGTACGCCGCCTCCGCCGGGTACAGCCGGGTCGACGGATGGAACGACCAGAAGCTCCGCGCAGACCTCTATGCCTGGTTCGCCCGGCCCTCCCCGCCGGTCCTGCCCTCCGTGGACACCGCAAAGGCGAACTACTTCGGGGTCCGGGGCCTCCAGGGGTTCGTGTGGGAATGGGTCGAGGACTTCAACACCTCGCTGGTTACCGGGGAGTCCCGCGCCGACTCGAGCGTCGACGCCGACCTCTTCTGCGCCGGCGGGGCGGTCGGCTCGCGGGACACGGGCGACTACGCGGCCTATATGAGGACGGCACTGCGGTCCTCTCTGAAGGCCAACAATACCACCAGCTCGCTCGGCTTCCGCTGCGTTCGGGACACCGCGGACACCGCCTCAGATCCATGAAAACCGCACTCCTACTCCCCCTCGCGCTTGCCGCGACCTTCGCCAGCGGCGCCGCTCCGGCGACGGACTGCTGCCCGGCGTGCAGCCAGGCCCTTGGACAGGGCGCCTACAGCCGGGCCTCGCTCTACCAACTGGACGCGTCGTTCACCGACGACGGCGGTCGACCGGTTTCCCTGGGCTCGTTCAGAGGGCGGCCCGTCGTGCTGGACATGTTCTTCGCCTCGTGCTCGAACGCCTGTCCGCTTACGGTCACCGACATGCTTGCCGTGCAGCGAAGCCTTCCCACCTCTCAGCGTGGGAGGGTGGTGTTTGTGCTCGTGTCGTTCGACGACCAGAAGGACACGCCCGAGGCCCTAGCCCGTTACCGCGCACAGCGGCGGCTAGACGGCAACTGGGTGCTTCTCCACGGGGACGGGCAGTCGGTCCGCGAGCTGGCGGCCCTTCTTGGGGTGAAGTACAAGAGGTCCCAGGACGGCGCCTATGCCCATTCCAACCTGCTCACCGTGCTCAACGCCGCCGGCGAGATCGTGCACCAGAGGATCGGCCTTGTGGGCGGGCTTGACCAGGTGGCCGGCGCGCTTGTCGCTGCGGCACCCCAGGCGCGATGAGCACACCCCGGTTCAAGACGCTCGACGTTCGGCCAGGCCTCCTGAGGGGCGAGGAGCCCTTTCCCCTCATCCGTGCGAGGGCTGACGAGCTCAAGCCAGGGCACGGGCTCACGGTCATCGCCCCGTTCATGCCCGCGCCGCTGATCGAGCTGCTTAAGAGCGAGGGTTTCCGCTCCACGCTTGAGCGCCGCAAGGACGGAGCCTGGTCCGTGAACTTCTGGAGGGAATAGCCCTTGGGGCCCCGACTATCTCGCATGAACACCAAGTCCACGCTGCTTGATCCCTCCTGTTTGGGCGTCTGCTCGCTCAGCGAACCCCTGCCGGAGGTGGCGCACGGGATCGTGAGCCGGGCGGTGCTAACGGCCCCGGGTCTGCGCCTGACGCTCTTCCATTTTGCCGAGGGCCAGGAACTCTCCGAGCACGCGACACCCGCGAGGGCGCTCGTGCAGGTGATCGCCGGCAGCTGCGAGTTCACTTTTGCCGACGGCGCGCGGAGGCTAAAGGCGGGGGACCTGATCCACATGCCGCCGAGGCTTCCGCACGCGGTCCTAGCTCTCGAGGCGCTGACGCTTCTGGTCGCTCAGGTGGGGGGCCCCTCCGCCGGGGAATAGGCGGGACGGCGGCGCGCGATCCGTGCTACCCTCGGTTGAATGGCCACCCCAACCCGAGGCTCCAGCCACAAGCTCACCGGCCTGATGGGCACACTCAGGTGCAGCCAGCTCTTCACGGGGCTCGCGGCAGAGGACCTCGCGGTCGTCGCGGGGTTCATCAAGGTGATTGCGCTCCAGAAGGGGGCGTACCTTTTCCACGAGGGCGAGCCCTCCCGGGGCTTCTACGTCGTGCAGAGCGGCGCGGTGAGCGTACACCGTATGAACGCCGCCGGGAAGGAACGGGTGATACACGTGTTCCGAACCGGCGAATCCTTCGGGGAGGCTGCGCTTGCGTCGCCGACCGGCTATCCCGCGGCCGCGCGTGCAATCGAGCCGAGCTCAGTCCTGCTTGTGCCCAAGGCGCCGATCCTTGAACTCATCGGCCGCAGGCCGGACCTGGCGCTGCGGATGCTCGGCTCGATGAGCGGACACCTGCGGGTCCTCGTGGGCATGCTGGAGGACCTTACGCTTAGGGACGTCGAGACGCGGCTGCTCAACTGGCTCGTGAAGAGGGCGGTTCCGCGCGCGGGGTCCACGGGCGCGGCGGTCCAGCTGCCAGGAACCAAGCGTGTGCTGGCCGCGGAGCTCGGGACGAGCAGCGAGACGCTCTCCCGCACGCTCGCCCGCCTGAGGGACCGGGGCCTGATCACTGTCGCGGCGCGGGCGATAGCGGTCCCGGACACGGGGCGGCTGGCGGCCACCCTGAGGACGAACCTGGGCGAAGCCTAGTAGCGGATCCTCACCGTCCGGGGGCCGACGGTCGAAAGGGGCAGGTCGACATATGCGGAATCCGGCACGCCGGACACCCGGTACGCCGCCGGCGAGCTGTCCACGTCCACCGAGCGCACCCCGGAGACGCCCATGGGCAGCAGGAAATGCCCGTCCATCGCCTCGGCCCCGCCAGTCACGGTGACGACGATTTCCCTTTGGCTGGGAAGGCTGGCATAGCGGTAGGCCACGTAGCCCATTGAGGCCGGGTAGCGCACCGAAACGTCGATGGTCCTCTGGGTGCCTGTGTCCCACCGGGGCGCGACAATCGGATGGGAGAACGTCTCGGACATGGGGCCGTCCTTAATTCCCGCCAGCCCTTCGATCATCGCCGCCATCGCTGTCGCGGCCGCCCAGTTGTCCGGGCCCCCGTAGGACACCGGATTGGTCGGCACGTAGTGGGGACGGTCGCCGAGCGTGAGCCCGATCACCGTGTAGATGCCCTGGTCCGCCGGGGCCGCGAGACGGACCGAGGCGATGAGCCTTTCCGGATGGGGATTGTCGATCGCGCACCATGAAGGCCCCACGTCTGCCGCGACCGGGCTAGCCCCGTGCCAAGCTACGCCGGAGGAGTCGGTATGCAGCTCCGGGAACCACCAGTACGTGAGCTGCTTGCCCATCACGATGTACTGCACGCTGCTGGACCCGTCGGCGTAGAGGAACGAGACCGAGCCGCAGACCCCCTCGGACGTCGGCTTGCTCGAGGTGTGGAGCAGGTAGAGGCTACCTGCGGAGGCGTTCAAGGGCACGTCCACCGTCGCGGGAAGCCCCCCGAGGTGCGACACGGCCACCGCCACCCTCCCTCCGTTCTCGGAGGGTGTTGCGATCCTGAAGGGGATGCCGGCTAGCGTCTGGTCACCGGTCGGCAGCCCCCTCATGTCGTCTCCCGGCTTGCCACCCATCATCCACGGCTTTGCCGCGGGGCCCGGCGTGTCGCCCACGGCCATGTTGGCGAAGGCGCCAAGGTCTATTGTCGTGTAGCGCGGCGTCGGCGGGGGAGGGGGGATCGAGCCGGTGTAGGCAAACCAGATCTTGTTGCCGTGTGCGTGGCCGAGGGCGGTCAGCCTGTCGAGGATGTCCCGCGCGTAGGGCTCGAAGCCGAACTCGAAGGCGCCGCGGGCAAGCTCCCCCGCGATATGGCCGCCCACGCCGCCGTTCATGTACTGCCACAGCGCGTCGTGCCGGCCAAACCCGCGCTGGAACGGGGGGTATATCGCATACCATTCGCCGGGGGAGCCGACCGGAAGGTGGTCCCGGAGGTCCATGTAGGTGCGGATGATCGCCGCCGCCTGGTCGCGCCGGATGCCGCGGTTGAGCGCATAGGCGTTTCCCTGCGCGATCTGGGATTTCTCGTCGACCCCAACGTCGCGCCTGACCGCGGGGTCCTCGTCGATAAAGTGGGTAAAGAAGCGCCCGTTCCAGGAGAGGGCGTCGAGCCTGGAGCGGATCGCCGCCCCTCGCTCAGTGTAGCGCGCGGCGTCGGCGTCGTCGCCGCTCTTCGCGAGCATCTCCGCGAGCTCGGAGCAGGCCGCCGCGTAGTAGACGTTGTCGCCGAAGAAGACGCCGAACTTGGACTTCCTGGGGTCGACAAGCATCGTGTTGGTGAGGCCGATGTCGGGGGTGTACGCGTCGTCGATCTGGAAGTCCCAGGAATCGATCGTGTACACGCGCTTGAGCAGCTGGAAGCGCTCGCTCCAGCGGGCGGGATCCCTGGTGCAGTAGTCGAGGGCGCGCATCGCCGAGGAGAGGCAGGTGCGCATCCACACGTCGTCCCCGCAGGCCTTCCATGCCTGGTAGATGGTGCTCACGTAGACGTACTCGGGGTGGTTCTCCGCCGGCTGCCTGACGAAGTAGCGGTCGCCGATCTTGCGGACGTAGTCGAAGGGCCCGTAGGCGGTCAGGTAGTAGGCGACCGCGTCCCCCGGGTTCAGGTTGCTCCAGATCATCCCGTCCTCCCTCTGCGCGACCCTCATCATGTCGACGAACTCGGTGCCGTAGGGGCTGAAGTACTTCATGCCCTTTGCGGTGTGGTGGTTGTCGAGCACCCAGTTGACGAACATGTGGTAGGTCCTCCCGTTCCACTCGGTGGCGATCGTGCCGCCCTTGTAGTCGGAGCTCATCCCGTCGTGGAAGAGGGTGAACATGTCGCTGTACTTGCCCCCGTCTTCGACGAGGGTCCGTGCGTCGAGGGTGAACCCGCTCCGCCCGGTTTCGCGCCCGGAGGCATCCTTGACGGTCACGGTATGGACGCCCAGGGCTCCTCCGGCCCGGAAGCTTGTCCTTCCCTCGACCGGCCCGGCGAAATAGAGGCGCCCTGCGCCGTCGCGGACCTCCACCGTGCCCTTCGTTCCGGCGTCCACGACGATGACGTCCAGCGGCCGGGCCTGCTCGATTGCCCGGGGCGACCGCTCCTCGGTGCCGGGCAGAAGAACGAGGGCGCCGGCGCTTGTCGGCTTGGGCGCCATGAGGCCGGCGGTCAGTGCAAGGGCAAGGGCTTTCCAGACGGGTCGTGTCTTCATGGTCGGGTGGCCCGGCGGCGACGCGCCGCACGGTGGGGTGGGGCAGTGTGGGGGTCAGTGCGGGGGTTTCGCAAGCCGGACGGGGGGGCGTTTGGGTTGACCGTGCAAAGCTTGCGTCCCGAGCGCCGGGGCGGGCACCTTGTAGCGGTTGCGGAGCAAGACCCCTTCGCCCGGCACCCATGGACACGACACCCCTTTCGGCACGAGAGAAGATCGGCTACGGCCTCGGCGACGCGGCCAGCCACATCGTCTTCGACAACGTCATGTTCTACATGGCGTTCTTCTACACCGACGTCTTCAGGCTTCCTGCGGCGTTTGTCGGCAGCATCTTCCTGGTCGCGCGTGCTCTCGACGCGGTAAGCGACCCGGTGATGGGGTGGCTCGCCGACCGAACCCGTTCTCGCTGGGGCAAGTTCAGGCCTTACCTCCTGTGGGCGGCGGTGCCGTTCGGGCTGAGCTGCGTGCTCGCGTATACGACCCCGGACCTGGGGCCAACCGGCAAGATGGTCTTCGCGGCGGCGACCTACACGCTCCTGACCCTCATGTACACGGTCGTGAATATCCCCTACTGCGCGCTGGGCGGCGTGATCACCGCCGACGAGACGCAGCGCATCTCCCTCCAGTCCTACCGTTTTGTGCTCGCGACGGCGGGAGGCATGCTGAGCACCGTGCTGATGGTGCCGCTGGCCGGCTGGATCGGCGGCGCCGACAAGGCGCACGGCTACCAGGGCGCGATCGCGGTCCTGGCGTGCGTCGCCGCTGGCATGCTTTTCCTTTGCTTTGCTTCGACGCGGGAGCGGGTGCTCCCGAGGCAGGGCGCAGCGAGCTCCTTCTGGTCGGACATCCGGGACATCGTGAGCAACAGCCAGTGGCGGATCGTCGGCGGACTCACGATCCTGAACATCCTGGCGGTGGCTACACGCGGCGGGGCAATGATGTACTTCGTGACCTACATCCTCGGGAAGTCCGGGCTTTTCACGGTGTTCCTTGCGACCTATTCGGTGGGCAACATCCTGGGCTGCCTCCTCACCAAGCCCCTCACCGACCGGTATTGCAAGGTGAGCGTGTTCGCGTGGACCAACACAGCGCTGGCCATCCTGAGCGCGGTGATGTTCTTCACTCCCGTCGGCAGCGGCGCCCCGATGTTCGTCCTGATCTTTGTGATCGGGGTCCTCCACCAGATGATTACTCCCATCCAATGGGTGATGATGTCCGACACGGTGGACTTTGGTGAGGTGAAGTTCGGCAAGCGGCTGACGGGAGTTAGCTTTGCCGGGACACTCTTTGTCCTGAAGCTGGGCCTCGCCCTTAGCGGCGCTGTGATCGGGTGGACGCTTGCAGCCGCCGGCTACGTGTCCGGCGGCGCGACGGAGTCCCCATCCGCGATGCGCTGCATCGTCGCGCTCTTCACGCTCCTTCCCGGAGCCTGCTACGCGCTGAGCGCGCTCCTCTCAAGGAGCTATCGCCTGAGGCGCCGGGAAATGGGCGAGATCGCGGCGGCGCTAAACGCGGGCACCTGACGTGTAGCCACTACTTGGACTCAACGAGGGCCACCTCGAAGGGCGCCAAGGTAAGGGCGACATCGGTCTCGTGGGTTGCCTCCGCGCCCTCGCCCTGGTCAACCTTCGAGACGGAGAGGGGCTTCCCGTGGAGGCGCTCGGTCCAGGTGCGGCCCGTCGCGGCCGCCGGCTGCCTTAGTGACACGCGGGCCTGAAAGTCCGACATGTTGTAGAGCACAAACTGGTTCTGCCCGAATAGGTAAAGGGCCACACCGCCGGGTCCGACCAGACGCACTCCGAGCTCCCCGGAGAAGCACTTCCTGACGGCGTTCAGGACGTCCTCGGGCAGCCCGATCAAGTCGTACGTGTTGTCGGGGAGGTTCAGGACGTCGACCTGCCCGTCGATGTAGTGGGTGCCAAGGAGAACCCCGAAGTCCCCGTCCTCGCGGACGATGCCGACGCTGCGGACGTCGGGCCACGTGGAAACCTCGATCTTGGGGAAGGAAAAGCTTCGCTTGGCCTGGAGCGGCTTGATGCCGCCTGAGCCGTCCGGCACCCGGAACGTCGAGGAGGTGACGGAGCCCCCCTTTGCGATAACATTGATGGACCTGCCGATCTCACTCCCCTTGAGCTCCTCCAGCAGCGGCCAGGAGAGGAATACCTCCCTGCCCGACTCGATTCGCCTGAGCAGCTCGTCCGCAAGTTTGGGGTCCCTTAGAGAGTGCAGCGTGAAGATGGCGGCCTTCGAATCGGCCGGGAAGATCGAGGTGGGCGCCAGGGGGAGGCCCACCATCCCGAGGTAGCCGAAGACGTTGTATTCCCCCGTCGATCCGATCGGCAGGTCGATCGGGATCCCGCGCGCGGGCCCGCTTAGCAGTCCGGCGAGCCTGTCGAACTCGGGCATGAGCTCGACCAGGTGCGGGTAGTTTGAGGCGGACGGGGTGGGCGGGTGGAGGCCGCCTGCGCACCAGAAGATGATCTCCGGCGTCTGGGCCAGCACGGCCTGCCAGACCTCGGCGACGAAGTCGTTGTCGTCGCCCTGCATCTCGTAGTTGTCGAGCCATGCGCTTCGCCACTTCGGGCCGGCGTCCCCGCCGATCCACTTCTGGAAAACGTATCCCGAGTAGGTCGGGATGTGCTGCTCATGTGTGGCGCGCTGCCGCGTCTCGATCCCGACGCTCACGCCCGCGAACTGGGGCGTCTGCCTAGCGACGTCGTAGCCGTTGTAGCGGTGCCCCTCGTACCAGTTGGGGTACTTGATGATCACACGGGCCGACGGGTTCACCCGGCGCGCGGCGTCGATCATGTGAATCTTCGATTGCTCCGCCACGAGCCTGCTCCGGTAGTCCGCCCAAGAGTCGGAGCCACGTCCTTCGACGCATTTCGGGCACGTG
>CAISPT010000297.1 GCA_903887455.1 uncultured Opitutaceae bacterium | reverse complement strand
CTAGCCTAATCTTCGAAACCGATGAGAAAAACGTCATCAGTTTTCTCCGGCACGACTTTCCACAGGGACAGCAGCTCATTGAACTCGAAGGCTGCCTGCCTCTTGGCTTCGTCTATCGACTTGTGCCACGTTTCGCCGACACATCTTCGGTCACCAGAAAATCTGAAAAGATACCCCCGTCGGTCTTTACCTCGATTACTAACAAAACTGGAGTCCCCAGAGGCAACCGCATGTCAACGCCGCTGCCGTCTATTGGCGGTATCCCGAGAAAATGTTTGGTATTGGGCGGATCAGGGACCAACAGAACCTTGGCCGTAGATCGGGATTCGCCGGACATCGGCGTCTGGTCGGGCCCTCAGGGGCTTCGGAGGCAAACTCCCGAGGCATTCTGGATGTTTCCCGTCGACTGATTCTCGCTAAGGCACTTCCAAAGAAAAAACATCTGTGGGTCATAATGACCACACAACCATCCATCAGGGGATCCCTACCTGCCGGCCGCGGCAAAGGCATTCATCGAAAAGAGCAGGAACGGGGTGAGTGCCCTTCTGGTGGCGCCGACCTGGGCGGAGATCAACAAACTGACAGGCTACGTCCGCGATGCCCGCCGCCAGGCCGGGGAACTCGTGGGGGCCGACGAGCAATTCTCGGTAGTCGACAGCCTGGATCTCACGTCGGCGCAGCGGCGCCTCGGACGCAATTACCGGGCCGGCCAGGTCGTGACCACCGGGAGCAAGGTCGGGGGTCTAACCAAGGGCATCTGGTACGAGATTGCGGAGGTGGGACAGGACAACACCCTGACGCTCGTTGGCGGGAAGCGCCTTGACCTTAAGACAGCCGGCCGGCGGCTCCAGGTGGCGGACTCAAAGCGGATCCCGGTCGCGCAGGGCGACAGGCTGCTCCTACAGGGAAACGACAAGAAGCTTGGGGTAAGCAACGGGATGCTCGTCACGGTGCGCAAGGTCTCCCAGAAAACGATGGTCGTCGAGGTGGTTGGGGAGCGCAACTCCCGGCTCGTGGAGCTGCCGAATTCCTACCGGACCTTCACGCACGGCTACGCGGTGACGGCGCACAAGAGCCAGGGGGCGACGGTGGACCACGCCATCGTCGCCGCGGAGAAGCTGGATGGAAAGTCAACGTACGTGGCGAGTTCGCGCGGCCGCCGCACCCTTGAAATCCACGCTCCGGACCGCGCGAGGCTCCTTCGGGAAGCAGTGGACACCATCGAGTCGAGGTCCGCCGCGGTCGATTACGTCGGCAAACGGCCACCGTTGCCGGCCCGCGAGAGGCTCCGCAAGCGGCTTATGCGGCGGGTCGCGATACTAAGTCGCAAGGTCTATCAGGAGCGGATCCGGCCGGCCCTCGAACGGGTGCGCGACGGCCTGCAGCGGCGATCGCGGGCCGGAGGCCGCGTCTAGGAGCGCGGAAGCCCAGGAGGGGCCCGGAGCCGCTTCCCCTGGGGGATGGGGCACCGCCCTGTAAGGACCAGGCGAGCGTTGTCGTCGTCGTGGCGGATGCCAACTTTCGATATCCAGTGCTAGGGTGCGGCCTCCTGCCGGGACTAGGGATGACGACGGAAACGAAGCGGAAGGCCTGCCATACCCACCCACTTGGCGCCTTGGCTAGCGGGATGCGGCCGAGCGATAGGCAGCGCAGGAGGGTGCGTGGGCGTTCCTCGAACCTTTGGGCATAGCATCGGGCGTTTCGGGAGGTGAAGAAGCGCGCAAGCCAGCGGCTCGCCCGCGGGTTCTCCGGAAACTGCTCCGCAGCGATCTTCAGGCGCAGCAAGTGGGTGAGCTTTAGCATCCTGCCCCAGACACTCTCCGTCCACTGGCCGTGGGCCACGCGGTAAAAGGCCCCAACGGCTCGAACGACCTCGACCTTGCCTGCGCAGCCAAGCCTGTACCAAAACTCGTAGTCCGCGACCGGCCCCCAGTTCTCGTCAAATCCCCCGAGGCGAAGCGCCACGTCACGGCGCACAAGGACTCCGGGGAACGGGGTCATCGAGCTTTTCAGGAAATGGCGCGGCGGATAAACTTCAACGGGCGGGAACTTGGGGGGGCGGTCTACCTTTGGCGCCTTGGGTCCCCTGGAGGTCATGGTGCACACGGCGGTGATCCCAGGTCGGAGACGGGGCAGAATGCACTCAAAGTACCAGGGATACAGCGCGTCATCCTCGTGGAGCACCATCACCCATTGGCCGCGGGCCATTCTAAGGCACCTGTTCCAGTTGGCGACGGCCCCTAGAGTCGATGGGTTTGCAGAGTAGAAAAACGGCCGCGGGGCGTATCGCTCGACTGCGGCACGAGTCTCGGGCATTCCCAAATCGTCGCATACGATCACCTCAATCGGGACCTTGACCGTCTGCGCCGCGATGCTCGCAAGCGTCTCGGCCAGCATCCCGGGACGATTGTACGCGGGCACCGCGATCGTGATCAGCGGTGACTCTGGACGCCTGCGTGGACGAAAGGCCTGACTGGGCGTATGGACGGGGGCGGAGGGGGCGGCGCTCGGCATCGTGTGTCTCGGTGGGTGACGTCTGGTAAGGGAAAACGTTACCGGCTTTCGGCAAATTCTGCGTTTGGACCAGGGTCGCGCGTCCTCGGAAGGGTTGGAAGGGGCTGTGTGGGAGGACGACGGCCGGCGGTATTTTGCATGACCGCGGATACTTTTCTCTTTGCCGATCGTCTCTCTTTGCCACGCCGGAATGCCTGAGCCCTACCCTAAGACCGCCGTCTCCCGCCCGGGACTTGCCACATTTCCGGCAATCGACCCGGAGATTGCTCGTAGCTCCTTCGATGGGCCTCCATACCCCAATGTTTATGATTTTATGTGGCTGGATGCTAACGGGATATGGCGTATAGAGGGAGCAGAGAAATTCAGCTATTCGGACGGGGAATCCCACGAGCGCTACCTGCGCGAAGTGCTGCAAAAAGCCTCCGACTTGGGCTCAGATTCCTACGAACTGGAAGGTTACATCTGCGATTGGGTCACCGAATACCATCTTTCAAGGAAGAGGTCGCAGCTTCTGCGCGGGTTCACCTTTGCCAGGGAAGCCAAGGTCCTGGAGGTGGGCTGCGGATGCGGCGCAATCACCCGTTTTCTCGGGGAGACATTCGACGACGTCGTGGCTATCGAGGGCAGCCTTGCACGCGCGACGCTCGCTCGGATGCGGACCAGGGACCAGCCGAATGTGTCCGTTCTGAACGCACCCTTCCAGGAGATCCGATTCAAGGCCCGTTTCGACATCATCTTTTGCATCGGCGTTTTCGAATACTCAAAGCTGTTCGTAGGCGGGAAGGATCCGCATGACAGCGTGCTCCGGTGCTTCCGGGATATGCTGGCCCCGGATGGGGTCGTGGTGATGGCGATCGAGAACCAGTTTGGCTTGAAGTACTTTGCGTCGAGCGCAGAGGACCACAATAACATCATGTTCGATGGCCTGGAGGGCTATCCGCGGCACGACACCCACAGGACCTTCGGCTATGGGGAGCTCAAGGAGCAGTTGGTGAGGCATTTTAACGATGCCTGCTTCTATTTTCCCTACCCGGATTACAAGCTGACGGCATGCGTCCTCTCCGAGGATGCGTTCAACAGGATGAATCTTGGCGAGATGGTCGGAAATTTCGCCCCTCGCGACTATTCGAAGGCGCGCACGCCTGTGTTCGACCAGAGGCTCGTCCTGGTGGAGCTGGCCAGGAACCGCACGCTCCACCTCTTTGCCAACTCATTTCTTGTGGTCGCGGGCAACCTTGGCAGCGCCAAGATGGCCTTCGGCCAGCTGGGCATCCTCTTCAGCGACCGCAGGAGAAAGGAATACCAAACGGTGACGAGGATCGAGGCGCACGCGGACGGAAGCCTCTGGATGAGGAAGCTCTGCAGTGCTTCCGGTTCCGGCGCGAGCGACAGGGTAAAGATAGAGGGCTACCAGGAGCCGTGGCTCAATTCGGACTCGATACAGATGCGGGTGCTAAAGCGGGTGAAGCGGAGGAAGATACCCCTGGGCGACCTGCTTGCGCCTTGCGAGATTTGGATGAGGAAGATCCAGTCGATCGCCGTCATGAAAGCCGGCGAATCCGTTGTCGATGGCCGCTATGTGGACGCCATTTGGGCCAACTCCTTCGTCAAGGACGGGGAATGCGTGTTTATCGACAAGGAGTGGCTGTGGAAGGGCGAAATCAGGGTGAACGTGCTGGTCGTGAGAAGCGCCTATTACTTCCTGAACGAGGTCAGAGGCATGCGCGATTTGAACGAGCAGCTCGCGAAAGGCGGAACTCAGGCCATTATCCGGAAGATCGGCCGAGTGCTTGGCGTGGAGATAGGCCCGAACGACTGGAGGGATTTCCTGGAGCTGGAGAGCAAGTTTGTGGGCACGGTCACAGCCGCGAAACGCAGGCGGAGCTGGCGCTTCGTAACGAAAATCAAGCGGGCCATCGCACGCATACGCTCGGCCAAGACGGATGGATCCTAACGGCCGCCAGGAAGGGCCCGTAACCGCCTCCAGCGGCCTCGCCGGGACGCGGGAGAGGGCTCAAATGAGCCCCGCCTCCCTGAACGAGTAGAAACCCCTCTGAAGGGGGTCATCGGAGACGTCGCCTATGATCACATGGTCAAGGAACGTGATCTGCATCAAGTTCGCCGCTTCGCGCATCGCCCGCGTAAGCTGAATGTCGGCCGCGCTTGGGGACGGGTCGCCGCTCGGGTGGTTGTGGCTCAGAATGAATCCCGTAGCCGCCTGGAGGATCAGGTAGCGGAAGACATCTGAGGGCGCCACGAGCGTGGACGTGGAGGTGCCGAGACTCACCATCGAGCGCGCGATTGGCTTATTGCGCCGGTTAACAGCGATCACCCATACGCTCTCCTGAACGGGGCTTTCGTCGAACGCGCCTCGCATATACTCCGCCACGAGGGCCGCACTGTTCAGAACGCGGGCCGCAGGCAGGGAGCTAACGAGCTGGTATCCGTACATCATTATGGATGCCCGCTACGAGCGCGTGCGGGAGAACGGGGTCGGCCAAAGCCGCGCCGTCCTGATCACGCTGGGAATAGGCTGGGACGGGCGCCGGCATGTCCTGGCGGTCGAGCTGGCCGCCCGGGAAAGCATCAGCAGCTGGAAGGACCACCTG
>CAISPT010000296.1 GCA_903887455.1 uncultured Opitutaceae bacterium | reverse complement strand
GGTTGACACCCCTGTTCATAATCAATGCTCTTACCCTCTTTTCCCATGAAAACGTATCTCGCGAAGAAGGAGACAGTACAGCCCAAGTGGTATCTCGTTGATGCCGAGGGGCAGGTGCTAGGCCGTCTCGCAGTCAAGCTCGCCAACATCATCCGCGGCCGCAACAAGGCCACCTACACGGCCCACGTGGACACCGGCGACTATGTCGTCGTCCTCAACGCCGAAAAGGTCGTCCTCACGGGCAAGAAGGAGGAGCAGAACGAGTACATGGCCTTCTCCGGCTTCGTCGGTGGCGAGCGCTACAGGAGCCAGGCCCAGATGCGCGAGAAGCGGCCCGAGTTCGTGATCATGCACGCCGTCAAGGGCATGCTCCCGAAGAACAGGCTCGCGGCCAAGATGCTGACCAAGCTGCGTGTCTTCAAGGGCACCGAACACCCCCACGGGGCCAACAACCCGGTCAAGATTTCACTCTGAACATGAGCACACCCGCCACTATTTTCACGGGCACCGGACGCCGCAAGACGTCGACGGCGCGCGTGCGGATCACCGAGGGCAGCGGCAAGCTGACCGTCAACGGCCGCAACTTTGAGAGCTACTTCTCCCACGACAACTTTGCGAAGCAGGCCTACGCGCCGCTCCTCACGGTCGACATGCGCGAGAAGATCGACGTCACGGCCAACGTGGCGGGTGGCGGCGTCGCCGGCCAGGCCGGCGCCGTGGCGCACGGCATCGCCCGCGCGCTCCAGAAGATGAACACCGAGCTTCGGCCCGCCTTGAAGAAGGCCGGCCACATCCGCCGCGACCCCCGCGAGAAGGAACGCAAGAAGGCCGGACAGCCGGGCGCGCGCAAGCGGTTCCAGTTCTCGAAGCGCTGATCCGCTTCAGGGACACCCTTTCAAAGCCGCCGCCGGTCACCGGTCGGCGGCTTTTTCTTTTCTACTGGATTTTACCCGCAACCAATCGGATTGTTCGCACACCATGAAGGTAGGCATCGTTGGCGCATCGGGATACGCGGGCGAGACGCTCGTCAAACTGCTCCTGGGTCACCCCCGGGTCGAACTCGCGTGCGTCTCCTCGAGGACCCACGCGGGCAAGCCGCTCTCCCAGGTGATCCCGAAGGTGAGGGGCCTCGATCGGGGCATCGCCTTCGTGGCCTCGGACCCCGCGGCGCTCGCCGCGACCGACATCCCGCTCTTCTTCCTTGCTCTCCCGCACGGCGCGGCGGCCGAGTACGCGAAGGCGCTCGTCGCCTCCGGCAAGAAGGTGATCGACCTGTCCGCAGACTTCCGGGTCACGGACCTGGCGACCTACGAGAAGTACTACGGCAAGCACCACGCCCCCGAGTTTCTCCCGTTCGCCCGCTACGTGCTGCCGGAGATCACGCCCCTCTCGTGGAGGGAGGGCGCGAAGATCGTCGCGTCGCCGGGCTGCTACCCGACCAGCATCCTGGTGCCGCTGGTCCCCCTCCTTAAGGACGGGGTCGTCTCACGGGAGCACATCGTCGCCAACAGCTTTAGCGGCGTCTCGGGTGCGGGGCGCAAGGTCGACGAGGCGTACCTCTACGTCGAGCGGACGGAGAGCGCCAAGGCTTACGGGCTCGTGAAGCACCGGCACCTCTCCGAGATCGAGGAGCAGCTTGAGCTCCACACGGGCGCGAAGACCGTGATCCAGTTCAACCCGCACCTGGCGCCGATGCGCTACGGGATCGCGAGCACGATCACGGTTCCGGCGGCGCCCGGCGCCTCGGTAGAGTCGCTCTACGCCTCGTGGAGGAAGGCCTACGCCAAGGCCCCCTTCGTTCAGCTGCTCCCCTCCGGCGAGACCCCGGACACGGCGCACGTCACCGGCTCGAACCGGGTCGACATGTCCGCCGTCCACGACCCGAGGACCGGCAACTTCGTCATCACCTCGGCCGAGGACAACCTCGTGAAGGGGACCGCCGGCCAGGCGATCCAGACCATGAACCTCTGGTTCGGGTTCGAGGAGACGGCCGGTCTCCTCTAGCTGCGATAGTCCGCGTTCTCGCTCACGTACTCGTGGGTGAGGTCGGAGCCGAAGACGACGGCAGAGGCGCCGCCCACCTGGCCGAAGTCGACCTCGATCTCGACGCTCCGCTCGTGCGCGGGGAAGTCCACCGGGGGCGAGTAGACCCCGTCCTTCGGGGGCGCGCTCGCGTAGAGCTCGGCCTGGCGCATGTGGGCGACGAGGGCCGCCTCCTTTGAGGGGTCGAGCCGGAAGGCGCCGCCCGCGAAGATCTCGATGCCGCCGAGCGTCATCCTCATCCGCGAGAGGTCTGTTCCAGGGGAGTGGGCGCCGACGTGCTTGCCGATCGCCTGGACGAGCCTCCCCACGTTCGGGTCGTTGCCGGCCACCGCGCACTTGAAGAGGGGGGCGTTGACGATGGCCTTGCCGAGCGCGCGGGCGGCAGCGAAGTCCGTCGCGTTCACGACGGAGACCCGAATCACGTGGCGGACGCCCTCACCGTTGCGCACGACGTCCTCCGCCAGGTCGCGGCAGACCTGCCGGAGCGCGGCCTCGAAAGCCGCGGTGTCGGGGCAGGGCACCCGGCCCGAGGACACGAGCGCCACGGTGTCCGAGGTGCTGGTGTCGCTGTCGACGCTGATCGAGTTGAAGGAGGGCTCCACCGCCGCCTGCAGGACCCTGCGCAGCTCGGCCCTCGGGACGGCCAGGTCGGTCAGGAGGTAGACCAGCATGGTCGCCATGTTGGGCTCGATCATCCCCGCGCCCTTGGCGATCCCGACGATCGAGCCGCCGCAGAGGTCCGCGCGGCGCACCTTCGGGTAGAGGTCGGTCGTCACGATGCCCTCGGCGGCCGGCATGACCGAGCCGCCCGCGAGCGAGGCGACGGCGGGCGGGAGCGCCGCGATCATGGCGTCCACCGGCAGGCCCCAGCCGATCACCCCGGTCGAGCTCGGGAGCACGGAGGACGGCGGAATCCCGAGGAGGCGCGCGGCCTCGGCGCACACGCGCTCGGCGGCGGCGACCCCGCCGGGCGCGCAGACGTTCGAGATCTTGTTGTTGATCACGATGGCCGAGAGGGACGCCTCGGAGAGCCTGGAGCGCCCCACGATCACGGGGGCGCCGGGAAAGGCGTTCTTCGTGAAGACGGCGGCGAAGTCCGGGGTCGGCTTGTCGAGCGCGAGCACGGTGAGCGTCATCCTCGCGGGCTTCGGTGCCTCGGCCGGCGTGAACTCGAAGCGGGAGCCCCCGACCCTGAACCCGGCGGGCAACGTGGCCTGCGCGCTAAGCCACGCGCGGTGCGAGGCGCGGTCGGCGAAAACCATCTGTGTGCTGGGCATGTGTCGAGGACTGTGGGCGAGCGGCCGCGGAGTGAAGCCGAATTTTTACGACGGACGGCTCAAATTGTTGTGGAAATGCGCGGCAACGCTGCTTTAAGCATCATGTCGTCGCCATCGACACTCGTGCACGCCAAATCAATATTCCACCCCCACCCGCCGAAGGCGCGGGTCCCGTGAGCATCGAGACGAACGTCGCAGAGGTGACGGCAAAGGCCAAGGTCCTCCTCGAGGCCCTTCCCTACATCCAGGACTTCCGGGGCTCGACCTTCGTGGTCAAGTACGGCGGAAGCTTCATGGACGACCCTGACCCGAAGGTGAGGGCGCGCGTGACCTTCGACATCGCGTTCCTCTCGGCGGTCGGCATCAACGTCGTCGTGGTGCACGGCGGCGGCAAGGCGATCACAAAGGCCATGGAGGGCTCGGGGCTTAAGGCCAACTTCGTCAAGGGCCTGCGGGTGACCGACGAGGCGACGATCGCCATCGTCAAGAAGACCCTGGACGAGGTCGTCAACAAGGACGTCTGCGACGCGCTCTCGCTCGCGAAGGCGAAGCCGAAGGGCCTTCCCGGCGACACCGTTCTCGTGTGCCAGAAGCTCGAGGTCGACGAGGAGGGCGCCCCGATCGATCTGGGCTACGTGGGCGACGTAACCGAGGTTAAGGTGAAACTCATCAAGAAGGAGATCGCCGACGGGTTCGTCCCGGTGATCTCGCCGGTGGCAGAGGGCTACGACGGCAAGCCGTACAACGTGAACGCGGACCTGGTCGCCGGCCGGGTGGCGAGCGCGCTGCGGGCCCGCAGGCTCTTCTACATGAGCGACGTGCCCGGCCTCCTGTCGGCCCCGCCCGACCCGGCGTCCCTCATCTCGACCCTCAAGATCAGCCAGGTGGAGGACCTAAAGAAGGCGGGCGTCATCGACAAGGGCATGCGCCCGAAGGTGGCGAGCGCGGTCCGCGCCCTCCAGGAGGGCGTCCAGCGGGTGCACTTCATCGACGGCCGCCTGGCGCACAGCCTCCTCCTGGAAATCTTCACGGACAAGGGGATTGGAACCGAGATCGTCCATGGATGATCCCGTCCCGGCCCTGGTCCGCACGAACGCTGCGGAGCTCTACGACTCCTACGTGCTGAAGAACTACGCGCGGGCGCCCGTGACGCTCGTGCGCGGCAAGGCGAGCACGGTCTGGGACGACCAGGGAAAGGCGTACCTCGACTTCTCCTCCGGGATCGCCGTGACCTCCGTCGGGCACTGCCACCCGAAGTGGGTCGCCGCGGTGCAGCGCCAGGCGGGCGAGCTTGTCCACATCAGCAACCTCTTCCGAACCCCCAACCAGGGGGAATTGGCGCGCCGGCTCGTCGGGTTCGCGGGACCGGGCCGGGTGTTCTTCTGCAACAGCGGAGGCGAGGCCGACGAGGCCCTGATCAAGCTCTCGAGGCTCCACGGGGTCCGCAAGTCGGGCGCCGAGGGCAAGTGCATCAAGGTGATCTGCGCGAAAAACGGCTTCCACGGCCGGATGTTTGGCGGGATGAGCGCGACCCCGAAGGAGAGCGTGCAGAAGGGCTTCAGGCCGCTCCTGCCGGGATTCGTCTTCGCCGAGCTGAACAACGTCGAGAGCTTCGCGGCCCTGGTGGACGAGGACACGACGGCGATCCTCGTCGAGTCGATCCAAGGAGACGGAGGGATCAACCCGTGCACGCCGGAATTCCTTCAGGGACTCCGCCGTCTTTGCGACGAGAAGGGCCTCCTGCTTCTCCTTGACGAGGTCCAGTGCGGCGCCGGAAGGACCGGAAAATTCTTCGCCTTCGAGCACGCCGGGATCAGGGCCGACGCGATCGCCATGGCCAAGGGCCTGGCCGGGGGCTTCCCGATTGGCGCCGTCTGGGTCTCCGAGCGCTTCGCGGACCTCTTCCAGCCCGGCATGCACGGCTCCACCTTCGGCGGCACGCCGCTGGCGAGCGCCGCGGCCCTCGCCGTCCTGGACATCATCGAGGGGGAGGGGCTCCTCGCACACGTGACCCGCGAGAGCGCCCCGTGGATCGCCGAGCTCAAGAAGCTTGCCGCGGACTTCCCGTCCAAGGTCCTCGAGATCCGCGGCCGGGGCTTCCTTGTCGGGGTCCAGATGGCCTCGGACTCGGCGCCCACGATCGTGGCCCTCCGGGAGCACGGGCTCCTGATCGCGCCCGCGGGCGTGAACGTGATCCGTCTGCTTCCGCCCCTGGTGACGACGCGCGAGGAGCTCGCGCGTTCGGTCGCGATCTTCCGCGAGGTCCTGGCGAAGGCCTGAGCCCCGGTGCGGTGGGCGCCTAGTCGGCGAACTCGACCGTGACGCCGGTCTCCAGGATCCTTGCACCGCCGCCGCTGAAGAGCCCCTTCACCGGGCTCACGTCGGAGAAGTCCCTGCCGCGGGCGATCACGATGTGGCTTGAGCCCGCGAAGCAGGCGTTCGTGGGATCGTAGTCGACCCATCCGGCGCCCGGGATGAAGGCGGAGACCCAGGCGTGCGAGGCGTCGGCGCCGATCAGGCGCTCGCGGCCCTCGGGCGGCTGGGTGAGGAGGTACCCGCTCACGTAGCCCGCGGGCAGCCCGAGCTGCCTGAGGCAGCTGATCAAGAGGTGGGCGAAGTCCTGGCACACCCCCCGGCGTTCCGCGATCACCTCCGAGAGGGGGGTCGACACCTGGGTGGCCTCGCGGTCGAAGGTGAAGGCCCGGTGGAAGCGGTCCCCGAAAAGCGCGAGCCAGTCGAGGGAGGAAACCCCCCGGTCCAGGTCGCCGCCGAGCTCCCCGGCGAGCGCAAGGGCCTCGGAAAGGAGCGGCACATAGGGGGTCGGGTGCAGGTACTGCCCGAGCGAGAAGTCCTCCTCGATCACGGCGCGCTCGGCGAGGCCGGGGGCCTCCGCGAAGGGAGGGGTGAGGCCCGGCATCGTGAGCGCCGGCTCGTCGCGGCGGACGATGCTCCGGCTCGTGATCGTGAGCTCCTTGTGGGCCTCGTGGAGCGTGAAGAGGTGATGCTTGTTGCCGAAGTAGTCCAGGCGGGAGGCAAGGTCGGTCGGGTGGGGGGCCACGTGCAGCTCGAACGACTCGCAGTGCTGGGAGGCCTCGTTGCGCGGCTGAAGGTGGAGGGACTGCCAGGCCGAGCCCACGGGCGTCGAGTGGGTGTAGCGGGTCCGATGGGTGACGCTGTAGCGGGGCATGGCGCTAGCGGGGCCCGCCCGGGACCTCGGAGTGGCTGAAGTAGGTGTGGGTCAGCCGGTGGTTGAGTTCCGAGAGGATCGCCTCGGCTTCCGTAAAGAAGGACTGGGCCTCGGAGGGGTCGCTCGCCAGCAGCGACGGGTCCGTGAGCTTCGCGTTGCTCACGAGCCTGAAGGCGGTCCCGCGGAGCGCCGACACCGCCCGGGGCGCGAGCTCCTCTGGGAGCGCGGCCACGTGCTCGCTGATCCGGTCGGCCTGGAAGCGGAGCCCGCGGGGGTTCTCAGGGGCGCCGAAGAGCCAGGAGAGGATCGACGCCGGCTGGAACACGCCGTGGAAGAGGCTCCGGTAGGTGAAGAGGCAGCCCGTGAACTGCAGGAGCGTCTGGAGCCGGAACTCGCTCGGCGGGGCGTCGGGTACGCCCTCCGGCCGGTCGGGCAAGAGGAGCTCGTCGGCCAGGAAGACGATGTGGCGGGCGCGCTCGATGCGAAGGCCGAGCTTCAGGAAGCGCCAGCCGGTGTCGTGGGCGAGCGTCTCGCTGCTGAGCGCGGCGAGCGAGGCCAGCTGCTGTGCCAGGTCGGGGGCCCCGAGCGGGTTGCCGCCGGCCGCCACCGCCCTTAGGCGGCGGACGATCCCCCAAAACTCCGGGGGGAGGTTCACCTTCACCTGGTCGAGGACGCGGATCAGGTTGCCCAGGTTCGAGGCGAGGCCGCCGGGGTGATCGGGGTCGCAGGCGTTGGCGCGGATCTGGGCCGCGATGTCGGCAAGCGGCGCCTCCTCGTCCGCCCAGTCCTGCTGGGCCGTGAGCATGAGCCGGAGCGAGTCGCGGGTCACTTCCGGGTCGAGGGTCGCCACCTCGCCCCCGACCAGGGGGTCGAGCTGCTCCAGGATCCACAGGAGCTGCGCGGTGCGCTCCATGTAGCGCCCAAGCCAGAAGAGGTTGTCCGCCAGCCTGCTCGGCGTGCTCTCGGGCCTATGGAAGCCTGCCTGGGACTCGGCGGGCATGACCCAGGGCGTGTCCCTGGGCCTTCCCTCCGAGATGACCCAGGTGTCCTTGGTCGCGCTTCCCTTCTGCAGGGAGACGATCGCGTCGGCACCGGTGGGGTCGAAGCGGGTGAGGCCGCCGGGCATGACCCGGTACTCGCCCTCGTGCCAGGAGACGAAGAGCCGCATCACGAACGGCACGGGCCGCAGGTCGCCCCCCGACCAGGCGGGCGTTGTTCCGAGGAGGACCCGCTCCTGGCCGCAGTAGTCACCGGGCCGGGCGCGGATGCTCTCGGCGAGCGCATCGCGCTCCCTGGGGGAGAGCAGCGCCGCGTAGCGGGTCGTCGAGCCCCTGCGCTCCCTGAACGAGGGCTTGATCACGAGCGCGTCCAGGTTGTCCAGGACGTAGTCCCTGGCGGCCTTCTGGCCGCACCACCAGGTGGCGACGCTCGGGAGCCGGAGCTCCTCCCCGAGGATCGACCTGCAGAGCGGCTTCAGGAAGGCGAGAAGGGACGCGCTCTCGAGCGCCGCTCCCCCCAGCTGGTTGGCGATCACCACGCGGCCCCCCTGGGCCGCGTGCACGAGGCCGGGGACGCCGAGGACCGAGTCCGAGTTGAGCTCGAGCGGGTCGCAGAAGCCCGAATCGACCCGCCGGACGATGGCGGAGACGCGCTTCAACCCCCCGACGGTCCGTAAGTAGACCTGGCGGTCGCGGGTCGTCAGGTCCGCCCCCTCGACCAGGGGATAGCCCAGGTAGCGGGCGAGGTAGGCGTGCTCAAAGTACGTCTCGTTGGCCGGACCGGGTGTCAGGAACACGACCCGCGGGTCTTCCCTCCTCCCTGGGGTGGAGGAAAGCTCGGTGAGCGAGAGCCCAAAGTCGTGGAAGAACGGGGTGATTCGCTCGACCTGCATCCCGTGGAGCTCCTGGGAAAGGGCGGTACGGACGATGAAGCGGTTCTGGAGCGAGTACCCGAGGCCCGAGGGCGAGTCCATCCGGTCCTGGAGCACCCACCAGTGCCCGTCGGGCGAGCGGGCGATGTCGACGGCATAGTGGTGCAGGAAGACGCCCGGCATGGTCCCGAGCCCGGAGCAGGAACGCAGGAACTGGCGGTTCGCCATCACCAGCTGGGGCGGCAGGACCCGCCCCTTGAGGAATTTCTGGGGTCCGTAGAGGTCGCCGAGGAGGGTGTTGAAGAGCCTCGCCCGCTGGCGGAGGCCGTCGCTTAAGACTGCCCAGTCCGAGGCGCTCAGCAGGTGCGGCACCACGTCGAGCGGCCAGGGCTTCGGCTCCGAGCGCGCCCCGGCGTAGACGTTCATGCTCACGTCCTGCTCGAGGACCGAGCGGTAGCAGGCCTCGGCCGCGCGCTTCAGGGTCGCGGCCGGGTCGGGCCCGAGCTGCCGCAGGAACTCGGCCCACGGGGCGCGAAGCGACCCGTCCGGGGCCCGGCACTCGTCAAAGCGGCCGGGCAGCCCCGCGTAGCCGGGCAGGGGGTCAAGGGCGGTTGGCGCTGGGGTCGGGGCGGCCATTGAGGGGTCCCTATCCCTGCCTGTCCTTGGGCTTGGCCGCAAGGCGCAGGTCTACCGTGTAGCGGAATTCCGGGGGGGCGGCGCGCTCCGGCTCGGGCATCACCTGGCCTGGCGTATAGCTCTGCGGGAAGAAGCGCGCCAGCCGGCGGCTCTCCGCCTCGTAGGAATTGACCGGCATCTTGGCGTAGTTGCGGCCGCCGGGATGGGCGACGTGGTAGGTGCACCCGCCGATCGAGCGGCCGTTCCAGGTGTCCACCAGATCGAACACGAGCGGGCTGTCGATCCCGATGGTCGGATGCAGCGCGCTCGGGGGCTGCCACGCGCGGTAGCGGACGCCGGCGACGAAGTCGCCCCCGCTCGCGCTCGTGGCGTGGAGCGGGATCAGGGCGCCGTTGCACGACACGGCATAGCGCTCCGGGGAGAGCCCCGAGACCCTCACCTGGAGGCGCTCGACCGAGGAGTCCACGAAGCGGACGGTGCCGCCCACGTTCTCCTCGCCCATCACGTGCCAGGGCTCGAGCGCGTGCCGGAGCTCGATGTCGATCTGCTGGCAGCGCGTTCGGCCGAGGACCGGGAACCGAAACTCCAGGTGCGGAGCGAACCAGCTTTCCTCGAACGGGAGGCCCCAGCTGCGCAGGTCGGCCACGACCTCGTTGATGTCGGCCTCGACGAAGTGGTGGAGCATGAACCGGTCGTGGAGCTCGGTGCCCCAGCGGGCGAGCCGTCGCGGCGAGAACGGGTGCTCCCAGAAGCGGGCCACCAGCGCCCGTAGGAGCAGCTGCTGCACGAGGCTCATGTGCGGGTGCGGGGGCATCTCGAAGGCACGGAACTCGAGCAGGCCGAGGCGCCCGGAGGCGCTGTCGGGCGAGTAGAGCTTGTCGATGCAGAACTCGGCGCGGTGGGTGTTGCCGGTGACGTCGATCAGGAGGTTCCTGAAGATCCGGTCGACGAGCCACGGCGGGCAGGCCCCGGGTGCGTCCCCGGTCTTGGCGAGCTTGCGGTCGAGCTCCGCGAACGCGATCTCCAGCTCATAGAGGCTGTCATTGCGCGCCTCGTCGATGCGGGGGCTCTGGCTGGTGGGCCCAATGAAGAGCCCGCTGAAGAGGTAGCTGAGCGAGGGGTGCTGGTGCCAGTAGGCGAGCAGGCTCTTGAGCAGGTGCGGGCGGCGCAGGATCGGGCTGTCCTCGGGCCTGGGGCCGCCCAAGACCACGTGGTTGCCGCCCCCGGTGCCGACGTGCCTGCCGTCGACCATGAACTTCTCGGCGCAGAGCCCGCACTGGCGGGCCGTGTCGTAGAGCCACTGCGTCTTGCTCGAGAGCTCGGGCCAGCCGGCGGACGGGTTGATGTTCACCTCGATCACGCCCGGGTCCGGGGTGATCTTGATGTTGTCGAGGATGGGGTCGTTCGGGGGAAGGTAGCCTTCGAGGACGACCGGCATCTGGAGCGCCGCGGCGGTCGACTCGACGACCGCGACGAGCGCAAGGTAGTCCTCGACCCGGTCCGCCGGCGGCAGGAACACGAGCGTGTGCCCGGCCCTCGCCTCGACGCAGAGCGCAATCCGCACCTCGTTGTCGAGGTTCGGGCCGATGGATCCCGGGATCCTCCAGGGCTGGAGCGAGAGCGGGAGCCTTAGCCCCATCGGGGAATTGCCGGGGATAAGGAACATCCGACCGGCCACGAAGTGCCAGGGGGACGAGGTCCACGCCCCTTTCGTGTCGCGCAGTACCGGGAGCGCGTAGCCCACCGGGGTGTCGAGACCCTTCTCGAGGACCGCCGCCAGCCGGTCGCCCTCCGGCC
>CAISPT010000295.1 GCA_903887455.1 uncultured Opitutaceae bacterium | reverse complement strand
TCCCCGGCATCTACATCAGCCCGGGATCGGGCACGCGTACGCTCTTGATCCGCGCGGTGGGACCCGCCCTCGCGGGCTTCGGTGTGTCCGGCGCCGTCGCCGATCCTGCCTTCACGGTCGTCGATTCGACGGGCGCCACGATCGCGAGCAACGACAACTGGGGGACCCCCGTCGGCAACGCTCCGAACGCCGCCGCACTCAGCGGCGCGTTCCTGCTCGCCGGGGCGTTCGGCTTCCCGTCGGGCAGCTTGGACGCGGCGGCGATCGTCTCCGTCGGACCCGGATCCTACACGGTGCCGGCGAGCGGCAACGGCGGCACGACCGGGATCGGCCTGGTCGAGGTCTACGACATCACCCCCACCGCCCCCGCGGGACCCGACGGCGTGACCATAGCCGCCACCCAGCCGAACGCCGACTCGAGCGGGAGCAACCCCGGAACCTTGACCCTCACCCGCACCGGCGACCTGAGCGGCACCCTGACCGTGGCCTACACGCTCGGTGGCACGGCGGTGAACGGGACCGACTACCAGAGCCTCCCGGGATCGGTCACCTTCCCGGCCTACGTCCCGACCGCCACGATAACGGTGGCGCCGACCCCGAACCTGGGGCCGGCCTCGTCCTCCACGGTGAGTGTCGCCCTTGCGGCGGGAAGCGGGTACACGGTGGGCGCCGGCAACACGGCCTCCGTCACCATACAGAAGCTCGCCCCCAGCCTCTTTGTCTCCAACCTGCGCCCGGTGTCGACGGCCACCGGTTCCACCGGGTCGGGCGTGGCCACCCTTCTCCTGAGCGCGGACGGTTCGCTAGCGAGCGTGAGCGTCTCCTTCAGCAACCTCTCCTCGAGCGAGGTCGTGGCCCATCTGGCGATCGGCGGCGACACGAACAATGGCACCTACGTGGTGACGCTCCCGAACGGGCAGGTCTCAAGCTTCTCGTGGACACCGACGGCGGCCGGCACCTACACGAGCCTACAGGTGGTTTCGGCGCTCATGACGGGAAACCTTTACGTGGAGATCGACAGCTCGTCTTTCCCCGGCGGCGAGGTCGGAGGCCAGTTTGTGACCGCGGCCGGGTCACAGGCCTTCACGGCGCCCCCGTCCCCGCCGGCCATCAGCCTGAGCTCGGTCTCCGACGCGGATGCGCCGCGGTTCCTCACCCAGGCGACATTCGGGCCGGTCGCCACCGACATCACGAACTTGAAGAGCCAGGGCTATTCGCCGTGGATCGCCAGCCAGGTCGCGCTGCCGGCCACGTCCCTGCGAACGGCGACTGACGCGGACTACGCCGCCTTCCCGTCCACGGGCCAGACGGCGGTCTCCACCAGCAACCTCCAGGCCGCCTGGTGGAAGAACGTGCTCACGGCCCCCGACCAGCTTCGCCAGCGGGTCGCCTTCGCGCTCAGCGAGATCTTCGTTGTTTCCGACCAGGCCTCCTCGCTTTCGAACCAGCCCGACGGCCTCGCCAACTACTACGACATGCTCGCGAATGACGCGTTCGGGAACTTCCGGCAGCTGCTCCAGGACGTGACGCTTAGCCCCACCATGGGCAACTACCTGAACATGCTCCACAACGCCAAGGCCAACCCGGCCAAGGGCGTGAGCGCCGACGAGAACTATGCCCGCGAGGTCCAGCAACTCTTCACGATAGGCCTCAACCAGCTCCAGCCCGACGGCACGCTGAAGCTCGATTCCAGCGGGCTTCCTATCCCGACCTACGACCAGAACGAGATTGTCCAGATGGCCAACGTGTTCACGGGCTGGGGCTACAACTCGACCGCGACCAACCCTAGCTTCTACGGGACCACGGCGGACTTCGCCCACCCCATGATGGTCTACCCCGCGTACCACGACACGACCCAGAAGACGATCGTGAACGGGCTCGTGCTTCCCGCCAACCAGGACGGCGCCACGGACCTGAAGGCGACGCTCGACGCGCTCTTCAACCACCCAAACACCGGCCCCTTCTTCTGCCAGCAGTTGATCCAACACCTGGTGACGAGCAACCCGAGCCCGGCCTACGTCTACCGCGTGGCGCAGGTCTTCGCCAACGACGGCGCCGGCACGCGAGGCAACCTCGCTGCCGTCGTGAAGGCCATCCTGACCGACTATGAGGCGCGCTCGCTCACGGTGGCCAACGACTCCGGCTACGGGAAGCTGAAGGAGCCTCTCCTGAGGATGACCGGTCTCTTCCGCGCGTTCGGGGCCTCGTCCCAGAGCGGCCGCTTCGGCATCACGAACGCCCAGAGCAGCCTGGACCAGGCCGTGCTGCGTTCGCCAACGGTCTTCAATTTCTTCAGCCCGAGTTACGTGCAGCAGGGGTCGCTGGCGAGCGCGGGGCTACTCGCCCCCGAGTTCCAGATCACGACGGCGAGCACGGCCGTCAGCGTCCCGAACTACATCTACTCGAACATCTACACGTCCTCCAGCCCCTCGGCGTCGACCATCGTGCTCAACCTCTCCACCCTGACGGCCAACGCGACGAACGCGACCGGGATGGTGGCCACCCTGAACCAGCTCCTCTGCGAAAACCAGATGAGCACGCAGACCCAGAGCCAGATCGCCTCCGCAATCACCTCAGCCCCGACGGGCACGACCGCCGCAGCCTTGGCCCAGATGGCGCTCTACCTGGCGGCAACCTCCCCCGACGCGGCTATTCAACGATGAACTCCCCCCACGACCTCACCCGCCGCCGGTTCATTGGCCAGGCCTGCGCCGCCGTGGGCGCAACCGGGATGCTCTCGGCCCTGGCGCAGCTGCGCATGATCGGGGCCCTCGCCGCCGACGCGGCCCCGACCGACTACAAGGCGCTCGTGTGCCTCTTCCTCTACGGGGGCAACGACTCGAACAACTTGCTGGTTCCGGTCGACACGACCAACTACCAGCTCTACTCGAGCGCCCGCACGGTGCTTGCCCTCCCGCAGTCCACCCTCCTTGGGATAAGCCCGAAGACCTATTCCGATGGCCGTTCCTGGGCGCTGCATCCCTCCCTTGTCGAGGTACAGAGCCTTTTTGGTAAGGGCAACCTGGCGATCCTGGCCAACACCGGGACCCTGGTCCAGCCGGTCACCCTTCCCCAGTTCAAGGCCGGAACGGTCGCCCTTCCGCCCCAGCTCTTCTCGCACGCCGACCAGCAGGTCCAGTGGCAGAGCAGCGTCCCCGACCAGCCCTTCTCCACCGGGTGGGGCGGCCGCCTGGCCGACATCGTGAACGCGCTCAACTCGAACCCCAAGATATCGATGTCGGTGAGCGTGGCCGGGCAGAACTCCTTCCAGGTGGGCAACATGGTGTCGCAGTACGCGGTAAGCCCCTCCGGGGCCGTCGTCCTCTCGGGGACAACGGGTTCAACCCTGGCCACCAACCGGTACGCCGCCCAGCAGCACATCCTCTCCCAGCAGGAGCAGAACCTCTTCGAGGCCGCCTTCGGGGGGGCCACCTCAAGCGCCATCACCAACAGCCAGCTGCTCAACTCGATCCTCGCCTCCGCACCCAAGCTCTCGACCACGTTCCCAACGACGAGCATCGCCTCGCAGCTGAAGATGGTGGCGCAGATGATCGGGGCCGCCCCCCAGCTTGGGCTCACACGCCAGGTGTTCTTCGCCAGCCTCGGCGGATTCGACCTCCATTCGGACCAGCTGGGCGCCCACGCCACCCTCTTCACCCAGCTCAGCCAGGCGCTAAGCGCGTTCTCGTCCGCCACGGCCGAACTCGGCGTGCAGAACCAGGTGACGACCTTCACCGCCTCCGACTTCAGCCGCACCTTCAACACGAACGGTACCAGCGACGGCACCGCTGGCTCCGACCACGGATGGGGCTCGCACCACCTGATCATGGGAGGGGCCGTCAAGGGCGGCGACATCTACGGGACTGTCCCCCTGCTCGAGCTCGGGGGGCCCCAGGACACGGGCCGGGGCCGCTGGATACCGACCACGAGCGTCGATGAATACGCGGCGACACTCGCGACCTGGTTCGGCGTCAGCGCAACCAGCCTGAAGACCGTCCTCCCCAACATCGGCCGCTTCGCCACGTCGAACCTGGGCTTCATGGGCTGATCCATGGCAGGGGGCCGCATCAAGTCGGGGATCTTGGGAGCCGGCATCCTGCTGGGCCTCGTGCTGGTGATCCTGATCCTGAGGCCGAGGATCGCCCCCTTTTCGAGGGCCGTCGAGCGGATCGAGGACCGGAGCCGCGCCTCAGCGGCGAACCCGGCGCCCCGGGCAGCGCCGCCCCCCTCCGCGGCCGAGGAGCCCTCCAGGCTCGCGGACGGTCTGCGCGACCCAAAGGGGGACGCCTCCAAGGACATGCGGATCCTCGACGGCGTGTTCGCGGCCTATAGGAGCGCGCTTCGCGAGGGAAATCCCGTGGGGGAGAACGCTGAGATCACGGCGGCCCTCAGGGGCCGCAACAGACTCGGCTATGCCTTCATCCCGGAGGGCAGCCCCGCGGTGGACTCCCGAGGCGAGCTCTGCGACAGGTGGGGAAGCCCCTATTTCTTCCACCAGCTCTCGGGCGAAAAGATGGAGATCCGCTCGGCCGGCCCCGACCGGCGCCTCTGGACCGAGGACGACGTCGTGTTCACACCCTAGGCGCCAGGCGCACCCGCCTGGGGCGCGTCACCGGTTGACGGCAGGTGGCATTGGGGTTCATTTTGGTGGGCTCACGCCCGACTGAATGGATAACAACCCGATACCTGTAACCGTACTGACCGGCTTCCTTGGCTCCGGCAAGACGACCCTGCTCAACCGCATCCTCACCGAGCAGCACGGCCGCAAGCTCGCCGTGATCGAGAACGAGTTCGGCGAGGTGGGCGTCGACAACCAGCTGGTGATCCAGAGCGACGAGGAGCTCTTCGAGATGAACAACGGGTGCATCTGCTGCTCTGTCCGCGGGGACCTGATCCGCGTCCTCGGCCGGCTGCTAAAGCGCAAGGACCGACTCGACGGCATCCTGATCGAGACAACGGGCCTGGCGAATCCGGCCCCCGTGGCGCAGACCTTCTTCACGGACGACGAGATGCGCCGGAGCTTCCGCCTGGACGCGATCGTGACGGTGGTGGACGCCAAGCACGTGTGCGCCCACCTCGACAAGAACGACGAGTCGGTCAAGCAGCTCGCGTTCGCCGACGTCATCCTGCTCAATAAAACCGACCTGGTGACCCCGGCCGAGCTGGAGACCGTGGAGGCGAGGATCCGGGCGATCAACGCGGTGGCCAAGGTGCACCCCTGCAGGGACTGCGCCGTCCCCCTCGACAAGGTGATCGACATCGGCGGCTTCAAGCTTGAGCGGGCGACCGAGCTCGACCCCAAGTTCCTTGAGCCGGAGTACCCCTTCGAGTGGGCCGGCGCCTACCCGCTTACCGCGGGCGTCCACGACCTGGTGATCGGGCACGGGGACGACGAGGAAGGCCATGACCACGGTCATGACCACGACCACGGCGACGGTCACCCCCACCATCACCACCACGGCAACAAGGACGAGCTGGACGTCGCAATCCTGCCGGTGGCCGGGCTCGACGAGCCCCAGATCGCGGCCGTGCGCGACTCCGCTGTGACCGTTTTCTCGGATTGGGAGCGCCGGATGAAGGAGGGCGAGACCGCGATCCCCGGGCCCACGCTCAACAGGCTCCTGCTGAAGGACGGCAACGGCGCGTTCAAGCTCTCGGTCGACAAGCCCGGCACCTTCCTCGTCTTCGAGGGATGCGGGGAGGACCCGCTCCACCTCTACGAGGACGGAAAGCTCGTGAAGCCGGTGTGGCAGGCGGACTTCCACGCGGCGCACGAGCACAACGAGGAGGTGGGCAGCGTGGGCATCCAGCAGCCGGGCGAGCTCGATGGCACGAGGCTCAACGCCTGGATCAGCGACCTGCTCCGCACCAAGGGCAACGACATCTACCGGATGAAGGGCGTGCTCTGCGTGAAGGGGTCGACCAAGCGCCTGGTCTTCCAGGGGATCCACATGCTCTTCGATGCAAAGTTCGACCGGGAGTGGGGCTCCGAGAGCCGGGTGAACACCCTTGTGTTCATCGGCAAGAACCTGGACCGCGCCCAGCTGACCGCGGCCTTCAAGGCCTGCCTGGCGGCATAAGGCGTCCATGGAGCTCACCAAGCACTGGTACGGGCAGCTCGACGACTATGTGATCGACATGGCGTGGTCGCCCGACGGGGCGATGCTGGCCGCCGCGTCGGCCTCGGGTCCGGTGACCCTCCTGTCCGCCCGCGACGGCGGGCGCCTGCACGAGCTTCCGGGCCACGAGGGGGGGACGAACGCCCTTTCCTGGAGGGGCGGCACGTCCACCCTCGCGACCGGCGGCCAGGACGGAGCCGTCAAGCTCTGGGACGGGGCCGCGGGCCAGCATGTCGGCACCGCCCAGCTCGGAAGGGACTGGGTGGAGCACCTGTCGTGGAGGCCCGGCGCCGGGACGCCCATCCTCGCCGCCAGTGCGGGCCGAAAGTTCACCTTCCTGAACCCCGACGGGTCGGTGCGCCACCGCTTCAAGGATGCCCCCAAGACGATCTCCGCCCTGTGCTGGCACCCGGGCGGCGGATGCGCCGCCGTCGCGTACTTCGGCGGCGTTTGCCTATGGGACGCCGAGATGGCGGTGGCGCAGAAGGAGTTCCCGTACGCCAACGGCATCCTCTCCCTCGCCTGGTCCCCGGACGCGCGCTGGCTGGTCTCCGGAAACCAGGATCCGAGCGTCCACCTCTGGATGCCCGAGACCGACGTCGAGCTGCAGATGAGCGGCTACGAGACCAAGGTGCGGCACCTCTCGTTCGATCCGTCGAGCCGGTGGTTCGCCACCAGCGGGAGCGCCGACGCCTGCGTCTGGGATTGCTCGGGGCCCGGGCCCGAGGGGCGCGAGCCGGTCATGCTGCCCCACCCTGCGCCCGTCTGCGGCCTGGCCTTCCAGGGCGGCCACGGCCTGCTCGCCTCGGCCTCCGAGGACGGCTCGCTGATGCTATGGAGCCCGGAGCGCCGCCAGCCCATGAGGGCCACGGTGAAGATGCCGTCCAGGGCCACCTGCCTCTCCTGGTCACCCGACGACAAGCTCCTGGCGATTGGCTCGGAGAAGGGAATCGTGTACACGCTTCGCTGCGAAGCATGACCGCTGAGACCTTCCTCGGACTGCCAGGCCCCCTGTGGCAATCGCTGGGGCTCACGGTGGAGTTGGCCGCCGTCACGACGGCGATACTGGCGGCGCTCGGCCTGCCGCTCGCCCACTGGCTCAACACGTCAAGGAGCCGGGCCGCCCCGGTGATAGAGACCCTGGTCGCCCTCCCCCTTGTGCTTCCGCCCACGGTGATCGGCTTCTACCTGCTGATCCTCTTCTCCCCGTCGAGGCCCCCGGGAAGCTGGTGGGCCGCCGCCACCGGCCACTCCCTCGCGTTCACGTTCACCGGGCTCGTTATGGCCTCGGTCGTCTACTCCCTGCCCTTCGCCGTCCAGCCGTTCCAGGCTGCTCTAAGGGCGGTCCCCCAGGAGCAGCTCGACGCCTGCGCCGCGCACGGTGCGCCCCCGTGGCACGTCTGGACCCGCGTGCACCTTCCCCTGGCCTCGCGCGGCATCGCCGCCGGCCTCACGCTCGGCTTCGCCCACACGCTCGGCGAGTTCGGCGTGGTCCTGATGATAGGCGGCTCGATTCCCGGAGTCACAAAGGTGGCGAGCATCGCCCTCTACGACCAGGTGCAGAGCCTCAACTACGAGACGGCCCACCGCTTCGCCGCCCTCCTCCTCGGCCTCTCGTTCGCGCTGATCCTGGCCGCGACGCTCCTGCGCCGGCGCTCCCAGAGACCGGCCTAGGACTAGGCGTCGCCGCGCTCTATGCCGAAGACCGCCGCGGCGTAGTTGGCGGCGCTGAAGGGCTGCAGGTCCTCCGGGGACTCGCCCAGCCCCACGAAGACGATCGGGATCTTCAGCTCCCTCCAAATTGCGACGATCGCCCCGCCCCGGCTCGTCCCGTCGAGCTTCGTCACGATGAGCCCCGTCAGGCCGAAGCTCTTGTGGAACACCCTCGCCTGCTCAACCGAGTTGCCGCCGAGCGAGCCGTCGACGACCAGCCAGGAGTGGTGGGGCGCCGCCGGGTCGATCTTGGACACCACCCGGCGAATCTTGGAGAGCTCCACCATGAGGTTGTCCTTGGTGTGGAGACGGCCGGCGGTGTCGATGATGACAAAGTCCCTGCCGCGGCTGCGGCCCGCCTGCACCGCGTCAAAGGCGACGGCCGCGGGATCCGCGCCCGCCTTGTTCGAGACCACCTCCAGGTCCAGGCGCTGAGCCCAGGACTGGAGCTGCTCGACCGCCGCGGCCCGGAAGGTGTCGCACGCGGCGAGGATGACCGAGCTGCCCTCCTGCTTCAGGCGCCAGGCAAGCTTCGCGGCCGTCGTGGTCTTGCCGGACCCGTTGACGCCCACCAGCACGATGACCGTGGGCCCGGCCGGCACGCGGACGAGGGCGCCCTCGGAACCGGCGAGGGCCCGCCTGAGGACCTCGGAGCCGATCTCGGCGGCCTCGCGCCCCTCGAGCGCCTTCTCCCTCCGGGAGGCGGTCCTGATCTCATCGAGGATCTCGGCGGTCGTCTCGACCCCGAAATCCGCGCCGTAGAGGGCCTCCTCGAGCTCGGCCATCGAGGACGCGTCGATCGCCCTTCCGCCGAAGAGCCCGTGGGTCTTCGAGGCGATCGCCGAGACCGTCTTGGCCAGACCCTCCCTGAACTTCTTGAAGAGCGAGAGCACGGTGCCTTGGGGGGCCTTGCGACCCCTACTCCGAGGCCTTGCGCGAGTCCCGTCCCAGCTTGTCCTTCAGGCGGTCGAGGATGCCGTTGATGAAGCGCTTGGAATCGGCGTTGGAGAACTGCTTGGAGATGTCGATCGCCTCGTTGATCGAGACCACCGGCGGTATGTCCTTGCGGTGGAGCATCTCGAACATGGCGATCCTGAGGATCGCCAGGTCGATCTTGGCAATGCGTTCGAACTCCCAGTTCTGGGCGAGCTCCTTGATCTGCGCGTCGATCTCCGGCTGGTTCTTGATCACCCCGTGGATGATCTCCTCGCCGAAGGCGTAGTGGTCCCTCGGGTGCTCCTGCTCCTCGAAGAAGACCCTTAGGCTGTCCACCTCGTTTTCGGGAGGGTTTATGCTCCAGGAGTAGAGATATTGGAGGGCGGCTACCCGCCCGTCATGGCGCTGTGCGTACTGGGCCTTGCTCATTTTGAAAGTCTCCTGCGTAGCGCCGCCATCGACAACGCGGCGTC
The DNA here is from genome assembly GCA_903887455.1 of uncultured Opitutaceae bacterium. Taxonomy (GTDB): domain Bacteria; phylum Verrucomicrobiota; class Verrucomicrobiia; order Opitutales; family Opitutaceae; genus Palsa-1447. Next base: position 9,707 of record CAISPT010000295.1, on the reverse strand, counting down.
GGCGAATTCCGCCCCCCGGTCGATCCGACCGGTGCAGCGGGCCTTCGCCTGGGCCGCGTTCTCCGCGACCACGACGCCGTTGATCACCGGAACCCGGGACTCTAGCGCAACCGTCTGGAGCCCCTGCGTGGCAGACTGGGCTATGAGTTCGTAGTGGATCGTGCCGCCGCGGACGATCACGCCAAGGGCCACGACCGCGTCGGGCCGGCGGCCGTCGACAAGCATCCGCGCCGCCACCGGCAGCTCGTTCGACCCGGGGACCCTGACGACGGTCAGGTTGCGCTCGCGGACCCCGGCGGCCAGGAGTCTCGCCCGGACCCGGGCCAGAAGGGCGTCGACCAGGACCGGATTGAAGCGCGCGGCCGCGATCGCGATCTTGAGACCGGATGCGTCTATCGACTCGGGGACGGGAGAATCGCCACTCATGGAGCGTCGAGTGGACAACCGGCGACCGGCAATCCGCAACATGATTTCGCGCGGTAGGCTACAAGGTCCGCCATCGAGATCATCCTCAGGCCAAAGCGCTGCCTGAACCGGACGATGTCCCCCAGGCGCGCGACCGAGCCGTCGTCGTTCATCAGCTCGCACAGGACCCCGCTCGGGTGCAGGCCCGCCAGGGCCGCGAGGTCGACGGCGGCCTCGGTGTGCCCCTGCCGCTCCAGGACGCCGCCGGGCTTCGCCCGAAGGGGAAACACGTGCCCGGGTCGCACGAGGCTCTCCGGCACCGCATTCGGGTCGCCGAGCAGGCGGATGGTCCTTGCCCGGTCCGATGCGCTTATCCCCGTCGTGATCCCGTGGGCCGCGTCGACGCTGACCGCAAAATCGGTCCTGTGCTTGTCACGGTTATTGGCGACCATGGGGGCGAGGCCCAGCCGGAGCAGCTCGGCCGGCGTCATCGCCACGCAGATGATGCCGCTGCAGTGTCGTATCATCATCCCGATCGCCTCGTCGGTCACCTTTGAGGCCGCCATGATCAGGTCGCCCTCGTTCTCCCGGCGCTCGTCGTCGGTCACGATCACCATCTTGCCCGCCGCAATGTCCTCCACGGCCGACTCCACGGAGTCGAAGGAATGGGAGGTCGATGCGGGCATCGGGACAAAATCATCCCGCCGCCGGCAAGTGTCAATTCATGGCGGCCTTAGGCCGGCCGCCCTACTCGCTGAAGTCCACCGTGTACGACTCCGAGGCGTCCGGCTTGCCCTCGAAGAGGAGGGTGATGTGCAGGATGAAGGAGTGGGGCGGCTTCACGGTGTAGGCGGAGGCCAGCACGCTCGGGTCTCCCGAGGCGGTGAGCTCGGTGCGCTCAGGATTGGGCTGGTAGCGCACCGACCATCGAAGGACCGCCGACGTGGCGTCCGCGGCCACGGGCTTCTTCTTCGCGTCGTAGAAGGTGATCTGGAAGCTGCCCCCCTTTATCTCCACCCCGAGCCATCCCCCGGCCCTGGCTATCGCCAGTCCCGCGACCTTGCCCTCCTTCTCGTCCTTGGGGGCGGGATCGGCTGCGGGCAGCGCCCGGAGGGCGACCATCATGAGCCCGGCAAACGCAAATAGGGCGATGCGTTTCATTTCGAAGAGTCTGGCGATTTCGACCCCCGCTTCGCAAGGCTGTTCCCCGCCCGAAGGGCCCTGAGGCCGGCCCAGCGCCTAAGGCGCTCGGCGATCGCGGCTTCCGCTCCCGATTCCCTGGGCTTGTAGAGGGCCAGGGGCTTCTCCAGGTACGCCTGACCGGAGATGGCCTCCTCGAAGTCGTGGGCGTAGAGGTAGCCCTCGCCCTGCCCCATGCGCTTGCTCGCCTGCCCCCCCTTGTCCCTGAGCGGGGCCGGGACCGACTGGACGGGCTGCTCGGAAAGGACCCGCCTGGCCTCCCCAAGCGCAAGGGTCGCGGAGTTGCTCTTCGGCGCCGTGGCGATGTAGAGGGTGGCATGGGCGAGCGTCAGCTCGGCCTCCGGCAGCCCGATGAAGTCCACGGCGTGATGGGCCGCAACGGCCAGGGGAAGCGCCTGGGGGTCGGCGAGCCCCACGTCCTCGCTGGCGAGGATCACGAGCCTGCGGGCAACGAAGCGGGGGTCCTCGCCCCCGGCGAGCATCTTGGCGAGCCAGTACATCGCCGCGTCGGGGTCCGAGCCGCGGCAGCTCTTTATGAAGGCGGAGATCGTGTCGTAGTGCTCGTCCTCGTCCGCGTCGTAGCGGATGCGCCGCTCCCGGGCGAACATCGTCAGGTCCTCGGCCGTGATCTCGAGGGGCCCGTCCTTGCCGACGGCGATCACCTCGAGCGCGTTGAGCGCCCGCCTGAGGTCGCCGTCGCAGAAAACGGCGAGCTGCCGAAGCACCTCCGGTGACGCGCGAACGCCGGTCTTTCCAAGGCCGCGCTCCTCGTCCCCGAGCGCAAGGGCCAGGACACCCGCGACGGCATCGGCCGACAGAGGTTCAAGGCGGAAGAGATGGCTCCTCGAGAGGAGCGGCGGGTTCACGTAGAACCCGGGGTTGTGGGTGGTGGCCCCGATGAGCCTGACCACGCCCTGCTCGACGTCCGGCAGGAGCAGGTCCTGCTGCGTCTTGTTGAAGCGGTGGAGCTCGTCGATGAAGAGGATCGTGCGGGCGCCCGGGACCCTTCTGGCCGCGCCCAGGACGTCGCGGAGCTCCGCGGCGTTCGACATCACGGCGTTGACCCGTACAAAGCGGCTGCGCGTCTCCCGGGCAATCGCCTCGGCGATGCTGGTCTTTCCCGAGCCGGGCGGTCCGTAGAAGAGCAGCGATCCGAAGCGGTTCTGTGCCACAACCCTGGCGAGGAGGCTGCCGGGGCCGAGGATGTGGTCCTGTCCAACGACCTCGGAAAGCCGGCGCGGCCGCATGCGCACCGCGAGCGGGCGGCCGGGGTCGTCCGCGCGGCCTGGCTCCTGGGCCGCGGCCTCGGGTTCGCTGAACAGCTCGCTTTGGTCCTCGTTGGGCATGGGGCCCCGAAGGGCACCCCGCGAATCTCCGCACAATCCCCCCCGATGAGAAGCCATTTTGTTGCCATTGTGGCTGTCCGGGGCTATTCTGTCCGTCCCCTATGAAAAGCGCCTACGAACTGGCAATGGAGAGGCTGTCGAAGTCGGATCCCGGATCCTCCCGCCCCTTGACGGCGGCCCAGCGCGCCAAGCTCGCCGAAGTCGACCGCGTGTACCAGGGCAAGCTCGCGGAGCGTGAGATATTCCTCAGGCAGCAGCTCGACCAGGCGCTGGCGGCGCAGAACGCCGAGGAAGCCGACAAGATCCGCAAGCAGATCTCCTCCGAGAAGGCCCGGATCGAGGACGAGAAGGAGTCCGAGAAGGAGAGGATCCGGGCCTCGAAGGGCTAGAATCCGAAGTCGAAGTCGGCGTGGATCGGCAGGTGGTCCGACGCCAGGGAGTGCTCGACGGCGTGCCCCAGGCAGCGGAGGCCGGAGTTGTAGAAGATGTGGTCCAGGACGAAGGGCCGGCGGTGCCAGGTGGGCTCCTTGTACTGCACCGTGGCGTAGCCGAACTCCGCGAACTGCTCCACGAGCGAGGCGTGCTGGCTCACGTTGAAGTCGCCGCCGAGGATCGTCGGGATATCGGAGGACGCGAGGCGGTCGGCCACCAGGTCCCGCTGCCAGGGGAACATCGTGCTGCTGGAGCCGAGCATGAAGAACGCCAGGAGATGCACGTTGAAGAACTGGACCTCGCGACCGTTCAAGACCGTCTTCGCCCCGATCATCAGCCTGTCCGTGGGCGTGGTCTTCTTTCCGCCGAACTCGAACTCGATCGCCGGCGAGGGCACATCGACCCGGAATGCGTCCAGGAGGGGCGTCCGCGAGAAGATGGCCAGCCCTATCCCGAAGGGCAGCTCCCGGGGGTCGGCCTTCGGATAGGAAAAGTAGCTGTCATAGCCGGAGAGGGCCTCTTTCAGGCGGGTGTAGTTGGGCGGCGGCTCGATCTGCTCGCCGCCGGGGCGCGCGTGCTCGACCTCCTGCAGCAGGACGACGTCCGGGTTGTGCTTACGGATCTCCGCGACCGTGCGCTCGATGTCGTGCGGCACCGAATCCGGCTCCGCCGAATCCCAGCCCATTCCGAACTGCATGTTGAACTGAAGGACTCTGAACATGATGAACTAGGCTCCATCGGCCACCGGGCCGGGGAAGTATCGCGAAAATTTCATTCGGCTTCGTCTCATTCGTGTCTTCGCCAACGGATTGCAGCAACCATATAGTTTGGACGGAATTGGTCGTTGCTCTACTCCGGCTCGGCCGTCCCCTCGACGACCCATTCCCTGGCCTCCGGAACCTGGGTGAGGAACTCGCGGAGCGCCGCGCTCAGGTGCTCGGCATAGCGGAAGTGCGCCCCCATTCCCGTTCGCAACTCGGCCTCGTAAATGAACTTGTCGGCGTGGGTGCTGTGCTCGAACGGGGTCTGGGCTCCCAGGAGCAGCGAGTAGACATAGGAAGACGAGCCGCGCGCCATGAGCTCTCGCGTGAGCTCCATCTGCTCGGCGAGGAGCGCAGCGTGCAGCGACCGGTCGATTTCCGGAGGCAGGTAGAAACCAGCCTGGATCAGCGGGGTGTAGCGGCTGCCTGTCCGGTGGCGATTCAGGTCCCGGAGCTCGGCCAGCGCCATGTTGTTCCAGGCGAAGGCCACCCGCATCCTGCGCGTGGCCGCCCCCTGCTGCCCATAGCGGTTGGACCGGTGCCTGAGCGCCTCCCCGACCGGCTGCCACTGGGGAAGCCAGGGCGGGGCGGACCGGTCGACGCCCACCCAAACCCTGTCGGGCGCAGGCTCGCTGGAGAGCGCGCCAAGGCCCATCCGCAGCGAGGCCGCAAGCTCCTGGTTCGCCTGCTCCTGGTAGGAGGGTTCGGCCTGGCTGTGCCTCATCAGGCGGGGCGAAATCTTGAGCAGTTCCGCGCGGATCAGCCCCGCAGCGGCCCTCGCCTCCGGGTTCGGGAGCGAGTCGAGGTGCTTGACGGTCGCGGCCCACATCCGCGACGACTGGACAAGGCCGACGTTGGTCTTCGTGGCAAGGGGGATGAAATACCGCGCACGGTCGAGGGCGTAGTTCTTGCGGATGCGGGCGACGACGGCCGGCTTGGCCTCCTTCGGCAGGCGGATCCTGTCCGGCTCGGCCACCGAGAGGGCGTCGAGGCGCGCATACTCGCTGTTGTAGGCCGCAAATGCACGCGCCAGGACCCCGCGCCAGCGGTCCGCCAGGTCATCCGGGACACCGAGTGCCTCGGCGCCGGGAATGTTGGCCGGGTCCATCGTGATGTAACGGGTGCTCGACTCCTGGCCATCGGCCATCTGCGCAATCTCGAAGAGCTTGTAGGCCAACCACATCGAGACACCGTCAAGGGCGACGGCCAGCCCGCCTGTGAGGCCTCCGATGGAGGCGTGCCCGTAGTCGACAAACTTGAGGATGCGGTCGATCGAAGCGTCGGGGTTGGCGTTGTCGACCTTGGCGAGGATCGAGCCGATGCCCTCGTTGCTGCGCGAGTAGCGCGCGAGCACCGACGCGAGAAGTTCGGGCGTGACCTTGGGCAGATCCGAGGCGCTGGGTGGAGGGACAATGGCTAGCCCGGTGACCTTCATGTGTTCACCCAAATCAGGCAGCAATTGCTCGGGGAAACAAACTGGAAACAGCGGGCGCGGGGGATTTATGGCACGGTCGGTGGTGGCCACGGGGCCGTAACCTTTTCTTAGAAACGGCGTCTAATTTGGTGTAAGCAAAAAACCCTCCTTCTCTTATGAAACTAGCCAACATCTCACTCCTTGCACTGGCCCTTAGCGCCCTTCCCCTGGCGTCGATCGCCGGGGTCGAGATCGGGATCAACATCGGCGGCCCAGAGGTCGTCGTGCGGTCGCAGCCGCCCCCGGAGCGGGTCGAGGTCGTTCCCATGAGCCCCGGTCCGGGCTTCATCTGGATCCGCGGCCACTGGTCCTGGCGCCACGAACGCTGGGAGTGGATTAACGGCCACTGGGACCGCGTCGCCACCCCGGGCTATTCGTGGGTACCCGGACAGTGGGTCGTCCGCGGCAACGGCTGGGTCTGGGTCGAGGGGCACTACGTCTCCGCGCCTCCCCCGCCTCCGGGCCAGCAGGTGGAGGTGATTGCCCAGGAGGCCCCTCCCCCGGTGATCACCGAGGTCGTGCCGGTGGCACCCGGCCCGGATTACTTCTGGATAGGCGGGCACTGGCACTGGAGCGGCGGCTGGGTCTGGGTCCGCGGCCATTATGACCGCCACCCCCACTTCCATCCGGGCGCGGCATGGGAGCAGGGCCATTGGGACCGCCGGGGCAATGCCTGGGTCTGGCGCGAGGGCCATTGGCGCTAGCCGGTGGACCCCAAGCGAACTTGAGCAAAGGCCGGGCATAACCGCCCGGCCTTTTTAGCCTCCGATCAAGGCGCCGAGCATCCCCTGGTAGAAACCGAGGATAATCGACAGGGCGGCAAGGACCGCGACCGTCACCCTAAGGAGGGTGCCTCCACCGCCAATCCTGGAGGCGGTGGCCTCGGACAGGGCGCCCTCGTCGTTGAAGTACGCCGCCCGGATCCAGCCGAAGTAGTAGTAGATCGAGATCGCGACGCAGGCGATGGCGACCGCGAGGAGCCCGTAGTGGCCCGCCTTGAAGGCCGCCGTGAACACGAGCAGCTTGCCCATGAACCCGGCGAGGGGCGGGATGCCGGCCAGCGAGCCGAGTCCGCACCCGAGGACACCCGCGAGGAAGGGACTCTGCTTGGCCAGGCCGCTGTAGTCGGAGACCTCCTGCTCCGTGTCGTCGGGACCGGCGAGGATCGTCATGACCCCGAAAACCGTGAAGGAGGCGATCAGGTAGACCACGAGGTAGAAGTAGACGGCCCCGACGGCCGCGGGGACGCGGGAGGCCGAGGCGACCGCAAGGAGGATGAAGCCCGCGTGTGAAACCCCGGAGAGTCCGATCAGCCGCTTGACGTTGCTCTGCTTCAGCGCGGCAAGATTGCCGAAGATCATCGTGGCTGCGGCCATCAGGGCGAGGACGGGGCCCACGAGCCAGTCGTAGGCGGGGAACACCTGGGTCACCAGGACCAGCAGGACGACGAAGCCCGCGGCCTTTGAGGCCACGGCGAGGAAGGCCGTGACCGGCGTGGGCGCACCCTGGTAGACGTCGGGCACCCAGATCTGGAACGGGAACGCCCCGATCTTGAAGGCGACCCCGGAGAGGACGAGCACGATGCCGGCCGAGGCCATGAAGTTGTGGGGGTTCGCGTCGAGGAACGCGGCCAGGCCCGAGAAGTACATGCCGGCCGTCGTGCGGCCCGTGAGCCCCGCGCTGCCCGCGACTCCGTACAGGAGCACGATTCCGAAGAGCAGGAGCGCCGAGCTGAGGGCACCCATCACCAGGTACTTGAGCCCGGCCTCGAGGGTCTTCGGGTTCGAGCGGTAGTAGCTGACGAGGATGTAGAGACCCACCGTCACGGTTTCCAGGGTGACGAAGAGCATCACGAAGTTCCGGCTCTCAACCAAGAGCATCATCGCCGCGGCCACGATGAGCACGATGTGGTGGAACTCGATCCGCGGCACCCCCCTGCCCTTAAGGCTCACCCGTCCAAGCACCGAGACGAGGATCGAGGAGGCAAGGAAGAAGACCCTCATCAGCTCGCCCTGCGGGGTGAGCATGATCAGACCGTTGAACGTCTCGTGGTAGGAGGTGTCGAAGTTGAAGAGGAGCGCCAGCAGGATCCCGAGCTGGGCGGCGATCGAGATGTCCGGGATCTTGTCGTGCGCGGACTTCGGCAGGACCGTCTCCAGGACAAGGAGCAGGAGCGCCAGGCAGCCGAGCACAAGCTCCGGCCAAATGGCCCACCAGTTGTTGCCGGCGGCCAGGTCTCGTAGAACGGTGAAGTCCATTTGAAGTCGGCGGTTCGAGGGTTATCGGCTGGCCGCGACGGCGGCGGGCGGGCGGGCGAGGGCCTGGTCGATCGCGGTCGAGAGCGACCGCGGCCAGACGCCGACAAAGAGGAGGGCGGCGATCAGGATCAGTGCAGGGATCCGCTCGCTCCACGCGATGTCCTCCACCGGCTTTTGCGCCTCGAACCGGGCAAAGGCCTCGGTCTGCGGGCCAAAGAAGGCCCGGGCCGCGGCCCTTAAGCCGTAGACGGCCGAGATGACCGTGCCCGAGAGCGCGATCAGCGTCAGGCAGTGCGAGAAGCCCCACAGGGAGACGAAGATCGGCAGCTCACCCCAGAAGTTGGCGAAGCCGGGAAGCCCCACGCTCGCGAACGTGGCCGTGACAAAGAGTGCCGCCAGGACCGGGGCCTTCGCCCCGAGACCGCCCATCTGGTGCATGTCGAAGGTGTTCGTGCGCTGGTAGACGCTGGTCGAGAGGAGGAAGAGGAGCGCCACGGAGAGCCCGTGGGCGACCATCAGCATAACGACGCCGCCGACGCCGAGAACGGAGCCCACGGCGAGCCCGAGGAAGGCGTAGCCCATGTGCATGACCGAGCTGTAGCCCACCATCTGCTTCAGGTCCCTCTGGGCCATCGTGACCAGGCCGATCACAAGGACATTGCCGACCGCGGCCAGCGAGGCCAGCGGGTGGCTCCAGTGAAGGAAGCCGAGCGGCAGGAGCGGAAGGGCGATCTGCACGAGTCCGTAGAGCCCGAATTTCTTCAGGACGCCCGCGTGCAGCATGGCCGCAGAGCTCGGGGCCGCGCCGTAGCCCAGGGGGGCCCAGGAGTGGAACGGCCAGAGGGACACCAGGATTCCGAAGCCAAAGAGCAGGAGACCGAGGATGTGCTTCTGCGTGACCTCGCCCAGGGGGTGGGTGGCCAGGGCGTCGCGGATCGCCAGCAGGTCGAAGCTCGAGGCGCCGCTCTTCGCATAGATCGCCACCAGGCCGAGGAGCGACAGCATGGCGCCCACCGTCAGGTAGATCGTCATCATCATCGCGGCGTGCGTGCGGTCGCGGCCGCCCCAGATGCCCACCATGATGAAGGTCGGGATGAGCGCCAGCTCGTGGAAGAAGTAGAAGAAGAAGATGTCCACGCTCGCGAACGTCCCCATGAGGCCGGCCTGCATCACCAGCAGGAGCAGCAGGTAGCTCTTCATCCTCTCGGCCTTCGATTGGAGTGCGTAGAGCCCGGCCGCCAGCCCCACGACGCCGGCAAGGACGAAGAGCGGGAGCGAGATGCCGTTCAGGCCCAGCTTAAGGCTGATCCCGAACCCGCCCAGGCCCGTCGAGTACTCGGAGAGGTAGGCGTAACCGTGGGCCTCCTTGGCGGCGCCCGCGAAGCCCCACCAGAGGTAAACGGCGATCGCCGCGGGGAGCGCGAACACGAGGTACGCAAGCTTGACGACGATCTTCTTCGGAAGACCCAGAGCGATCAGGGCGGCGAGCGCGAGCGGCGCCGCAACCGAGAGCAGGAGGGGGTCGAAGGATGGGTTGCTCATCGCGTTCAAATCAGAGGACGCCCGCGGCGAACGCCCAGAGGACGACCACGCCCCCGAGGAACCAGTAGACGTAGTGATTGATGCGCCCGGTGTGGAGGCTCCTGACGCCGAAGCCCAGGATCTCCACCGTGCCGGCAAACCCGCGTATCAGGACCCCGGCGAGGACCACAAGGTCGAGGAAGTTGAGGGCCATCGCGAACCGCTGCTGGACCTTCGCCACGTAGTAGTCGTACGCCCGGTCGAAGGAGGCCTTTAGGGCCAGGAGGAACCCGAACACCCCCGGCGAGCG
>CAISPT010000294.1 GCA_903887455.1 uncultured Opitutaceae bacterium | reverse complement strand
TCAGTTACGTCCTCAAAGCGCATGCCGCCGAGGTTTCGGTAGAGGTGGTTGCGCCCGGTCTTGCTTACGACGAAGATGTCGGGGAGACCGTCGCCATCAAAGTCGCCTATCGCCACTCCCGTGCCTATCGCGCCGGAGTTGAACTCGTGGTAAAGCTCACCCCACATCTTGGGGTCATCGTAGGCATTGACGGCGGTTATGCCGGTTTGCTCGGGCGTAAGCGTGGTGAACAGGGTCCGACCGCGGGGACCTGAGCGCGGGTTGAACGCAACGGAAGGGGGATCGGCCGGCACTTTCGGCACGTCCGCTGTACGGCCCTCGGAGGCCACTCCGACCAGCAGAAGCCCAAGGGCAACTCCCCAGCCGCGACACGCGTCATTTGGAAAAATGCGGCAAGAAAATGGCATCAATCAATGGCGGGAGCTCGCGTTCGAAGGGAACGCTTAGTTTGTCTCGTGGCGCAAGCGAACATTTGCGGTGGTGATCACCGAGTATCGAGGGCGGCTAAACGGAATTATCAGGGTCGCTTTGGACCGCCGTGTTTGTTGGTAACGTTTGCACGCCTGGGAATCCGTTCGGAATTATGGCTGCCTGGTACGCCGAGAAGCGAAGGCTGGTCGGCATACGAACCTTGAGCAGGCAAGGCGGGATTTGGGCTATATTCTAGGGGTTATAGGGACGCTCAAAAACGGAGCCGTGTGGAGGGGAAAGCACGGATCTTTGGAGAGAGTATGAGGCGCTCCAGGTAAGGGACTTACGTTATGTATGGATGCGGGGCAATTCGGATGCTTTACATTGCATTTCTGGTTCAGATTTGGGTGCAATTAATGCGCAGGCTATTGGCGTCGGCTAGGGATGGATGCGGATGGGTTTTAGGATGAGCGAGGCTCATGGCTAACGAAGAAAACACCGATTTCGAGATTGCAATGACACCGTTATCATTAATAATCCGAATAACGGTTAGCCCTGCTTTCCGTGACAGTCACCCCGCAAGACCCCCGCCCCGTCCCTTACCTCACTCGGGCTGACGCCGAAGTACCCTCGGCGCTAGTTCCGTTCCTCTCGAGATACCCACAACATGCAAAACCTACGAACAAGCAGATTCGCGTTGGCCTCCGTGCTGACGCTCGGTCTTGGCACTCTCGCCAAGGCGCAAACCGATACGGCAGCGAATGCCGCACCGGATCAGTCGGTCGTCGTATTGGACCCGTTCACGGTCGATACGGCTAAGGACAACGGCTACATCGCTACGGACTCGCTCGCGGGAGGTCGCTATGCAGCCCCCATCCGCGTGACGCCGGCGCCGATGTCGACGATCACCGGTCAGTTCATCGAGGACCTCGGACTGACGAATGTTAACGACATCCTCAAATGGTCGCTGAACACTGTGCCGTCCTCGGACCGCAGCGGGTTCTCCGGCGGCACCGGTGGCAGCGTGTTCAACTATTGGTCGATCAGCACCCGCGGTGGACAGACGGTCCAGGGCGGCAATCCCCCGACCAGAAATTACTACCCGACGTTTACCGTCGAAGACACCTACGACATCGACCGCGTCGAGTTTGACGAAGGCCCGAACTCAATCCTGTTCGGCATCGGCGACATCGGCGGATCGGTCAACGCCTACACGAAGACTGCGAGGTTCGACAAGAACTTCGAGGATGTGACGGCGATGGTTAACTCCTACGGCGGGTACCGCTTCACGGCGGACGTCAATCAGTCGGTCGGAAAGCTCGCTATCCGCGTGAACGCGGTTGCGGCCAACGAGAAGGGGTTCAGGGACGGCGACTACCACCACAAGCTGGGCGTCACGGTCGCTGGAACCTACAAGTTCAACAAGGACGCGTCGGTTCTGCGCTTCGAGGTGCAGGGCTGGGACGAGAAGAAGGCGATCTACGGCGCCACCTACCAGGACAACGTCTCCCTGTGGGACGGAAAGACGACTTCAGCCACCTGGGGCTCGAACATCAACAACCTCGGCGCCAACCCCCAGACGACCCCCGGTGCACCCGGCGTAACAGGCATGTCTGACTGGGGCCTAAGCCCGAACTACAACGTGCTGATCCCCGGCCTCGGTATCATGAACTGGTCCGGCGGTGTTCGCACGATGGGTACCAACAACATCGCTTGGGGCGCCTATCTGCGTCCCTCGTCCTTTAGCTATGCCCCAACCGGCGGCACGACCATCATGGCCCTGCCGAGCCGCGACTTCGCAGTGGCCCCGCAAGACGGCTACCTGAAGCCCCAGGCCCTTAACGCGACGCTTACCTTCGACCAGAAGATCAGCGACAACATGGACC
>CAISPT010000293.1 GCA_903887455.1 uncultured Opitutaceae bacterium | reverse complement strand
GTGTAACGGGTTACGAACCAAACAACGAGGAAACCCGCCAGCGCACCCAGAAGTAGGGAGACTGGGAAGGCCGCGTCATTAAATCCGCCTGACAGGCTTGATGTGGTTTCAGCTACGGTTTCTAAGGCCAAATGTTGGGTTTGAACAAGATGGGCTCCCGGCAACAAAGCTCAAGTCTCTTTCCCGCCCGTGTGGTGCTCGGGGCGTGAGCGTCCGGAAGCGATTAATTGCCAATCGCCTGCGACACCGCCAATCTCGGCGCGCGTCTGCAGGAAACCCCCAGCCCGCATAAGAACCCAAATGACCAACATCGGAAAGCGCCTCGGGAAGCTGGCCCTAGACGAAATCGTCGTGCCGTTGTGCGGGTACGTGTCGGGACGCCTTCCTTCGACCACGCTTACGCGAGAATTGGAAAAGCGGGCAGCGGCGGAATGTGCGGACTACGTCCAGGCTCGGATGCCGGCCGCTCTGCAGTTCGATCGAAAGAAGGACCTTTGGGCTCATGCTCTCGGCAAGGCAGGGACGGTGGGTCTCGTCGCCGAGTTCGGGGTCTGGAAAGGGGCATCCATCAACGCCATCGCCGCCAGGGTCGCGCCCAGGATCGTCCACGGCTTCGACAGTTTTCAGGGTCTCAGGGAGGATTGGGCCGGGTGGAAGGAGCCGAAGGGCCGGTTCAGCCTGGGCGGAAGGCTGCCGAAGGTCGGGCCCAACGTCCGCCTGGTTCCCGGCTGGTACGACGAGACGCTCCCCCCATTCCTGGCGGCGAACGGCGGGTCGTTTGACTTCATGCACCTGGACAGCGACACCTACGAATCGACCCGCCTGGTGCTCGCTCTCGCGGCGGATCGGATCGTCCCGGGAACCATCATCGTTTTCGACGAATACATGGGGTACCGGGGGTGGCGCATCGGCGAGTTCAGGGCGTGGCAGGAATTCGTCCAGGAGGGCGGACGGAAATACGAGTACCTTGCGTTCACAAACGACTCGGTCGCCGTGAGGGTTGTCGGGACGTGAAGACCGGTGGATTCAGCATCCTCCGGCCCGGGGCATTCCGCCTCTTCCTCGCGACCACCGTGCTCGTTTCCCATTCCTGCCGTTTTGATCCCGGGGACTGGGCTGTGTACTCGTTCTTCATCCTGAGCGGCTTCTGGATAAGCCGGATGTGGAAGGACAAATATTCGCGGACCGACGCCCCCGGCCGGGTCTTCATCGCCTCAAGGCTTCTACATCTGCTCCCCGTCTTCCTCTTGGCCAATCTCATAACGGCGCTTGTCGCTGTCCACACAGACCCGGTCTTCCTGAACCCCTCCGCCGAAAAGTGGGGCGTCCTGCCGGCGATCGCGTCGAATCTGCTCATCCTCGGGTATTCGAGCCTTCCCCATTCCCAGGGCGCGCTGCACGTCGCCTGGTCGCTCGATGTGGAGTTGCAGTTCTACGCCGTCCTGCCGCTGGCCTCGCTGCTCCTGGCTTCGGACCGGATGCGAATATTCTGGACCGTGTTCCTAGGGGCCGTGTGCTGCATCGGACTCTCCATCTTCATCATGGACGCGGCACCCGGGCCACGAAACCTTGGCTGCTGCGGGATCTACTTCCTGGCCGGCGTGCTCGCGGAGCGCCGTCGCTGGCGTCCCTCGAGGGCAACCGTTTCCTTTGTCGGAGCCACGGCGATCGCGTTTGTGGCGGTGTGCTGGCTGGTGCCCGGATGGGAGTACCTTTTCGAGAACCTAAAGCACGGTTCAACGGCAGTCGACTTCCACCACCGCCAGATCGCGCAGGCCCTCCTGGCGCTTTATACCGCACCCGTTGCAATCGAGTCGGTGCACCGGGCGTCGGACACCCGGGACCGCGCGCTCGGGGAGTTCACCTATGTCATGTACCTGATGCACTGGCCGGTCATCCTGGTCCATTCCTACTACTTCGCGCTGCGGCCGCCGCTAAGCCGCCTCCCGTCGTTGGCTGGCGCCTGGCTCGTTATCGCCGCGTTGTCCTGGGCCGTGTACCAATTCTACGACCAGCCGATAGAGAGGGCCCGCAAGCGGTGGGTCGCCAGCCGGATGGCAACTCAACCGCTTCCCGTGCCCGCCGGCGGCTGAAAGCGGGGGAGTGTTCCGTCCAGCACCGCCTGGATGCGGGCGATCGCGGATCCGCCCCCCTCTCCGGATCCGGTCTGCAGGAAGACGTACGCCCACCTCGGGGCGCGGCCGTGCACGACGCGGATCCACGCGTCATAGGCGATGCGCGCCGTCTGCGACGCGAAGACGCGGTTGTCCCCCACAAACCAATAGGTCACGATCTCCGGCACCACCCTTTGGCCCGCGGTGCCCTGGAGATTGCGGTGGACGCCGAGCACCGTCGCCTCGAAGCCGGCGGCGGGGTTCCCCGGGTAGGCGAACCGGTGCCGGGTCGCCGAGTCGATCGTCCATCCCTGGCCGACAAGGCAGAGTTCCGGGCGGTGGATCGAAGACCGGTCCCGCCCGCTCAGGACGATCGAAAGGAGAACGTGCTCCTCGGGATGCTCGAGGTTGACGTAGAGCTTGCGCGAGAAGCCCGTGTCGGGGGGCAGGATAGTCCGCTCGATGGCCTCGGGCTCGACCCGGTGCCCCATCCATTCGGATCCCAGGTAGGTCGGAAGTTCAACAGGGCTTGAACCGTCAGCAGACAGAAGGACGCCGGGCCGCTCGTCCGGGGGGATCGACGACCGGTAGGAGAGATATGCCCCGATCGCGAAGGCGAGGACGACTAGGGCCGAAGCGGAACCAAGGACCCAGGGATTTCCGCCGGAACCTGCGCCAGGGTCCTCATCGCCGCCCTCCACCCGCGCCCACTGCGGTCTGCGGCGCAAGGCAAACTCGGCAAGGGCCACAATCCCACCAAGGACGATCACAAAGACACCATAACCCATGATATCGTGTACCCGGTCCCCCCACGCGCGCCCTCCCCACTGGGCGGCCAGCACGATGGAGGTGATCCTCGCGACGTTGCCCAGGAAGACGAGCGGGACACTCGCCAGAAGGACCAGGGCGCGCACCCAGAGCGGCCGGAACCAGAGGTAGCCGATGAAGAGCGAGAGCGCCGTGAGGGCCATAAGCGACCTGATACCGGAGCAGGCGGCCACGACGTCGTACTGGTAGCGGCCGTCGGGCCCGAAGAGCTGGGTCCCGCTGCGCACGACCCCAATACCGGCGAGATGCGCCAGGTACTCGCCCGCGCGGACCACGCCCATCTGAAGCCAGAACCCAACGGTATCGAGCGCGTTCACCGGGATCGCGAAGACCATGAACGCGATCGGGAAGGCGGAGGCCCTGGCCCAGCGCCTCCCGCCCCACAGCGCCGTGATGCCCCAGGAGAAGAGCAGGAAGCCGAGGATCGATATCCTCGGCTGCTGGGCGACGAAACCGAGGGCGTGGAGGAGGAGCCCCGCCGCGGCGGCGGCAAACCCCCGGGGTCCGGCCCCGCCCGATGGGCCGGTTCGCCTGAGGTTCCGCCCGAGCACGTAGAGGCTTAGCGCCAGGATCAGCCATGCGTGCTCCGTCTCGGACTCCGGGTTAACCCACTGGAAGCCCCACCAGTAGAAGAGGGAGCTCGAGGCGATGTACCCGTGTGTCGCGTTTCCCCAGAACTGGAAGAGAGCCGCGCCGGCAAGCGCCGCGGCGGCTACGGCTATCGTGCGCGACACCTTCACTTGGGTGCCTTCCCGAGGATCGAAAGCACGGCACCCACCCGCTCCCTTGCGAGGCGGTCGAAGCTGAAAGCCCTGGAGCGTTCGATCCCAGCGAGCGACAGCTGCTCGCGCCCCCAGCCCCCGGAGCACACGCTAAGGAGGAGCGCGGAGGCCCGGCCAGTGTCCTTGAAGTCCACATAGAGGGCACTTTCCCCGGCCACTTCGCGAAGCACCGGAATCTCCTGCAGCACGCAGGGACAGCCGCAGGCCATGGCCTCAAGCACGTTTCTTCCAAAGGTCTCCTGCGACGTCGAGAGCACAAGGGCCATCGCCCCCCGGTAAAGGGCGGGAAGCTCGTCGTCAGGCACCCACCCCTTGAAATGGACCGAATCCCTAACTCCAAGGCGCCCGGCCAGGGACTCCGCCCTGCCCCGCTCGCCCATCCAATCCCCGCCGACAACCACGAGGGGCGTGTCCCTGCGGACCGCCTCCGGCAGTCCCGCGTACGCGGAAAGCGCCAGGTCGAAGCGCTTGTAGGGGTAGAGGTTCGAGACCCAGAGCAGATAGTTCGACGGAAGAGCCTGACCACCCCTTGGGCCGTCGGGTCTGAAGCGCTCGTGCTGGACACCCTCCGGGCTCATGATCAGCGGGCCTTGCCGCCCCTCAAGCTGTGCCAGTGTCCACGCGGAATTAGCGATCACGAGAGCTGAGCGAGCGAGGCCGCGCCCTAGGGCCCACGCCCGGTACGATTTCCGGAGCGCGCCAACGCCGGGACCGGGCGTTGGCGCAACGACCTGCATCACGACGGGCAGTCCCGCGGACCTGAGGGGGTGGAAGCCCACCGTCAGGAGGGCGTCGGCGCCACGGCGCCGGGCCTCGGCGGCTAAGAGAAGGTGGTCGGCACAGAGGCGCCCGAGGGGCCGCTCGTTTGAAGGAAAATCCCGGCATACCTCGACCTCCCGGTCCCCGTCAGGCCAAGGCGCTTTCCTCCCTGCAAAGACGACCCACGACACTTCGGGGAACACCCTCCTGGCGTGCTGCACCATTTCCGGGAAAAGCGTGCTCAGGCCCGTCCGGCGGTCCGGGTTCTCGCAGAGGGTCGAAAGGGCGAGCTTCACGGGCATGGCTCCATTCCAGACGCTCCCGGGCGTTCGCCAAGCGAAAATGCCCATCAGTTGCGCGAAGTATTGCCGCCAGCGCGCGGCGCCACCACCTTTGCCGCCAGTGTCCGTTCTGTCCCCCACCACCGTTGTTCGCCGTGAACGGGCGATCCGGATCACCGTCGCCGCATCCGTGGGCGCAAAGGTGTTTTCCATGATCTGCACCTTCGCGCAGGTCCCCCTGGCGCTGCACTACCTCGGGAGCGAGGCCTACGGTTTCTGGATCACCCTCTTCAGCGTGGTGCTCGTCCTTAACTCGGTGGACTTCGGCCTTGGCGTCGGCATGCAGCACGCGATGGCGAAGGCGTTCGGGAGCGACGACATGGACTCGGTGAAGAAGACGTTCTGGACCGGGGCCTTCGCCCTCCTGGTCCTCGGCCTGGCCGTGCTCCTGACGGGCCTCGGCTTGGCCCACGCCCGCCCGTGGGAGGACACGCTTCTGCTCCGTGACCCCGGACTGCGGCGCGACACGGCGAGCTCCCTTTCGATCGCGGTGGGCGCCTTCGCCCTAGGGCTCCCGTTCAGCGCGGTCGGCCGACTTGCGGCGGCCCTCCAGCGGGGCTGGATTAACGCCGGGTGGATAGCGGCAGGGAGCGCGCTCTCCCTCGGCCTGGTCTTCGCGGCGGCGCGCGGAAGGTGGGGATTTCTCGGCTTCTTGGCCACAAGCCTCTCCGTCCCTACCCTCCAGGGCCTCGGGCTGTTCATCCACCTGCTCCGCTCTCTCGGCTGGAGCCTCCTGCCGGGCAGGCTCGCGCCGGCTTCCGAGGTCCGCGAGATGCTCCGATCCAGCCTCTGCTACGCATTTCCCCAGTTTGGCATGGCCCTCTTGCAGTCGGCCCCGGCCATCGCGATCTCCGTCGCGGCCGGATCCTCGGCCGTCACGGGCTACAACCTGCTCCTGCGGCTCTTCAGCCCGTTCCAGCAGGGACAGGTCATACTGCTCACGCCCGTGTGGCCCGCGTACACGGAGGCCCACCAGAGGGCCGACCATTCGTGGAACCGCCGGACGCTCATTAGGACCCTGGGGGTTTGGGCGGTCCTTGCAGCCGGGACCGCCTTGGTGGCCTGGCAATGCCGGCTGCTCCTGTCGGTATGGGTGGGATCGGCGGATGCGGTCACCGCGGGGCTGGCGGCGATCGTGGCCCTGTGGACCATCCTGCAGATGGCCGCCCAGCCGTTTCTGTACTACCTGATGGGCATCGGGCGCCTTCGCCAGCTGGCATGGGCCGCAACGCCCGGCTTCCTCTTCGCCTCGGCGGCCCTGTTCATCGGTTCGGGCCACGGCTCGGCGGTCGGCGTCCTTGCGGCCGGCAGCATCGCCCTCTGCGCGCTCCTCCTTCCGCCCGTTGCGTGGCAGACACTCAAGGCCCTCCGACAGAACCCAGCCGAAGGAGCCACCGGGTGAACGTCGTTATCTTCAAGTTCAACCACCTGGGCGACAACGTCGTCTTCGTTCCCGTGGTCCAGGCGCTTCGCCGACTCCACCCGGACTGGAACCTGACTCTCCTCACCACCCCGGGCGAGGCGGCCCTTTACGGCGGCCCATACGCGCCCCAGAGGATCTGCACGTATTCGAAGCACGGCTTTGACAAGGCCTACCGACGGCCGTGGGTCCTCGCGCGGTGGCTTTTGCGGGTGCGCGCGGCACAGCCCGACGCATGCCTCATCTCCTTCGACCAGGCGACCATGGCGCACCTGATAGCGAAGCACAGCGGGGCGCGGGTTCGGGTTGGCGGCAACCTCCAGCACATCCGCGTCGCCGGGTCATTGACAACCGAGGTCGCGCTGCCCGCCGACGCCTGCCCCGCCTCCTGGCATTGGGAAATGGCGCGGGCGCTCGCGGGGGCGCTCGGGACCCAATCCGATTGGCCCGACACGGCCCCCGCCCCGGATCTTTCGCACCTGGCGGGACCAGCGGGCGGCGAGCCTCCTACCCGTCGGAGGATCGTCGTCCACGCAGGCGCCAGCCGTTACCTGAACCAATGGCCCAGGGAGCGGTTTGCTGCCGTCGCATCCTCTCTCGCGCGAGATCACGAGGTCGTGTGGATCACCCACGGGGGTACGACGGGCGAGGCTCCAGCCGGGACGCTACCGGCGCCGGTGAAAACCCTCCATGAACTCGCATCGTGGATAGCGCCCTCGAGCCTTTTCCTGGGCAACAATTCGGGCCCGATGCACCTTGCCAACGCCCTCGGCTGTCCGGGGGTAGTGGTCACAGGCCCTTCGGCGCCGGGCTGGAACCCCTACTGGCATAGGGACCGTTGGACGGTGCTTCGCCACCCAAACTTGGCATGCTCTCCCTGCGAGAGGCCGAACAAGGCCCTCGAGGGATGCGCCAACGTGGAGTCGCCGATGGCCTGCCTGGCCTACTGGACGCCTGAACGCGTTGAAGTCGCATGCAGGTCCAGGCTCCTCACTGCTCAGGGGGGCAACCTATGAACCCCCGCGTCAGGATGATCCTCTTCGTTGCCGCGGGCGCCGCCCTTGGCATCGCTATCGGAGTCGAGATCGCGGACGAGAGCTACGGGCTTTCGGCGCTAATCAGTCTCGCTGCCACATGGCTCGCCTTAAGGAAGACTAACCCCGGGGCTCCGGACGCGTGGCTGGTCGCCGTGATCATGGTTGGCTACATCGTAGGGAACCGGGGATTCGCACAGCTTCAGCCTGCTGCGCAGATCCCCCTGCTTCCCGCAGAGGCTGTGCTTCTCTTTGTCGTGCCCTCCCTCCTATTTAGGATCGCAGTTAAGAGATCCAGGGGATTCCAAGCGGACGCCCTCAACTACTCCATCCTGGCTTGGATGATCCTTGGGGCTATCCGCCTGCCAAGGGACATGCAGACGTTCGGGGTCATTGCCCTACGGGATTTCGCGACAATCTACTACGCCTGCTTCTTCTTCATCGCCCAGGATCTTGCGGGGCAGGAGGACTCCCGCCGGATCATGAAGGGAGCGCTCACATGGTCGTACCTGCTCCTTCCGCCCGTCGTCGTAAGCATCGTCATCTCGCCAGACTTCCTTCTCGACCACCTCACAATCCGTGGGATTCCCCTCATATACCACAAGAGCGATCTTATCGCCATGTCCCTAGCAGGGGGGTTCTTCTGGCTTTGGACCCGTTGGGAGAAAACTCAGCACGCCCGATGGATCGCAGCAGCAGCAACTAGCCTCATCCTAATTGGGGCGATGGATTCGCCGAGGGCCGGAATGTTCGCAGTGGCGGTCACGACAGCGCTGTGGATTTTCACCGGGCGATGGAGAATCGCTGCGGCCGAAGGGTTCGTCGTCACCGGCGCCCTCGCCCTAAGCATTGCATATGTCGTGCTCACGGGGAGGGACCTGAAGACCTCCGCACCCTATTCGGTATACGAGCACGCGATATCGATCTTCGATCCCGCAGGACAGGGCACTTACATCAACGGCGAGAGCGGCGACCCGGGTGGCAACAACCGCTTCCGGTTGATCTGGTGGCGCGACGTTGCAGAGGATACCTTAGCCCAGAACCCGGTAATGGGTATAGGTTTTGGCGGCGACCTGGCGTCGCGTTTCCTCGCCGACTACGACCTGCTATCCGACGAAAACTTCGCAGCACGGAGCCCTCACAGCATCGTCTTCACAGTTATCGGGCGTATGGGCCTCCTTGGCCTCACAGCGTGGATCGCGATCTCCGCAAGTCTTCTCACCCTCGCATGGAAAACCCTGAAAAGCGGCGATCCTGACCAAAGGGGGCTTGTGAGCGTAGCCCTGTCCGTTTTTCTGAGCGCCTGCTTCGGCGTCGTGCTCGAGGGCCCAATGGGGGCCGTGGCATTCTGGACGGTACTTGGGATCGCCAACGCCAGGGGTCGGACGATCCAGCCTAGCGGCCCGGCTTCACCCCAAACGCATTGTACTTCGACTGCGTCGGGCGAATGGCCAGTTGCAAACGGTGCTTCGTTGGGTTCTGAATCGGTTGCCCGGTGAACTTACGCTTACCCGTCGATTCCTTCAGTCTTTTTAATACATCCACCCGCGAACGGTGGGATCACTGGTCGCCGATTGCAATGGCGGGTTTGGGAACCTTCGGGATCGCCTTCATCTACTCGGCACAGCTTCCCGTCCAGGGGCACGGCTGGCTGGTCCAGATGGTCTGGCTGCTCCTCGGAGCGGCGGTCTACGTGACCGTTTCCCTGATCGACTACCAGTTCTGGCTCGGCGTAGCCCATTGGATATACGCGTCTTGCCTGATTCCCCTGGTCCTGGTCCTCATCCCGGGAATCGGCACCGAGGTGTATGGGTCAAAAAGATGGATTAAGATGGGGCCGGTCTCTTTCCAGCCCTCCGACCTGGCCATCGTGGCCGTGCTTCTCATCACCGCCAGTCTGCTGGTGCGCAGCGAGATAGGAACGGTCAAACAGTCGCTCGGCGTGCTGGGGAAATTGGCCCTTGCCGTAGGTACCCCCATGCTTTTGATTCTGAAACAACCGGACTTGAAGTCCGCGATTGTTCTTCCGCCGATGGTGTTCTCCATGCTCTACGTTTCGCGGCTCTCCGGGCGTTTCTTCGCCGGAGCTCTGGCGGCGTTCCTCCTGCTAACGGGCCTAGTTGCTTGGGACACATGGCGTTACATGGATTTCATGGAATCCCACGGCTACAGCCTGCAGGCCGACCGGGGCCTCTATGAGAAGCACAGCTGGGTCCCCCTCCACGACTACCAGCGCAACCGCATCCTCTCCTTCGTGGACCCCGACAAGATCGATCCCATGGGGATCGGCTGGAACCAGCGCCAGTCGTTGATCTCGGTCGGCAGCGGAGGCCTCTCCGGCAAGGGCTGGACCGAAGGGACGCAGGCCCGGCTCGGCTACCTGCCCCGGTCGGTGGCGCACAACGATTTTATCTTCTCGGTCATCGCCGAGGAAAAAGGATTTCTGGGAAGCATTACGGTTCTCAGCCTGTTTGGTCTGTTGCTGTTCAACGGCATCCGCATC
>CAISPT010000292.1 GCA_903887455.1 uncultured Opitutaceae bacterium | reverse complement strand
CGGTTGATGCTGCTCGCGAGGTCGCTCGCATACGAGGTGGCGATGAAGGTCATGTCGGGATACTTGCCCAGGCAGTAAGCGGGGAACCGGCGCGACACCAGCTCGGTCTTGCCGTGCCTGGGCGGCGCGAACACCATGAGCGCCCGGAGCGTCGCGACGATCTCGAAGCGGGGCGGCGGCCTCAGGAACGTGGCTAGGGTCGCGAAGAAGCGGGCCGTGCACCTGGTGCTGCTTGAGGACGACAAGGGTGTCCGCCAGGTCGCCGCCAGCAGGAAGCCGTTCAAGGTTCTCGCCTAGAGCGCCCGAGCCTCGGTTGCAGACCCTTCGCCCCCGGACTTCCCCCATGCAGCACGTCCTGATCATCCACGAGGTCGCGGACTATCTCGCGTGGAAGCGCATCTTTGACGCCGCCGCCCCGATCCGGCGGGAGGCCGGGGAGCGCTCGTTCCAGGTGCTCCGGTACGAGTCGGACCCGAACCGCATCGTGCACTTCTCGGCGTGGACCTCGGCCGGCGACGCCCGGAGGTTCTTCGAGTCACCCAGGCTGGTCCGGATCCGCGAGGAGGCCGGGGTCAAGGCCCCGCAGTTCATCTATCTGGACGAGATCGAGTCTGGGACCCTTTGAGCCGTGCACCTAGGTGCGCCGTCCTGACCCGGTTCACCCATCCGCCCGCGATGCCTCCGTTCTTGACCCAATGACCACCCCTGGAACGACCCTCCCCATGCCGGGTGCCGACGAGCCCCATGAAGCCGCGGTCTAAGGCCCTTCTTGTCGTCGGGGGGTATGCCGGTTGCCTCCTGTTGGCTTTTGCTGCGGTCGCGCTCCACGCGGCGGCGACCGGCGAGGCGTCCGGCGGTATGGCCGCGTTCGGGGACACCCTCCTCTTCGCCGTCGTGTTCGGGGTATCCGGGCTCGTCCCGACAGCCGTGGCGCTCGTCTTCCTCCGGCCGTTCCCGCTCTTTTGGAAGGGGCTAGCGGGCCTTTCGCTGGCGGTGGCGGCCGCGGGCGTGGCGGCGGCGGTCGTCTTCGCCATCGGCAGGGGCGAGGCGGCAACGCGGCTCGGCCCCTGGGCGGAATTCTCCGTCCTGTGGATCCTCGCCTCGCCCGTCCTCGCGCTCGCATTCGCGGTGTGCGCCGTGGTCTCGCCCCGGCGCCCCTTCCGGATCGCGCTCGTTGCGGCGACCGCGATGGAGGCCGCGGTCGGCGCCTATGGGGCCGCGGTCTGGTTCTTGCCCCTGATCTTCCACCGGACATAGCCGGTCCCGTCCCGCGAATGCGGACCGCTCGCCGGGGACCGCCGGGAAACCTTGCTCGGCCCAAGCCCTTGCTGATTGGGTGGGGGCAAAGGCCCCCATGGACATCGAACTAACCAAGCAGCAGCGGGAGGAGATCATCCCCTCCCTCCGGAAATACCTCCGCGAGGAGCTTGAGATCGAGGCGAGCGAGATGCGCGCCGGCTTCCTCCTGGACTACGTGATGAAGGAAATCGCCCCGTGCGCGTACAACCGGGGCGTCAGGGACGCCGAGGCGTACTTCAGGGCGAAGGTCGAGGACCTGCCCGGGGCCTGCTTCTCTGAGGAGATGACCTACTGGAGGGAAAAGGGCCGAAAGGGGCGGTGATCGCCTCCCCCTTGACACGGGGCCCCCTCCGCCGGAGATGATCCCGGCATGGGATCGCATCCGTACTACTACACCGTCGAGTACCAGCCCGACGCGGGACTTGCGCTCGAGGAGCTTCGTCTGAGGGAGTTCGCGGCCGGGCGGTACCACCCGGTGGAACCCTTCACCGAGTTTCCGATAGGTCCGGACTCGCCGTCGCCGGGGCCCGAGCACGAGTCGATCGACGCGGCCCGCGCCGACGCCGCGGGCGAGGGGACGCGCTCCATCCTAGACATCGTGGACGTGTCCCGGATTCCGGGGCCCTGCGTCGCGGTGCCGCTTTCGCCCGGCGCGCTGGTAGGGGCCTTCGGGACCCCGCAGCCGACGATGGACGACGTCCGGGACAACCTGGACTTCCTGGAGGAGGTCGAGCCGGGCCACTGTGTCTTCTTCCCGCTCTACGACGGAGATCTTCCGGCGCAGTGGTGCTTCGCCGGGCATCCCTTCGACTAGGGGCCCCGAAGAGGAGGATTGCGAAGACGGCCCCGGGGGACCACGGTCCGGTCCACGGGATCGATTGACGGATCCCTTTCAACGAGCGCCTGTCCCAGATCACGCCCCGCTACACGGAGGACCCATGAAGAGACCCCTCGCCCTGTTCGCCGCGCTCTCGCCCCTCGCCGCCCTTGCGCTCGACGCGCCGCCGGCGTTCCCCGACGTGAAGATCGAGGCCCCGTCCGCGACCCTCATGGGGGATGTTGCCACGAGGGTTCCCCCGTTCGTGAGCGACTTCGACAAGGCCCTGCATCCGTCGCCCCCGCCGCCGCGAGTGGTCAGCCGGATTCCGGTCATGGTCCCTGCCGGGGACGCCGACCCGCGTGTGGTGAAGGCGCCCGACCCGTCGGTCGACTACGCGCTCACGGTGGCCGTCCCCGGGGTCGACCCGGCAAAGTAGGCGCATGGCCGACGCCCCGATCGCTAGCCCGGGCCGCCCCAGGCGGACGCAGTTCTGGGGCGCCCATCCCGACGACGACCACCTGGTCCTCGAGGTGATCGCCGGCAGGAAGACCGCCACGGTCTCCCCGGAGGACGAGAACGCGCTCCCGGCCGGGGAGTTTGACGACGGGGACATGCGGGTCGGGGAGAGCGTCGAGGTCTACGACCTGCGCGGGCGCCTCCGGTGCAGGATAAGGGTCACGGAGGTCTATCCGCTCACCTTCGGGGATATCCCGGAGAAGCTCTGGAGGGGCGAGGGCTGCGCGAGCGCCGAGGAGTTCCGGCAGGAGCACCGGCGGGCCTGGCCCGACAAGCGCCTGGACGCCGGGTTCCGTCTGGTGGCGACTCATTTCCGCCTGGAGGATCTCGCGCCGTGACGGGCACCCGCCGAGGGATGGGGCTCAGGGCTCTCGCGCTTTTTGCGCCGCTTGCGGCGTACGCCGCGGACGCCCCCGGGGCCGGCGCCGAGGAACCGCTCCGCCTGGAGCCGGTCTTCGTCGAGGCGGCGAGCGCGAACCCGTGGGAGTATTTCAGGGCGTCGGGCTTCGAGGTCATCTCGCACTGCCCGGACGACTTCAACCGGGCCTACGCCCGCGCCCTCGACAGGGCGGTCGCGGCGAGGCTCGCGGTCCTGCCAGCCGACCTCTGGGGGGAGTTGGCGACGCCGATGAAGATCGTGCTCTACAACCGGGAGAGTGCCGAGGGCGCCGGCTTCAGCCGCGCGAGGCCGATCGACCTGAGCTGGCTCTCGGGGGAGGAGGGAGCGCTGCAGGGCCCGTACTCCGTCGTAAAGAGCTACCCGGCGGTCGTCGGCGACGGGGACACCTTCATCAGCTGCGGCAACTACCGTGGCATCCTCTCCGGCACGCGGGACTTCTCTGTGGACCCGGACAGCGAGGTGCTCCTGAGTAGCCGCGCCCCGCAGCTCCCGGCGTGGTTTGTCGCGGGGCTCGTCGGGCCCTCGGGCATCCTCGCCAACCGCGTGATCGAGACCCGGAGCGCAGGGCCCGACACGCTCGTCCTCCCGGCGGTCGTCTGGGTCTCGAAGGCCGAAACCCAGGCGCTCCTTAAGGACCCGAAGCGCCCGCGGTCGGTCCCTGCGCTCCGGGCCTTCTTCGCCGACGGAGCAGCTGCCCGGGACCCCGACGGATGGAACGCCGAGGCGGCCTTCCTCGTCCGCTGGGGTCTCTTCGGCGGGGGCCCTGACCGCCGCGACGGCTTTCTCGCCTTTGCGCGCGCCGCGTGCTCGGAGCCCCCGACGGAGGCACTCTTCCGGGGGTTCCTCTCGCTCGACTTCGCCGGGGCCGAGGCGAGCTTGCGCGACTACGTGGGGACCGCGATCGCCGGACCGGTCCGCCTGGCGCTCCCGCCTGCGCCCGAGAAGGACCCGGAGATCCGCGAGGCGTCGCAGGCCGAGGTGGCGCGGATCGTCGGGGACTGGGGGCGGATGGAGGGCCGCTCGGTCGGCCTCCAGAACGCCGACTTCCAGCGCGAGTGCCTGGACCAGGCGGACAGGCTTTTCGAGCGGGTCTACCTGCGCAAGACGAGCAGCCCGGACTTCCTCGCGGCGTTCGGCCTCTACGCGCTCCAGGCCGGCGACATCGGCCGGGCCCGCGAGGCGCTTTCCGACGCGACCGGGGCCGGCGTCGTCCGCCCGAGGGCCTACGTCGAGTACGCGCGGCTCCTCCTGCAGGACGCGCTCCCGTTTGCCGAGCAGGGGGTGGGGGACCTGGGCGAGAAGGACTACGGGGAGATCCTGCACCTCCTCAGGGTCGCGCGCCGCCAGATGCCGTCGCTCCTCTCGACCTACCAGGTCCTGGCCCACGCGATGGAGCACGCGCCGGCAAGACCGGGCCGCGACGACATGGCCCCCCTCGACGAGGCCGTCCGGCTGTTCCCGCGCAATGCGCACCTGGCCTACAAGGTGGCGACCCTCTACAGGCGTTTCGGGTACCCGGAGGACGCGGCGCGGGTGATCGCCCGGTCGCGGGCGCTGGCGGAGACGGACGAGGCGCGCGCGCTCCTGTCCTCGTTCGGGTCCGGGGGCCGCTAGGCAATCGGCTTGTCGGCCCGCCGGCAACCCTGCCACTGTCGAGGGACAGACCCCGGCAACGCCGCGGAATCTCCCCCGGACCCGAACCCCCAGACGCCCATGACCCTCCCGCGCCCGCTTCTCCTGGCCGCAGCCGGCCTCCTCCTCTCTCCCGCGGCGCTCCCGGCCGCCGACGCCACGGCTGGCGCACCGGACACCATGGCCTGGTTCCGCGACGCCAAGCTCGGGATCTTCCTGCACTGGGGCGTCTACTCCGAGGGCCTCGGCAGCGAGTCGTGGGCCTTCCACGACGGCAAGACGACCTACGAGGCCTACATGGCCCAGGCGGCGACGTTCACGGCGAGCAACTACCACCCGGAGGAGTGGGCCCGGCTCTTCTCCGAGGCGGGCGCCCGCTACGCCGTCCTCACGAGCAAGCACCACGACGGCTTCGCGCTCTGGGACACGAAGCTCTCGAGGCTAAATGCCAAGGACGCGTCCCCGGCCGGACGCGACCTGATCGGGCCCTACTGCGACGCCCTCCGGAAGGAGGGGCTCAAGGTCGGGCTCTATTTCTCGAACCTCGACTGGTCGCACCCGGACTACGCGAGTGTCCTGCCGACCGGGGCAAACCCGGCCGACCCCCAGTACAAGAACCGCTTCGGCTACCCCCAGGGCAGGCAGGACCCCGAGGCCTGGAAGCGATTCCTCGCTTTCCACCGCGGCCAGTTGAAGGAGCTTGAGACGCGCTTCAGGCCGGACCTCCTCTGGTTCGACGGGGACTGGGAGCGGACCGACCTGCAGTGGGGGTTCAGGGAGCTGCGCGAGCAGCTCCGGCAGTGGAACCCGACGGGGATCGTGAACGGCAGGATCGGCAAGTACGGCGACTACCTGACCCCGGAGCAGTACATCCCGCTCGTGCCGCCGCCGTCGGCCTGGGAGCTGTGCGCCACCGTCAACGACTCCTGGGGCTTCCAGAAGCAGGACCACAACTTCAAGAGCGTGCGCCAGGTCGTCAGGATGCTCGCCGAGTGCGCGGGCATGGGCGGCAACCTGCTGCTCGACGTCGGGCCCCGCAGCGACGGGACGATCCCGGACGAGGACGTCCGGGTGCTCCGGGGCCTCGGGCGCTGGACGCACAAGCACGCCGAGGCCCTCTACGGCACGGTCGCCGGGCTGCCCGGGGGGTATTTCTACGGGGCGACGACGCTCAACAAGGCGCGCGACACCGTGTACCTCTTCTGCTTCGACCGGCCAAACGGCCAGGTCGCCCTTAAGGGCATCCGCAACGAGGTGCTTCGCGTGAGCGTGGTCGGCGGCCCCGAGCTTGTCTCGCGCAAGATCGGCGGGGCGGAGTGGGTCAAGATGCCGGGGGTCCTCTGGATCGACGTGCCGGAGACGGCGCTCGACCCCGACGCCACGGTCATCAAGGTCGAGCTCAAGGGCCCGCTCGACCTGGCGACCGAGCCCGAGCGCAAGCCCTAGCCGATCCCGATCGAGGGCGAGACGTCCTCGATGTGGGCACGGCTCCTGCGGGCATGGGCGTACCAGCGCCGCGACCTCCAGCGGCGCTGCATGAGGAGGCCGCGCAGCCACTCATCGGTCGCCATCGCGATCCACACGCCTGGCAGGC
Organism: uncultured Opitutaceae bacterium; assembly: GCA_903887455.1. Taxonomy (GTDB): domain Bacteria; phylum Verrucomicrobiota; class Verrucomicrobiia; order Opitutales; family Opitutaceae; genus Palsa-1447. The sequence goes on along the minus strand of CAISPT010000292.1, from coordinate 5,759 downwards.
CCCATCCGAGCCTGAGTCCCAGGAACCAGGCGAGCGGCACCCAGACGAGCCACATCGAGAGGACCGCCATCTGGATCGGGAACCCGACGTCCCCGGTGGCCCTAAGCGAGCTGATCACCACCACGTTGAAGACCCTCCCTGGCTCCAGAATGACGCTCAGCCACAGCAGGAGGGCGCCGCCCGAGATGATGGCCGCGTCATGCGTGAACTGACCGAGGATCAGGGGGCCGGCCACGGCCAGGACGAGCATGACTCCGGTTGCCAGGAAGAGCCCCGTCCTCAGGCTCGCGAGAAGCCGGTGGTACGCCTCCTCGAGGAGCCCGGCCCCCACCAGGTGGCCGATGATGATCTCGGTGCCGAGGCCAATAGAGAAGCTGAAGATCATCGCCATCCGCTGGACCTGGAGGGTGTAGGACTGGACCGCCAGGCTCCTGTCGCCCATCCGTGCGACGAAGGTGGTGACCAGCATGAACGCCGTCCAGTAGGTCATCTGCTCCCCGGCCGCCGGGAGCCCGATGTGGAGGATCCGCCTCACCTTGCCCCACTGGACCGAGACGAAGTCCCAGGCGCGCAGCCGCAGGTGGATCCGGTAGTCCAGGAGGATCCAGAGGGCGACGCAGGCCGCGGCCCGGCTCACGATCCCGGAGATCGCCACGCCGAGGACCCCGAGCGGCGGGCAGCCGAGGAGGCCGAAGAGGGTGATCGAGTTGCCAATCACGTTCAGGACGTTCTGGCCGAGGGTGACCAGCATCGCGTCGCGGGTGTGGTGGTGGGCCCGGAGCACCGCCGCGATCGAGATGTTCATGGACTCCATGAAGAGGGTCCCGCCCATCAAGGTCAGGAACGGGAGCGCGTAGTCCATAAGGCTCGCCGGCAGCTGCATCAGGTGGAGCATCGGCAGCGCAAGGAAGTACACGGCCGCGCTGAACGCGGCGCCGAGCCAGGTGTTCACCGCGATCGCGTTCGCGGCGATGGAGTCGGCGCCGGCGCGGTCTCGGGCGCCCAGGTGGTGGGTGATCACGACGCTGGTCCCGATCCCGATGAAGTTGAAGGCGACCAGGAAGAAGATGACCACCTGGTTGGCGACCCCGAGCGCCGCCACGGCCCCGTCCGAGACGTGGCTCACCATGAAGGTGTCCACGGTTCCGATCAGCATGCGCAGGATCTGCTCGACGAAGATCGGCCACGCGATCGCGAGGAGGCCCTTCGTGGAGCTGGAGACCGGGGACATGGCTTCGGAAACGGTCATAGGCTCCGGAATGGGCTCCGATGTCAACCGGAGTCCGGGGGGTCGCCCCGGGCTCGCGCGAGGCGCGAAAGCTGCTTAACAGGACCCCGATGAACCGGTACCTGCCCCTCCTCTGCTTCGCCCTCCTCCCTGCCGCCTTCGCCCGCGGGGCCGAGGCCGCCGCCCCCCTCAGGGTGAGGGTCGTCGTGGTCGCCATGTTCGAGGCCGGGGAGGACACGGGCGACGTGCCCGGGGAGTTCCAGTACTGGGTCGAGCGGGAGAAGCTCGACCGCGTCTGGGACTTTCCGCAGGGGGAGCGCCGCCTGCGGACGAACGTTGACGGCACGGTCCTTGGCGTCGTGACGGGGGTCGGCACGATCCACAGCGCGGCGACCATCATGGCGCTCGGTCTCGATCCCCGCTTCGACCTCTCCCACGCCTACTGGGTCGTCGCCGGGATTGCCGGCGCGAACCCCGACGTCATGTCGCTCGGCTCCGCGGCCTGGGCCGAGTGGGTCGTCGACGGCGACTTGGGCCACGAGATCGACGCCCGCGAGATGCCCGCGGGCTGGGCGACCGGCCACGTGCCGCTTCGCAAGAAATCCCCCTATGAGGCGCCGGCCGTGCCGCCCGAGGGGCAGGTCTTCCACCTGGACCCGGCGCTCGTCGACTGGGCCTACCGCCTGACGAGGGACACCGTGCTCCCCGACAGCGAGCCCCTGGTCCGCCACCGGGCTCTCTACGCTGGCTACCCGAACGCCCAGCGGCCGCCCTTTGTCCTCAAAGGCGACAACCTGGCCTCCATGAACTACTGGCACGGGAAGCTCATGAACGACTGGGCGGAAGGCTGGGTGAAGTACTACACGAACGGCGCCGGCACCTACGCGACGAGCGCAATGGAGGACACGGGCACGCTGCAGAGCATCACCTGGCTCGCGCGCGCGGGCCGGGCCGACGCGGGGAGGGTCCTCGTGCTCCGGACGGCGTCTAACTTCGACATGCAGTGGCCGGGGGCCACGGCCTCCGAGAGCCTCTCCGGGGAGAGCCTGTCCAAGGGCTACTCGGCCTACCTGCCGTCGCTTGAGGCGGCGTACCGGGTCGGCAGCCGCGTCGTGCACGAATTGGTGGGCGGCTGGGCCGCCTACGAGAAGGCGCCGCCCCGCTAGGGGCGGCCCCTGGGGGCCTACTTCAGGAGCATGTCCTTCACCGTCTTGCCGGCGGGGATCATGGGAAGCACGTGCTCGGTGTAGGGGACCACGACGTCCAGGACGAACGGGCCGTCACAGTCGAGCATCTCCTGAATCGCGGAGCGAAGCTCGCTCTTCTTGATCACGCGGCGCCCCTTGACGCCGTAGCCTTCGGCGATCTTCACGAAGTCCGGGTAGAGGGCGTCGGGGTTCTCGGGGCTGCCCACGTTATTCTCGTCGCCGAGGATCGTGTTGCCGCGGACGCTCCCGTAGAAGCGGTCCTCCCACTGGACCACCATGCCCAGGTGCTGGTTGTTGAGGATCATCGCCTTCGCCCCGATCTTCTCGATGTGCGCGGTGGCGAGCTCCTGGATGTTCATCGCGAAGGAGCCGTCCCCGTCGATGTCGATCACCTGCTTGTCCGGGCAGGCCACCTTGGCGCCGAGCGCCGCCGGGTAGCCAAAGCCCATGGCGCCGAGGCCGAGCGAGCTGATGTAGCGGCGCGGCTCGTCGAAGCGGTAGAACTGCGCGGCCCACATCTGGTGCTGGCCGACGCCCGTGACGACGATCGCGTCGCCCTTGGTGAGCTCGTAGAGGACCTTCACGGCCTCCTGAGGCTGGATGTGCTTGTTCGGCTCGTAGCTGAACGGGTGGTCCTTCTTCCACTTCGCGAGCTGTGCGTGCCAGGCCGAGGTGTCGGGGGGCGCGAACTTTGAGGCCTTTGCGAGCTCGTTCAGGCGCCCGAGGGCGTACTTCACGTCGGAGACGAGCGCCAGCGATACGCGCTTGTTCTTGTTGTGCTCGGAAGCGTCGATGTCGATGTGGACGATCGTCGCCTGCGAGGCGAACTTGCGGGTGTCGCCGGTGATCCGGTCGTCGAAGCGCGCGCCCACCACGAGCAGGAAGTCGGCCTCGTCGACCGCCCAGTTGCCGTAGGCGGCCCCGTGCATGCCGAACCACTGGAGGGAGAGAGGGTCGGTCTCGGGAAAGGCGCCGACGCCCATGAGCGTTGTGGCGACGGCGATGTTGGCCTTCTTGGCGAATGCGCGGAGCTCGGCCTCGGCGCCGGCAGAGATGATCCCGCCGCCGGCGTAGATCACGGGCTTCTTTGCGGCGCCGGCGAGCGCGAGCACCTTCTTCAGGCTCTCGTCATCGGCGTGGTGCACCTCGGAGAGGATCGGGTTCCTGAACTCGACCGTGGCTGGGTAGACGGGTCTGAACTTCGCCTGCTGCACGTCCTTCGGGATGTCGATCACGATGGGGCCTGGCCTGCCGCTCCGGGCCAGGTGGAAGGCCTCCTTCATGATCTTTGGCAGCTCGTTCACGTCCATGACGAGGTACGAGTGCTTCACGATCGGAAGGGTCATCCCGAAGAAGTCGGTCTCCTGGAAGGCCATCTTGCCGATGAACTCCTTCTTCACCTGTCCGGTGATCGCCACCAGCGGGATCGAGTCCATGTAGGCGTCGGCGAGCGCCGAGACGAGGTTCGTGGCGCCAGGGCCGCTTGTGGCCATGCACACGCCGACCTTGCCTGTCGCCCGCGCGTAGCCCTCGGCTGCGAACGACCCGCCCTGCTCGTGGCGCGGCAGGATGACGCGGATCTTGTCCGTCCTGGCCAGCGACTGGTGCAGCTCCTGGGAGGCTCCTCCCGGGTACGCGAAGATGACGTCGACGCCCTCGCGGATCAGGCACGCGACGACGGCGTCGGAGCCCTTCATTTCGGGGCCGATGTCGGCCTTTGGAAACGGCGTGGGTGAGGTGCGGGTCTTCATGGCGTATAGCTTAGTAAAAAGCCTTCCATCGGATTAGATTCGGCGTGATGAGGCAAGCCTCGTGAATAGGCTGGCGGAGGGGCCAAGGAGGGCCAATTTCCTTGGGCTGTGCTGAAGCTCCTTTTCATAGGCGACATTGTCGGCAAGCCGGGACGCGAGATCGTCGAGGACCGGGTCCCGCGCATGAGGCGCGAGTCGTCGATCGACTTCGTGATCGCCAACGGCGAGAACTCGGCCGCCGGCAGCGGCATCACCGCCACGATCGCCCGCTCGCTCCTGGACTCCGGGGTCGACGCCATCACGCTGGGGGACCACGTCTGGGACCAGAGGGGGTGGGAGAACGACATCGGGCAATTGGACCGCGTGTGCCGGCCCGCAAACCTCCCCGCCTCCTGCCCGGGGTGGGACCACGTGGTCATCTCTGCAAGGGGCTTCCGCGTCGCGGTCTTCACCGTCCTCGGGCGCCAGTACATGAACATGAAGGCCGAGGACCCCTTTGCGTGCGCCGACCGGATGGTCGAGCGGCTGAAGGGTCAGTCCGATGCGATCATCGTCGAGATCCACGCCGAGGCGACGAGCGAGAAGCAGGCGCTTGGCTGGCACCTGGACGGCCGCGTGACGGCGGTCCTTGGGACCCACACCCACGTGCCCACGGCCGACGCCCGCGTGCTTCCTAAGGGCACGGCCTTCATGTGCGACGTCGGGATGAGCGGTCCCTACGCGAGCGTTCTCGGGCGCGAAGTGGCCCCGGTCATATCTCGGTTCGTAGACGGGATGCCGCGGCGCTTCGAGGTGGCGACCGGCGACGTGCGGATGTCCGCGGCCCTGATCGAGATCGACCCGGCGATGGCGACCGCCTCGCGGATCGAGCTGGTGACGGAGCGCAGGGACCCGCCGCCCGTCAGGACTTGACGACCCCGGCCTCCTCGTAGGTGCCGATGTGCCGGTAGCGCTGGTAGCGCGTCTCCAGGAGTTTCTCCGTGTCGAGCGCGCGAAGGTCGTTCAGGTGCTTGTGGAGCGCGTACTTGAGCGCCGCCGCCGCCTGCGCCGGGTCGTTGTGCGCCCCGCCGAGAGGCTCGGGGATCACCTCGTCGATCGCCTTCAGCTTCTCCAGGTCCTCGGCGTCCACCTTGAGCGCGGCCGCGGCCTTCGGGGCAGCGGCCCCGTCCTTCCAGAGGATCGCCGCGCAGCCCTCGGGCGTGATCACCGAGTAGTAGCTGTTCTCGAACATGAGGACGCGGTCGGTGACGCCGATGCCAAGCGCCCCGCCGGAGCCGCCCTCGCCGACCACCACCGAGATGGTCGGGGTCTTTAGCATGGCCATCTCGCGCAGGTTAACGGCGATCGCCTCGGACACGTGGCGCTCCTCCGAGCCCACGCCCGGGAACGCTCCCGGCGTGTCGATGAACGAGAGGACGGGGAGCTGGAATTTCTCCGCCATCTTCATGATCCGGAGCGCCTTGCGGTAGCCCTCGGGCTGCGGCATTCCGAAGTTGCGGGTGATCCGCTCCTTGGGGTCGCGGCCCTTCTGCTGTGCGATGATCACGACGGCCTGGCCGTCGAAGAATGCGG
>CAISPT010000291.1 GCA_903887455.1 uncultured Opitutaceae bacterium | reverse complement strand
GGGAACGCTCGGGTTCTCCACGATCTACTCGGATCTCTCGCGCTGGCAGCTGCAGGTCGGCGCGCGCCTGGAGTTCTAAGACTCAACTCGGCAGGCGGGCACAGGCCCGCGTGCGGAAGGCCGCCCCCCAAAAGGGGGCGGCCTTTCCTTTTTTCCACTCCTGCGGCAAGCGGCGCGGCTTGTCGCGGGCCTCGGACTGCACGTAGGATTGCGGCCCGATGACGGCCGCAACGACGAAACGCTGGCTCCCCGCGATCAGTCCGGGAAGGGCACTCCTCTTGTGCGCGGGCGCCCTGGTGGCCGCGGTGGCGGCCGCTTACCTGAGCTCGCTCGGCGGCTCGTTCCTCTTTGACGACGTCGACTCGGTGCCGGCCAACCCCTCGATCCGGCACCTTTCGGACGCGGTCTTCCCCATTGCGGGGGCGACCGTGAGCGGCCGCCCCGTGCTCAACGTCTCCCTGGCCCTCAACTACCTGGCGGGCGGGCTCGACCCGCGGGGCTACCACGCGGTTAACGTCGCGATCCACGCGGGCGCGGCGCTCCTGCTCATGGGGATCGTCAGGCGGACCCTAGCCACGCGGGCGGCGGGCTCGCGGACGCCTGTGGCCGCGCTTTCGGTCGCGTTTGCGGTCGCCCTCGTGTGGGCGCTCCATCCCCTCCAGACCGAGTCGGTGGCCTACGTGGTCCAGCGCGCGGAATCGCTGATGGGGTTCCTCTACCTGCTCACGCTCTACGCCTTCATCCGGCACGCCGAAGGGGGGCCGGCCTCCGGGGCCTGGTCCGGCCTCGCCTTTGCGGCCTGCCTCCTCGGCATGGGCACCAAGGAATCGATGGCGACTGTGCCGCTCGCCGTGCTGCTCTATGACCGGTGCTTCGTGTCGGGCAGCTTCGCCGCGTCCCTGAGGCGCCACCGCCGGGTCTACATTGGCCTGGCGGCGACTTGGATACCCCTGGGGCTCCTGGTCGCGAGCACGGGGGGAAGGGCCGGGACGGCGGGATTCCAAAGCGGGGTGGCGTGGTGGTCCTACCTGATGGCCCAGCTCGAGGCGGTGCCCCACTACGTGAGGCTCTCCTTCTGGCCGCACCCGCTCGTCGGCGACTACGGGAGGATCCTCCCGGGCACACCCGTGGGACTGGCGCTTGGCGCCTGCGCGGCGGTGCTCGCCGTCACGGCCACCGCGGTGGGCCTCGCCCGCGCACCGGCGCTCGGCTTCGTCGGCGCCTGGTTCCTCCTGACGATCGCCCCGTCGTCGAGCGTGGTTCCCGTCGCCACGGAGATCATGGCCGAACACCGCATGTACCTGCCGCTTGCGGCCGTGGCCGCGCTCGTGGTCCTCGGCCTGGCGCGCCTCCTGTCCCCGGGGCGGGCCTTCGCGGTCTCCGTCCTCGTGGTGGCTGCGGTCCTCGGGGAAATGACGGTCGAGCGCTGCCGGGTGTACCAGGGCCCGTACGAGTTCTGGAGCGACGTGGCGCTGAAGGCCCCTGCGAACGCCGGAGCGTGGAACAACCTCGGCGTCATCGAGGCGGGCAGGGGGCAAAGCGGGGCGGCAATCGCCGACTTCCGCCGGGCGCTCGAGGCGGCGCCCGCGTTCGCCACGGCGCACTACAACCTCGGGAAGGCCCTGACGGCCGCGGGCAGGGCGGACGAGGCGGTGGCGGAGCTCCGCCAGGCCCTGGGCTTCCTGCCGCGGGACCCCTCGGTCCACTGCCGGCTCGGCGAGGCGCTCGAGCTCCAGGGCCGCCACGATGCGGCGGCCGAGGAGTTCCGGGCAGCGCTCAGGCTAGATCCCGGCCGAGCGGACGCGTGCTTTGACCTGGGGGGGGCGCTGGTGGAGCTCGGCGACCTGCCGGGGGCGGCCGAGGCGTATGCGGGCGCCGTGAAGCTCAGCCCGGGCTACGGCGAGGCGCACGCGGCCTACGGCAACGTGCTGCTCCAGCTGGGCCGCCCGGCGCAGGCCGCGGAGCAGTACCACCTTGCCCTGTCTATCGATCCTCTCGCGGCGGAGGTCCACAACAACCTTGGCGGGCTGCTCGCGCAGTCCGGCCGCCTGCCCGAGGCCCGCGCCGAGTTCGAGGCGGCGCTCAAGGCCAGGCCGGGCTACACCGACGCCAGGGACAACCTTGAGCGGGTGAGGGCCCTCGAGCGGGCGGGGGGCGCGAGGTGAGGACCTTCCTTAAGGCGCTCGCGATCGCGCTCGCCGCCGCCTGGGTCTACGGGCCCTGCCTGCACGGAACCTGGCTCTGGGACGACGGCCTGGAGATCACCCGAAACGCAGCCCTCCGCGACCCCGGAGGGTGGTGGAGGCCCTGGGTGCACCCCGAGGGCATGGACTACTTCCCGCTGAAGGGAAGCGTCCAGTGGGGGATGTGGCAGCTCTGGGGAGCCAACCCGCTCGGCTACCACCTGGCGAACCTCGCCCTGCACGTCACTTCCGCGCTCCTTGTGTGGCGCCTGCTGCGCGTCCTCGGCCTGCGGGGGGCCTTCCTGGGCGGGCTCGTGTTCGCGGTGCACCCGCTTGCCGTCGAGTCGGTGGCGTGGATCTCGGAGCTGAAGAACACGCTCTCCCTCCCGCCGCTCCTCCTCTCGGCAATCGCCGTCGTGGCGTTCTACCGCTCGGGAAGCCGCCCGGCCTGGGTTTTCGCGCTCCTTTGCTTTGCGGCGGCCCTCGCCTGCAAGACCTCCGTGGTCATGTTCCCGTTCTGCATCCTCCTCTACGCGTGGTGGCTAAACCGGCGCGTCACCGCGCGCGACCTGAGGAAGGCGGCTCCCTTCTTCGCGGCGTCGCTCGCGATGGGGCTAGCGACCCTGCACTTCCAGTCTGCCCGGGCCATCGGAACCTCGGCGCAGGCCGCTCCCTTTGGGGAGCGCGCGGCCCAGGCGGGAGCGAGCATCGTCGCGTACCTGGGGCAGGCCGTGTGGCCCTCGGGGCTGGCCCCCATCTACGCGCCGGCGCCCGGACCGGCGTATGGCTGGGCGGCCTGGGCCGCCCTGGCTGCGCTTCTCGCCCTCTTGGGGTGGCGCCGCGATGGCGCGGGGCGCCACGCGCTCCTCGGGCTCGGCTGGTTCCTCCTGAACCTGCTGCCCGTCCTCGGCCTCCTGCCGATGGCCTACTCGAGGATATCCCCGCGGGCCGACCATTTCGCGTACCTGCCCTTGGTGGGGCTCGTGGGGCTCTTCGTGGCGGGCGTCGGCGCAGCAGAGGCCCGGTGGGAACGGGCGCTCTCCCGACGGGCGGTCCTCCGCCTCGGGGTCGCGCTTGCGGCCACCGCTGCAGCGATCGTCCTGGCCTTTTCCTCAAGAGCCTACGCCGCGTCCTTCGCGAGCGAGAAGGCGCTCTGGAGCACGGCGGTCGCCCGCAATCCGAGCTCCTGGCTGGCGAGGAGCAACCTGGGGAGGGTGTTCCTCGACGAGGGGCGCCCGGCGGAGGCGGAGGCCGAGTTCAGGCAGGCCGTCCGCCTGAGGCCCGACTCGGCGGAGGCGGAGGCCAACCTGGGCAGCGCCCTCGACGCGCTCGGCCGGGCGGATGAGGCTAGGGAGCACTACGCCCGGGCCACGGTGATCGATCCCACGTTTGCGGGGG
>CAISPT010000290.1 GCA_903887455.1 uncultured Opitutaceae bacterium | reverse complement strand
CCCTCCGATCGGCTACGGCGTCGCCGCGATGTTCTTCCTCTCCTTCTTCAAGATCTGGCCCTTCCACTGACCCCCAAGGTTCCGCCATGTCCCGGACAACGGCCAGGCTCGTGTTCCTCGTCACCGCCGCGTTCTTCGCGGCGTTCTTTGTCTGGCCGATCCTGCAGATCCTAAAGGGCGGGTTCATCGACGCCGACGGCAGGCTGACCTTCGCGTTCCTAAGGACGCTGCTCACCGACCCGACCTACCTGACGGCGCTCCGGAACTCGTTCCTTCTGGCGTGTGCGGGCACGACGCTCGCGATCCTTATCGCCCTGCCTCTTGCGTTCATCTCGGACAGGTTTGTCTTCCCGCTGAAGGGGTTCCTCAACTCCGCGGTCCTGATCCCCATGATCCTGCCCCCATTCGTGGGCGCGATCGGGATCAAGCAGATCTTCGGGCAGTACGGAGCCTTCAACGCCCTGATCATCGCCCTGGGGCTGCGCCCCCACGGGTGGACCTTCGACTGGTTCGCCGCCAACCAGTTCTGGGGCATCGCGGTCGTCGAGGCCCTGTCGCTCTACCCGATCATCTACCTGAACGCGGTGGCGGCCCTCGCCAACATCGACCCGGCGATGGAGGAGGCCGCGCAGAATCTGGGCTGCACGGGCTTGAGGCGCTTCCGTAGGATCACCCTGCCGCTCATCCACTCCGGCCTCTTCGCTGGCGGGACAATCGTCTTCATCTGGATCTTCACCGAGCTCGGCACCCCGCTGGTCTTCGACTACGCCCGGGTGACGAGCGTCCAGATCTACTACGGCTTAAAGGACATCGGCGGGAACCCCTTCCCTTACACGCTCGTGGCCGTGATGCTCGTGAGCTCCATCGCGATCTACGCGGTGGGAAAGGGGATCTTCGGGCGCTCGGGCTACGCGATGATGGCCAAGGCCACTAGTTCGGGCGGGGCCCGCGAGCTCCCCCGCAGCCAGGCGCTCCTGTGCACCCTCATCTTCGGCTCCGTGGCGTTCTTCGCCATCATGCCCCACCTCGGCGTGATCCTGATCGCCTCCTCCCACGACTGGTACGCGAGCGTCCTGCCGCACGGCTTCACGCTCGACAACTACCGGGCGGCGCTCGGCCACGAGCTGACCGTGCCCGCGATCGCCAACAGCCTTAAGTTCGCGAGCATCTCGACCGTGGTCGACGTGTTCCTCGGGGTCGCGATCGCCTACGTGGTGGTGCGGACGCGGCTGGTGGGCCGCAACGTGCTCGACTTCCTCTCGATGCTCCCGCTGGCGGTCCCGGGGATCGTGCTCGCCTTCGGCTACCTGGCGATGTCGCAGGAGGGAAGGTTCTTCAGCTTCATCAACCCGGTCAGGAACCCCACTGTCCTCCTGATCATCGCCTACTCGATCCGCCGCCTACCCTACGTCGTTCGCTCGGCCGCCGCCGGCTTCCAGCAGACGAGCGTCACCCTCGAGGAAGCCGCTGAGAACCTCGGATGCCCGCCGCTCAAGGCCATGGTGAAGGTCACACTGCCCCTGATCGCCGCGAACCTGATGGCCGGAGGCCTGCTTGCCTTCGCCTTCGCTATGCTTGAGGTGAGCGACTCGATCATCCTCGCCCAGAAGATGGTCTATTTCCCGATCACGAAGGCCATCCTCGAGCTCTTCCAGCTCCTGGGAGACGGGAAGTTCCTGGCCTGCGCTCTCGGCGTGTGGGCCATGGTGTTCCTGGGCACGATGGTCGCCGGAATCAGCGTCCTCCTTGGAAAGCGCCTGGGGGCGATCTTCCGGGTCTAGGCTGAACCCACTTCCCCGGGATGGCGCTCCTCCTCACCGTCTCCGTTATCTGGGCGTTCTCCTTCGGGCTCGTGAAGGGGCTCGCGGGGCTCGATTCCACCGCGGTCGCGGCCTTAAGGATCGCCCTTTCGCTGGTCGTCTTCCTGCCCTTCCTGCGGGTGCGGCGCCTTGGCGCCGGCCGCATTGCCAGGCTGGCCGCGATCGGCGCCCTGCAGTTCGGGGCGGTCTACATCTTCTACCTGCGCTCGTACGCGCACCTCCACGCCTACGAGGTGGCGCTCTTCACGATCACCACCCCGCTCTTCGTGACGCTCCTGGACGCCGCGGCGGAGCGCCGCTGGAGGGCGCGCTACCTCTGGGCGGCGGCCCTTTCCGTTGCCGGTGCGGCGGTCGTCCTCTGGAGGTCGGTCGGCGACAGCGGCATCATGACGGGCGTCGTCCTGGTTCAGCTTTCAAACGTCTGCTTCGCCGGGGGCCAGGTCGCGTGGCGAAGGGAGCGCGCCCGCCTACCGGAGGGGACGGGCGAGGCCTCCGTCTTCGCGCTCCCCTACGCGGGGGGACTCGTGCTGACGCTCGCTCTTGCCCTCACGACCGCCTCCTGGCGCGGGTTCTCGCCTAGCCAGGCCCAGTGGACGACCCTCCTCTACCTCGGTGTCGTCGCCTCCGGGGTCGGATTCTTCCTTTGGAACGTGGGCGCCTCCCGCGTGAACGCCGGCGCCCTTGCTGCGGTCAACAATGCCAAGATCCCGCTCGGGATCGCCTGCTCCCTCCTCTTCTTCGGGGAGTCGGCCAGCCTTCCGCGCCTCCTTGCCGGGGGCGCCTTGATGGCCCTTGGCGTGTGGGCCGCCGGCGGGGGTGCGGACAGGGAGCCCGTGGCCGCGGGGGCTACCTGAATTCCAGGCCCCAGGTCCGCTTAGCGTAAGTGTAGGTGACGGGCCTCACCGCGGCGAGCCTAGCCAGGGCGTCGGCCGTGGTGCCGGCACCGTAGGCGGACTCGAAGTCCGCCACCCGGCGGTCGAAGTCCGCCAGCAGGCGGTCCTTCTCGGCAGGCTGGACGAACGAATGCGACAGGGAGTTGCGCCCCAACTCTAGGATCTCGGACCAGGAAAGGTGGAAGAGCGTGACCGCCGTGAAGTACTCGTCGGTCATGTTGGAGTCCCACATCCCCCGGTCGTCGGTGTTCAAGCAGACCGGCACGCCGGTCCTCAGGTACTCGGGGAACGGGTGCCGCGAGAGGTCGGGCGTGTAGCCGAGCAAGCGGTTCGAGATCAGGTTCACCTCGACCAGCACCCGCCGGGTCTGCTGCAGGAGCAGGAGCGTGTCCGGGTCCTTGATCAGGTTCACCCCGTGGCCTATGCGGGAGGCGCCGAGCAGGAGCGTGTCGCGGATGTGGCTGTCCGGACCGTCCATCTCGCCGGCGTGGATGGAAAGGGCGAGCGTCGGGTACCTCGCGCGGAGCTTGCGGAAGGTGTCCAGGAACCGCGAGGGGTACCCGTAGCCGTTCTCCTCGATTCCGGCCATGTTGAGGCCCACCCAGAGGTCGCGGTTGGCGTCCACGAACGCGTAGCCCTTTTCAAGCTGTCTCTCCGCGTCGGGAGTGAACCGCAGGATAGTCCGCTGGAAGCGCACCGTGACCCCGGTTGCCGCCACGTCGGGCCTCGAGAGCCGCTCACGCACGAAAGCGACCGCCCGGTCGTCGGGGATCGTGTTGCCGTCGTTGTCCACCATGCCCTCGACAAGGAATTGGGTCTCCAGGTAAGCGAGGTGCTCGGCGCCGTAGGCCTTCATGGTCTCAACCAGGAGTTCCGTGATGACCGGAAGGCAGTGCTCGACCTGGCCGAAGCGCGGCCAGATGTGCGAGAAGAACTCGAGGCGGCCGTCGCCCGTGCCGTCGAGGCGAAGGCTGGCGAGCCACTGCGCGCGTTCGTCAGCGGTGAGCGCGGCGAGGGGCACGTATTCCGCCCGGACCTTCTCCGGCAGCATCTCGTAGCTCTTCCGGCGGATCGTCCGGTAGTAGGCCGTCGGGTCGACCGCGTCGGCCTGGACCCCGAAGCGGGCCCGGGTGTAGAACGTCTCGCCGCCGTTCCTGGCGGGGTCGGTGCAGACCGCGTAGACCCACTCCGCTCGGTTCGCGCCGCCGGCGTGGTTGTGGAGGTCGCCGCCCTTCGGCATGTCGTAGAGCAGGGCGTAGAGCTGCGCGGGGGTCGCCTTGGAGACAAGGTCGTCAAACCGGGTTTCGAAGTTGGCCCCGCGAACCGGGCCCGACGGGAGAATCGCAAGCGCGGCAACCCAGAATAGGGTGAAATTTCGAGCGGACATGACCGAACAAACCGCGCGGCCGCGGCTCGCGCAAGCCCTCTTCGCGGGCTCCCTAGGCGAGCGGCAGCTCGCTCGTGGCCGCCTCGACCAGGCGCTCGATCGCCGCGCCGACCGCGGCGTCGCTTTGCGCCTCGACCAGGAGGCGAAGCTTGGGCTCGGTCCCCGAGTAGCGCACGAGCACCCTACCCTCCGTGCCTAACTCCCTTTCCAGCGAGCGGATCGCCGCGGGAAGCGCCTTCAGCGTGTCGATCGGGATCTTCTCGCGGACAAAGAGCGCCCGCTGCGCCTGCGGGAACCTCCGCAGGTCGGTTCGAAGCGAGGAGAGGGGCCGGCCAGTCCCGAGCATGACGGAGGCGACCATGAGCGAGGCGACGAGGCCGTCCCCCGATGCCCCGTAGTCGAAGTTGACGATGTGGCCCGAGGACTCACCGCCGAGGGACGCTCCCTCAGAGCGCATGAGTTCCGCCACGTAGCGGTCGCCTACCCGGGAGCGCACCACCCTGCCCCCGGCCTGCGTGACCGCGCGGTCGACACCGAGGTTGCTCTGAACCGTGACAACGAGCGTCCTGTTGCGGAGGGTCCCGCGGCGAAGCCCCTCGAGCGCGAGGAGCGTGAGCACCTCGTCGCCGTCCAGCACCTGCCCTTTCTCGTCGCAGAGGACACACCGGTCGCCGTCGCCGTCGTGGGCGACCCCCATGCGGACGCCGCCGGAGAGCGCCAGGGCGCAAAGGGCGCCGGGGTGCTCGCTTCCGACGCCGGCGTTGATGTTGGAACCGTCGGGCCGGTCCCCGATCGACAGGACCTCGGCCCCGAGCGCGCGGTAGGCTGCCGGGGAGCTTGCCGCGGTGGCGCCGTGAGCGGTGTCCAGGGCCACCCGCCAGCCCGAAAGCGCGTCCATCGGAAGGACGCGTATCGCCTCCTCCACATAGGCCTCGACAAACCCCTCCAGGCTCCCGGGATCGCTTCCCGTCGACGACGGCGCGGGCCTTGGCTTGCCGAGCAGCGCCTCGATCTCGGCCTCGTCCCGGTCCGAGAGCTTGGAGCCGTCCGTGGCGAAGAACTTCACCCCATTGTCCCCCGCCGGGTTGTGCGAGGCGGTAACGACGCAGCCGAGGGCCGCGTTCTCGCGAAGGATCGCCTTCGATATTGAGGGCGTCGGGACGACGCCGGCATGGCGGGCTTGGAACCCCCCGAGGGCCAACCCCTCGCCGAGGGCGCGGGCGAGCGACGGGCCCGATGCCCGCGTGTCGCGCCCGATCAGGACCGGCTGGGCGGAGGCCCCCCGCCCGCGGAGCCACCGGGCCACGGCATGGCCGAGTTCCAGGAAAAAGCCCTCGTTCACCACCGGCCCACCGTAGGAGCCCCTTATCCCGTCGGTTCCGAAATAGCGCCTGTTCACGAGGACGCCCCCCGCGGCCCGAAGAAGTCCCGCGTGGCGGCGATCTTGCGCTTCACGGCCCCGCCGAGCAGCAGCTCCCTGCTTTCGCCGAGCGCCGCTCGGATGCTCGGCCTTGCGCCGGTCAGCCAGAGGGCGACCGCGCTGTTGAGGGCGATCGTGTCGGCCAGGCCCCTCGGCCCCCGGCCCTCGGACAGCTCCGTCGCGATCGCGAGGTTCGCCGCCACGTCGCCGCCCAGGATGTCGGAGAACGGGGAGGACGAGAGGCCAAACGCCTCAGGCGACCACTCCTCGCGAAGCTCCCTGAGGCGCCCGACGCCGCGCACGAGGTTGGTTGTCGCCGAGGTGAGCTCGTCGAT
>CAISPT010000289.1 GCA_903887455.1 uncultured Opitutaceae bacterium | reverse complement strand
ACGCCGACGCCGACGCCGACACCGTCGCCCACGCCGCCGCCTGACGGTTAAGAGTCTGACCGACCCATGAAGAAGATTTTGTTCGGACGAAATGTGATCCGAGGCAGCGCCCTGCTGGCCGTGATGATCGTGATAACGATCCTCTCCTTCGCGGCGGCAGGGATCCTCTCCTACAGCCTGACGACCTACCGCAACTCGGTGCGGCAGGCCATGACGGACCAGGCGAAGGAGCTCGCCGACAGCGAGATGGAGAACCTCTACTTCGAGTGGAAGACGGAGATCCTCCACAAGGTTCCGATTGCCAACGTGGAGCTGACGCTCCCCGTCGGGCCGGCTTCAAACACGGTCTCGCTCCAGGGCAACACCTTTCCCTTCCTGAACACGACACCCACCGCATGGAGCGTGTACCGGTACCTGCACTGGGACCAGGTGGCTGGAACCTCCGACGGAAGCGCGACGGGCATCATGCCTGGAACGGTTAACGAGATCGGAAAGAACTTCTACTTCACGGCCAAGACAAGCGCCACCATCACCTCCCCCCTGTTCGGGACGATCACCTACCACTCGGGGCGCCACTTCGTCTATTCGTCGACGTCCCTCTTCCAGTTCGCCGTGTTCTACGAGGGGAACCTGGAGCTCGCCCCTGGTTCCAACATGCTGATCCAGGGCCCGGTCGCCACGAATGCGAGCGCCTACCTGGGCACGGTCTCGGGCGTCACGCTGACGCTTGCCTCTTCCGTCTACTATTTCCAGGACTACAACGGTGCCGCCGACCCGCTTTCAGGCGAGACCGACGCCATCACGAGCTCGGGCCTGAACGACCCGATCTACAACCCGAATCCGGATTCCGCGCCGCCTGCACAGGCTGCCGCCCGCCAGCGCCAGGTCCAAAAGCTCAATTCCCAGGCAAGCTTCATCGGCGACGTTAACGTCGGCGCCGACGTCCTCAATTCCGCGTACGCCGCGGCCTACACGAATCCCTCGACGGGAACCGTGGATCCCAACGAGATCTACCGCGCGGTCATCGCGCCGCCCCCGACAGACTCTTCCGGGAACCTGCTGACGGAGGACCCGCTGGTGGCGGCGAGCCGCATGTACAACACGGCAGGCCTGCTGATCACAATCGACCAGGCGTCGTCCGGAGGCGCCGTCACCGTGCACGTCGGGGGAAGGCAGTCGGACGGGTCGGTCAGCACGACGGCCTACGACACCGACTTCGCTTCGACCCTCAACTCGAACAATTCGACCTCCATTATTGGCGTGCCCGTGAACGACTCGCACGGCACGGCGCACCAAATGCTGCGCTATCCGATCGTCGACCCCCGCGAGGCCCTGAACGGCAAGAGCGCCGTCAACCTGACCTCCGTCAATGTGGACAACCTGACGACCGCCGTCACTGCGGCGATCGCAGCCGACCCGACCCTCGCTGCCAACTACAACGGCGTCGTGTACGTCTACGACAAGACCGACAATTCCACGGTTAACCCGAATACCCTGAACGGCATCCTGATCAAGAACGCGACCACGACCCCCAACGTGTCCGACTCTTCGGGCAACCCCCTCGGGTTCACCATCGTCTCGGACAACGGCGTCTACGTGCAGGGCGACTACAATACGACAAACATCACCGTGAGCGGCCAGCAGGTGCCCAATCCCTCGGGCATCATGGGCGACGCGGTGACGGCGCTCTCGTACGGCTACGACCCGACGGCCAACCACTACGACACGTCGCAGGCAAATAACGGCCTTCAGTCCTGGGCCAACCGAAACGCCACGTCGAGCCCCGGCGAGGTGTCCCTCAACGGCACCTACGGTATGACAATTGACGCCGCTATCCTGACCGGCAACACACCGACCAACACGACGGTCTCCCCGGTCATCAAGAGCGGCGGCGCCCAGAACCTGGTCCGCCTGATCGAGAACTGGTACAGCGACCCGAACAACCTCCAGCTGACGATCACCGGCTCCCTGGGCCAGCTCTTCAGCTCGAAGTACTTCCAGGGCGCGTGGCCGGGAACGAGCTCATTCTCGGCGCTCGGCGGTCCGGCCTACCTCCAGCCCCACAAGCGTAATTTCAGTTACGATCTGAACTTCCAGCAGAGGACGCCCGCAGGCTCGCCGACGACGACGAGCTTCCACAAGGGCAACTTCTTCCTCTGGTAGGTAGCCCGTTAGGGACTTGGCGCCCCCTTGCGGGCGGAACAATGGCGGTGTATCCTTTGTCGCAGGACTGACGTCACCCCCTGCCTACGCCATGAACTCCAAGGTCCTCCTCCTCCTTCCAGCAGTCCTCGCACTGGCCGCGCCCGAGCGGGCCAGCGCCTATGTCG
The DNA here is from genome assembly GCA_903887455.1 of uncultured Opitutaceae bacterium. GTDB lineage: Bacteria > Verrucomicrobiota > Verrucomicrobiia > Opitutales > Opitutaceae > Palsa-1447. Next base: position 1,734 of record CAISPT010000289.1, on the reverse strand, counting down.
GATTCCGGCTAAACGTGGGTGTTCCGCTCTTCGTGCCTGCGCCCGTATATTATTACCCTGCTGCTTCTTACGCACGAACCGTAACCTATGAGGCCCCCCTGCGCGCCGAGGGCGAGCAGGTGACAGTCCCCCCCGGGCCTGGGTACGTTTGGATCGCCGGCCACTGGGCCAACAGCGCCCAGCGCTGGGTCTGGATCGCAGGCCACTGGGAGCTGCCTCCGTCCCCGAGCGCCGTGTGGGTGGCGGGCCACTGGGCGCAGGCAAATGGCGGCTGGATCTGGGTGAACGACACCTGGACCGTTGGCGCCGCCCCCGGGACCCAGGCCCAGACCCCGCCGACGCCTCCACCCGCTCCTCCCTCTTCCCCGGCCGCGACGACCCAGGCTGAGCCGGCCCCGGTGGCCGCCGCTCCCAGCGTCGCCCCGGCGCCCTCCACCCCGCCTCCCCCTGTCACCGACATGGCCGAGGGCACCGTCGTCGAGCAGGAACCTCCGGCGCCCGTCGTCGAGTACGTGCCCGCGTGCCCCTATCCGGACTACATCTGGGTCGGCGGTTACTGGGGATGGCACGGCGGCTGGTACTGGACGGCCGGCCACTACGCCCACCGCCCGCACGCGGGAGCGGCATGGATTTCCGGGGGATGGTCCCGCGGGGGGCACGGCTGGGCCTGGCGCGGCGGCCACTGGCGTTAGGCCGGGCGGTTTTCCAGCACTAATTAGACTTGTCTAAAACGGCGCGTTTTTGTGGCGTCCCGGCATGGACCGGGTCCACTATGCGCGTTACGTGGCCGGGAGGCTGGCTGAGGCAATCGCCGTGGCCGGCTTCGCCGCAGCCGCAGGCGTCCTTCTTGAGCGCCGGGGCGTTCTTGTGCCCCCGGCCCACCTGAGCCCCGCCCATCTCTCCTGGGCCCCCGGCTGGCTACAGGACCCGCTTGCCTCGCTCGGCCTCTCCCTTTGGCCGGCCGCGTTCGCAGCCGCCGCGCACGTCCTTTTCGGCCCGAAGCAGTCGAGACCCGTCTACCGAAAGCACCCTGGGGCGATGTACGCCTACGCCGGGGTCCGCGTCGACCGGAACGCGGGATGCAGGGGGGGCCTGGTCACGGGCTCCACCGGAACCGGGAAGACGCTCTGCTGCATCATGCCGCGGCTGCACTCCCTCTGCGTCAACGAGGCGGGCGAGGAGCGGAGGGACTGGCGCGGCAGCCCCATGGAGCGCGCCCTCGCCGGGACAAGGCGGGAGTTTCTGCACAAGGACGCCCTCCTTCAGGAGGAGATCGCCCGCGTCAGGGGACAGACCCAGGACGGGCGCGACCAGAAGGATGAGAACCCGGACTCGGCGACGAGCGAGGCCGGGCGCCTCAGGTGGCAGCGCGACCGGCAGTCGGCCGCACTTCGGCTCGCCGCGGACCGAAGCCGCCGCGCCCGGTACCGCGTGCCCCCGTGGGGCGGGTTCGTGTGCGGGGAGAAGGGGACGGAGTGGCATGCCGTGGAGCAGCTGCTCTGGACCCACGGACGCCCGGAGGACCTGTGCGTGCTGAAGACGCGTCCCACGGACGCCCCCGCCGAATGGGAGCCGCCGGTCCGCTTCAACCTCCTCTCGATGGGCGAGGTCGCCCCGGACACCTACGCCCAGATGATCGTGGACACCGCGCTCTCGGTCGAGGAGTCGCAAACGAGGGACGAGTTCTTCGTCCCCCAGGCGCGGGACAAGATTGCGTGGGGCCTGAGGCTCCTT
>CAISPT010000288.1 GCA_903887455.1 uncultured Opitutaceae bacterium | reverse complement strand
TGGTCAACATGATCAACGGCTTCATCCGGGGAGCCCGCTCGGAGGCGGCGGGCGCCGTGGGGGCGCTGCTCCTGGTGCTGATCGTCCTCTTCCTCTTCAAGTCGATCGAGGACGCCTTTAACGACATTTGGGGCGTCCGGCGGGGGCGGACGCTGGTGATGCGGGTCGCGCTCTATTGGACCGTGATGACCTTGGGGGGCATCCTGTTCTTCGCGGCCGTGGCGCTCCTCGGGGCCGGGGCCTTCGTGAGCGTCTTTGTCGAGAAGCTCCCCTTCGGGGCCGAGCTCGCGCGCCTCCTCACCTGGTCGCTCCCGTCGGTCTCGTTCGTGTTCCTGGTCGGCGTCCTCGCCGTGTTCTACCGCGCGATCCCCGCGACCCGGGTCGGCTGGTTGCCCGCGCTCTCCGGGGCGCTCGCCGTCGCGCTCCTTTTGACGGCAAACAACTTCCTGGCGTTCCTCTACCTGAAGCGCGTCCTCCTGACCCGGAGCCTCTTCGGCTCCCTCGGGATCATCCCGGTCCTCATGTTCGGGCTGTACGTGTTCTGGCTCTTCGTGCTGATCGGCGGCCAGATCAGCTACGCCGTCCAGAACGTCCACGTGCGCAACAGCCGCCTGGCGTGGGGAAGCCTGAGCGCGACCAACCGCGACCGCCTCTCTCTGGCGGTCCTGATGGCCGTCTGCAGGCGGTTCCACGCCGCCAAGCCGGCGATCTCCGTGCCGGAGATCTCCGACGCCGTGCGCCTCCCCGCCCAGGTGGTCAACGAGTGCCTGAACCGCATCGTGGACGCCGGCTACGTGATGCTGGTGCCCGCCCCGGCGGGCAGGCCCTCGTCGGACGCCTGCTACCAGCCGGCCCGGCCCCTGGGTCGGATCACGCTCTTCGAGTTCATGACCACCGCCGACAATCTGGGCGAGGATCCCTCCGGGGATGCCCTGGAGCGGATCGACCCGGCGGTCCGGGAGTTTGGGCTGCAGTTTGAGCGGGTGGGCCGGGAGGGATTCTTTGGGAAGTCGGTCGAGGACCTCCTCAATGAGGAGCGAGCCTCCACTTAAGCGTTGCCAGCACCCGGGGCCGGCCTAGTTTCTGGTCCCTTTTCCCCACATGATTTCCTGGATCCAGCGTACCTTCCAGCACCACTTCCGCCTCATCTTCGCCGTCCTCCTGGTCGGCATGGTGATCCCCTTCATCTTCACGATCGGCTCCACCCCGGGCGTCGGTCGCGCTGAGAACCGGACGGCCAAGCGGGAGTTCTTCGGGCACAACCTGATGAGCCAGAGCGATTACCGCACGCTGACCGAGGACGCCAGGATCAGCGCTGATCTCCAGTACGGTCAGAGCGTCACGGCCGAGCAGATCCAGTACTACATGTACCAGCGCGTCGCCGCCGCCGCCCTGGCCGACCAGCTCCACCTGCCCCAGCCCTCGGCCACCGAGATCACCGACTTCATCAAGCGCCTTCGCATCTTCATGGGCACCGACGGCCAGTTTGACGTGACGCGCTACGACGCGTTCCGGAGCTCGCTGAAGGGCGGCTCCACGGTCACCGAGGCCGACATTGCCCGCGTGATCCGCGACGACGTCCGCATGAACCGCCTCCAGCGCTTCCTTGCCGGGCCGGGCTACGTGACCCCGAGCGATGTGAAGGACCTCCTGGTCAAGGCCGACACGACCTGGACCCTGGCCCAGGCCACCGTCGACTACGCTTCATTCTCCCCTGACATCGACATCTCCGAGACTGCCCTGAACAAGTTCTACTCGGACAACATGTTCCGTTACACGATTGCCCCCAGGATCGTCGCGGACGCCGTCCAGTTCTCCGCCGCCGACTTCGTGGCCGGCGTCGCCCCGACCGAGGCCCAGGTCCGCGAGTACTACGACGCCAACCCGTCGCAGTTCCCGAAGCCGGCGACCAAGGGAGCCCCCGTGAAGGCCGACCCGGCCGCCGACTACGCGGCGGTGCAGCCCCAGGTCCGTCAGGCCGTGATTCTCGAGATCGCGCGCCAGGCGGCCGTGAAGGCCGCCAGCGACCTCGCCTACGCCCTCTATGAGGGCAAGGTCGCCCGCCCCGCGCTCGGCGCCTTCCTGGCGAGCCGCAACCTCAAGGTCCAGAGCCTGGCCCCCTTCACCCGCGAGGCCGGTCCGGCAGAGCTCGGCGGAGCCGGCCCGGTGGCCAACGCCGCCTTCGAGCTCAGCGCCGACCGCTTCTATTCCGAGGGCCTCCCGACGCCTGCGGGCGCGGCGGTCCTCATCTGGAAGGAACTCCTGCCCTCGCGCCAGCCCGCGCTCGCCGAGATCCGGGAGAAGGTCCTGGCCGACGCCCGGGACAATGAGAAGCGCATCCGCTTTGTGGAGTTCGGACGCTCGCTCCGTGCGGGCATCGAGCGCCGCCTGAAGTCCGGCGATACCTTTGACAAGGCCGTGGCCGCTGCGGCCGGCGCGACCAAGGTCGACGTGAAGGCATTCCCCGCATTCACCCTCCGGGGCCAGCCCAAGGACCTGGACCCCTCGGTCGTCCCCCTTCTCGATCACCTCGACAAGGGCGGGGTCTCCGCCATGGAAGCCACCGCCGACAAGGGCGTCCTCGTGTATGCGGCCGACAAGAAGGTCCCCGCCTCCGACGAGTCGAACCCGCTCTATGCGATGGTGAAGCTCCAGCTATCTGACTCCTACGCCCGGGCGGACGCGACGTCCATCATGAGGGAGCTCGTCGACGGTGAGCTCAAGCGCTCAGAACCCGCGGCCCGGTAGCCCTTCCGGGGCCGCCGCTCAACCGCGGGATTCGACCGTCCCCGCAGTTGGGGGAGCCGCAGGTAGAAAAAGAGTAACTTTGGGGCCACCAGCGGTGTTGAATAAGCCATAACCGCCTCATCCCCTCTCTCCATGCCCAGATCCCTCGCCCGCGCTGTCCTCGCCCTGATCTGCATCGCGTCGGCCCTGCCGACACGCGCCGCCGAAGCCCCGGAACCCGCAGGGGCGTTCGGCGAGCCTTCCGCGCCCGTGAACCTGAGCGGCACGGTCAACCTCCAAGACTGCGTGGGGCTGGCCCTCGGCCGCAACTTTGCGGTCCGCATCCAGCAGTTCTCAGTCTACCAGGCGGTCGACTCGGTCGAGGTGCAGCAGGCTGCATTCGAGCCGGTCTTCGGGTTCAACCTGAACAAGCAGTTCAACCAGCCGACCATCAACGAGTCTCAGTTCGGCTATCCCGCCAACCAGACGCAGGAGACGGCGGCCCTCTCGATCAACGACACGCTGATCACGGGTGCGACCCTCACGGGCAACTACAGCCTGGTCAGGACCAACCAGTTCCCGGCGTTCTTCCCGCCCAACCCCTCCTACACCGGAACCTCCTCGATCTCGGTCACGCAGCCGCTGCTCCAGCGCGCCGGCACCGACTACAACCGCGCCGCCCTTGAGAGCGCCCGCCTCGGGGTCAGGATCTCCAATCTCAACTTCAAGAGCGCCGTCCTCACCATGGTGCTCAACGTCGAGGACACCTACTACAACCTCCTCTACCAGCGCGAGCAGTACAAGGTGCAGGAGCAGGAAATGAAGCAGGCCCAGCAGCTTCTCGACGAGAACACGATCCGCCGGCAGACCGGGATCCTCACGGACCTGGACGTCATGAACGCCAAGGCCGGGGTCGCCGCCGCCAAGAACCAGCTGATCCTCGACCAGCAGGCCGTCCGCAACAGCGAAGACAGCCTATTGCAGCTCCTCGGGGACCGCGAGTTCTCCACCGCGGTCGGCGAGGTCTCCTTCCCGGAGATCGCCGACCCCCAGGTCTCCTTTGACCGGTCCTACAAGCTCGCCCGCGACAACGGCCCCGACCTGGCCGTGGCCCTCGCGACGATCGAGCAGTACAAGCTCACCGCGCTAAAGGCCAAGCGCGACATGCTCCCCGAGCTCAACGTGAACGGGGGCGTCGGCAAGGGCTCCTACGCGGCGAGCGCGAACCAGTCCCTCACCGGCAATTGGAATGGCTACAACTGGACGGCCGGTCTCACGGTCAGCATCCCCTGGGGCATGAAGGCCAACCGGGCCCTCTACCACCAGGCGCTTTCCCAGGTCAGGAGCGAGCAGGTCGCCTACGACCAGGCCGACCAGAAGCTGGTCGTGAGCGTGCGCGCCGCCGTTCGGGCGGTGGAGACGGGCCTGCAGAGCGTGCGCTCCTCCTCCGAGAACACCCAGTACGCGACCAAGGCCTACGAACTCACGAAGGCCCAATTTGACGCGGGTCTTGCCACGAGCTACCTCGTGCTCCAATCTCAGAACACTCTTGAAACCGCCCGCGTCAGTGAGTTGCAGGCGAAAGTTAATCTGCTCTCGGCCATCGCGAATCTGCGGTTCCTCGAAGGCAGCTCGCTGCAGCTTTACCGAATCAACCTGCCGGAATGACCCGTCCGGCCGCCAGGCCGGATTTAGTCTGGTCGAGCTGGCGGTGGTGGTCCGGATCATCGGGATACTGGCCGCCGTTTCGGTGCCG
>CAISPT010000287.1 GCA_903887455.1 uncultured Opitutaceae bacterium | reverse complement strand
GCGAACCACTCCGGAAAGAGGCCGAGGACCAGTTCTGGTGAATTCAGGTAGCTCGCGAATATCCTGCGGACCGGCGGCAGGCCGAGCCCCGCCCGGGCCCGGTTCAGGACCGGGCAGATCAGCCGGTCGACGAAGAGTGTGTCCACGAGCCAGAAGGCGGCCTTCTTCGCGAGGCGGGGGGTGGAGGGCCCAAGGTCGAGGCCCCCAAGCATCCCGTTGTCCACGAGGCTCCGAAAAACGGTGGGCTGGAGGTGGAGGGTGGCGGTTGGGATGCCGAGCTTGTCCTGGGCGAGCCGGGCCCCGAGGCAAAGCGATGTTGCCGCGACCACATCCGTGCTGCCGCGCCGCTCCTCGATGATCCGGTAGAGTCGCTCGACATTGGGCAGGATGGCCCCCCTGACGATGCTTGGGAACCCCTTGTAGCGGTGCCAGAGCCAGGGGTCGTTCATCACGGTCTCGGCTTCGGCCGTGCTTCCGAGCTCGGCGAACTCCAGGCCGCTTGCGCGGACCAGGGGCCCAAATATCTCGTTGGTGGCCAAGGTCACCCGGTGGCCCCGCGCCCGGAGGGCCCGGCCGAGACCCACCACGGGGTTCACGTCGCCGGAGCTGCCGATGGAGGCCAGGAGAATGCTCAAGGGCATACTTGACGGTGGGCGGACACCTCCCAAACTCAACCCCAGACACCCTGCAGTGTTCGAGGTGCTTTCAATAACTGCTCTTTGCCTTGGAAACATTACGGGAGCCAAAACCGCCGCGGAAGCTGCTAGGCCGTAAACCGGAAAGCAAACGCCGCGACGGAGGCGCCCACCTTGACATGAAAAGGTCTTGAGCCTTTGGGCATACGGCACAGGCGGGGTGTCGCCTTTCTTTTCCAGACCAACCTAACATCATGTCACTGAATACCTACCTCGTGCTGCACCTGAGCTCGATCATCGTGCTCCTGGGCTACACGTTCTACGCCTTCGCGGCGCCGTCCGAGACCCGCAAGCGCGTGATGATGATCACCGGTGTGGCCACCTTGCTCATCCTGGTCACCGGATTCGGCATGCTGCATCGCCTCCAGCTGGGCTTCCCTGGCTGGGCGATCGTCAAGCTGGTGTGCTGGCTCGGCCTTTCGGCCATGGGCGGCCTCGCCTACCGGCGCCGGGCCCAAGCCGACTTGTTTATGATGATCACCTTCGTCCTCGCGATCACCGCTGTGGCGATGGTGTTCGTCCGCCCGTTCTAGGCCGGGCCGCCGCGAGGTCCCCATGGACGGCACCCTCTGCGGCGTCTGGATAGACGGGGAGGGTAGGGCCCGGGTCTCGCTCGCCACGCCCGAAGGCGGCCGGGTGGAATCGGTCCTGCCCTTTGAGCCCTTCGCCTGGCTTCCGGCCAATCCCTTCGGGGGGCCGGTGGAAGGCGTCACCTTTGAGCCTCTAAAGGGCGGCGCCGCACTTGGCGTGCTTGCCCGGGCCTCCTCGCTGGATTCCTTCGAAGGCATGGCGAAGGCGGCAAGGGAGCTCGGGGCCGTCGACGCGATCCGACCGCTTGAGAGCCAGTTCCTGATGCAGCACAGGGCGCGCCTCTTTGCGGACATGGGCTTTTCACGGCTAAGGCGCTGCCAGGTGGACATCGAGACGGGCTCGACAGACGGGGGATTCAGCAACGCCGAAAACCCCGGCGACCGGGTCCTTGCTATAGGGATGCGGAGCGCCGGCTCGAACCGCCTCCTTCTCCTTGAGGAAATGAGCGACCAAGGGGAGAAGAAGCTCCTCGCGCGCTTCAACGAGGAGCTTGCGGCTCTAGACCCGGACGTGATCGAGGGACACAACATCTTCAAGTTCGACCTGGACTACCTGCGCCAGCGCTGCCGGATGCGCCGGGTTCCCTGTGCCTGGGGGCGCTTCGGGCAGCGCGCGACCTTCCGCAGCAGCCGGCTTAAGGTGGCCGAGCGCTGGATAGACTTCCCCCGATGCGACCTTCCCGGCCGCGCCGTGGTGGACACCTACCTGCTCACCCTCCTGAACGACATCAGCGCCCGGGAGTTAAACTCCTACGGGCTGAAGGAGGTGGCGATCCACTATGGCGTGACCGAGGAGGAGGGTGCGGAGCGGACCTACATCGAGGGGAGCAGGATCGCTGAGGCCTTCGCCAACGACAGGGCGCGCTTCTGCGCCTACCTGGAGGATGACCTGAGGGAGACCCAGGGAATCGCCGACCTGCTTCTCCCCACCTACTTCGAGCAGGCCAGGACGTTCCCAATCCCGCTCCAGGAGGCGACGCTCCGGGGGACGACGGTCAAGATCGACCTCCTCTTCCTTGAGGAGTACTACCATGCCCGCCAGTCGTGCCCGCAGCCCCCGGAGATCCGTCCCTTCGACGGCGGCTACACCCGGAGCTTCAACGAGGGCGTGTTCCGGCACGTCCTCCACTTTGACGTCGCCTCTCTTTACCCGAGCCTGCTGCTCAATATCGGCCGCAACCCGGAGAACGACTCGCTCGGGGTCTTTATCCCGCTTCTGCGGCGGCTGCTCGAGTACCGGCTCAGGTACAAGCAGCTCGCCCGGACGGCCCCGACCGAGGATGAGCGTGCGGAGGCCAAGGCCCGGCAGGCCACCACGAAGATCCTCATCAACTCGTTCTACGGGTACCTCGGGTTCTCGGGGGCGCGATTCGGCGACGGCGCCCTGGCGGCCGAGGTGACCCGGCGCGGCCGCGAGCTGCTGCAGTCCCTGATCGACGAGTTCGGCAGGCAGGGCTGCCGGATCCTGGAGGCCGACACGGACGGCATCTACATCTCCTCTGACACCTACTTCAACAAGCCCGAGGAGCTCCTGGCCCTGGTGGTGCCGATCCTCCCCAAGGGAAT
>CAISPT010000286.1 GCA_903887455.1 uncultured Opitutaceae bacterium | reverse complement strand
TCACGCCTTATTTCGGTTCCGAACACGTTCGATCGTCTGGAAGACCGCACCCTCATCCCGAGCGGTAATTTCGGGTAGTTCTCGACCCGCGAGCAGCAACGCCCTGACCCGTGCCGGAGTTAGCGGCCGACGCTTGCGCAGAACGATGAGGCCGTTGAAAAATCCTACTTCGAGCTCGTCCCCTGACTTAATTCGAGCCTGGTCCCGGATGCCTTCCGGGATGACCATTTGACCTTTTACGGAAACTTTAGCGATCATCGGGTAAGCCTAGCATTACTTGGGTAAGACTCAAGATCTTGTTTTAGTTGCTGTCTCATCTACTGCGTGTTCCCAGCCTGTTGGACACCTAACAGATCCGGTGATACTGCCGTTCGAATCTTGGATGGTGGAGCACCTATGGGTTTACCACGAACGAAGGGGCGGTAAATCTTTTCTGCGAACCGAGAAATGAAGCGGTAAATTTGGATTGGGATTCGGCCGACGCCCACGCTTGCATTACCGCCGAACCGCTAGCTTTTGCGCAGATTTCTTTGGACGGCCGCCCTTCTTGCCATTCAGGCGAGCTGCGAGTGATTTCTTGCTGCTCTTCACGCTGCCTCCGATTTGTCCCAGAGCGACCGCCGCAGAACTCTTAGGGGGGGGAGGCAATTCGTTGTTTTCGGAGTACGTATCCAGGGCCAGTTTCAAAGCCCCTTGAATCTCTCTCGCCGCGGCTTCACGAGAATCACCGTGCGCCATCACGCCAGGCATGTCGTTGACTTGAGCAACGTAGCAGTCGTCGCCATGGGCGGAGCTATACCAAATCCGGACTTCGTAGTCTTTGGCAGAATGTTTCATGGTAGACCTTGTTTTCTGAGTTGTTCGCGGACCTGACGCACCTGATAGGACTTAGCTTTCCCGCCTGAGTTCTGAAGGTTGATAAGATCGAAGCCGGGTTTTCTGAATATATTGTGGCTGCCACTTTGCTTGCCGATGTAACCCAGCCTGCTGAGGAGTTGGCAAACCTCGTCATAGCCAATACTCGCATCGCTCTGGCCGGTCATCAACCTTTCGAGCGTCTTCTTCCAGTTGCTCATCCTAGGGATGCAATTAAACCTAAACGCTTGGGTTATTCAAGGGCGAACCTCTTTCCCAACGTCATTTGTCCGGCCTTCCTGCGGAAATCAGATCCGTTCGAATCTTGATTGGTGGAGCACCTGTTGGTTTAGCACGAACCAAAGGATGTTAAACATTCTCTGCGGACAATAATCTGAGGCGCTAAACTGAGGTCGGAAAAGGTGCTGAACTCGAGAGACTCGATGGCCCCAAGAAATCACGTGCCTAATTATCTCCTAGGAGCTTCTGCTGCAAAACCGACCATCAATTGGGTGAAATCTTGCGCTAATTCGCGCACAATCTGGTAGGACGACACCTTTCTTTCGCTGCATTTTCACCAGGTCACCTATAACCACCGCTAAACTGGTCACTAAATCCCCGTATACCAGGCCCACCCGGTTTGGATATTCCCTTTCTTGCCACAGTCGTCGAATACATCCTTCACGACGATCCGCTGAAGATATTTCAAGCTCTTGTAGCCCATTTGCCTTTCCACCCTGAGACGCACAGGCGCGCCGTGCGCCGTGGGTAGATCGCGGTCGTTCATGCCATAAGCCAGAAGCGTTTGCGGGTGCAGGGCGTCCAGAATGTCGATGCTGTCGGCCCAATCGTCGAAAGTGTAGAAACAAACACAACGCGCGGTGGGGCGCATTCCCGCCGCGATCAGCACCCGGCTTAGCGGCACGCCGGTCCACTCACCGATTGCGGTCCATCCTTCCTCGCACGTGTGCCGGGTGATCTGGGTCCGCGAGGGAAACCGCTTCAGGTCGGCGAGTGAATAAGACCCGGGCCGTTCCACCGACCCCTCGATCGACAACCGCCAATCCACGAAACGATTCCGCTGGAGCCCGCGGTAAGCTTCGCTGTAGCCGGGGCTCCCTGGGACCCCGGGGTCAAATGTGCCCGTGGCTGGAAACGACGAGATGTCCTTGTGACTGTATTCGCGCACGAGCGATTGCCCCGGCAACAGCGCGCGATGCGCAACGTAGGTCAAATCGTCCGCCATCCGCAAAAGATTGCCGTAGGTCGGCGGCAGGGGAGTCTTGCTGCACCCGGAAAACAGGAGCCCTCCCAAGGCGGCGCTGCCGGCCACGACGAAATCCCGCCGGGACATTGCTTCGCGTCTAGTCATACCTGTCTCCGAAGGTCATAGCCTTCATTTGACGCTTGAATCCCGATTCGATGACCATCGCCACGTGTACGGCCAAGAACAGCACTAGGGCTACGGCCAGAAAGAAGTGGACGGTTCGCGCCGACTCGTAACCGCCCCGTAGATCCAGCAGCCACGGATGAGCGGCGGTAATGGCGGGGGACATCGCAAAGCCGGTCAGCACCGTTCCGGGCAAAACGACAAAGATGACCCCAAAGTAGGCGCACTTTTGCAGTAAACCGTATTGCGGCCCGCCAGTCGCCGCCCGGATCTTCAGGCGCAGGTGATTCACCGCCTCACTCCAGAGCTGTGCCGGCCGCAATTCGGCCCACCCAGGAAGCAGATGGCGGCGGAAATGCCCAGTGTAGATTCCACCCAAAAAGTAGATCAACTGACCTGACGTAGCAGAACTGAGCCATTGCGAAAGAGAGTCTGGGCTCCAAGAAAGGAACCCAGATGCCAAAATGAAAGAAACATACGCCGGAGCAGATCGTAGCGATCTTGCGCCGGATTGACGGAGGAGAGTCGGCCCAGGCCGTCTCCCGCGAGGTGAACATCAGCGAAGCGACACTCCACCGCTGGAAGCAGCAGTACGGGGCGATGGAGCTCGACGAGCTGAAGGAGTTGAAGGCCCTCCGGGACGAGAACGCCCGCTTGAAGCGGATCGTTGCCGACCAGGTCCTCAACATCCAGGTGCTGAAAGAGGTGAACTCAAAAAAATGGTAAGCTCGTCGCAGAAGCGCCACGCCGCCCAGGGCGTGGTAGCGGCGGGCATGTGTTCGCAGCGTCAGGCGTGCCGTTACCTTGGGCTGGCGCGCTCCAGTTGGGCCTACGTCTCGCGGCCTCCGAAGCCGAGGACGGTGCAGATCGGCGAGGCGATTGCGGCCTTGGCCGTGCGCCATCCCCGGTTCGGCTACCGCCGCGTGCATGAAATGCTGCGTCGGCAGGGGCTCTGCTGCAACCTGCGCACGGTTCAGCGGATGCGCCGTGATCAGGGTCTTGGCATCAAAGGGCCTGCACGGCGCCCCAAAGTGCCTGTACGGCCCGATGCGAAGGTGAAGGCGACCGGGGTTAACGACGTCTGGTGCATCGACGTGGTCTTCGACACCACCCAAGGCGGCAACACGGTGAAGTTCCTAACGATCGTGGACGAGTACAGCCACTACTGCCTCGATATCGTGGCCAGCCGCCGGATGGGCGCTCATGAGGTCGTCGCGGCGCTCGCCGCCCTGATCGCGCTTCACGGAGCGCCCAAACACCTGCGCTGCGACAACGGGGCCGAATTTATCGCCCATCTCCTCCAGGAATGGCTGGACCTGGCGGGCGTCCAGACCCGCTTCATCGAGCCCGGAAGCCCATGGCAGAACGGAATCAATGAGAGCTTCAACGGCCGCTTCCGCGACGAATGCCTCAACCGCGAGCTGCTCGCCAACCTCCTCGAGGCGAAGTGCGTCGGACGGGTCTTCCGAGATGAATACAACGACATCCGTCCCCACAGCACGATCGACTACCGCACGCCCAGCGAATACCGCGCCGAACTCCTGAACCAAGCTCCAGGCTCCGGTCAGGCCCGCCAAGCCGGGCC
>CAISPT010000285.1 GCA_903887455.1 uncultured Opitutaceae bacterium | reverse complement strand
GATCTCCCCGACCGCGGTCCAGATCCAGCCCGACCCGGCCTCCCCGGTGATCGTGGTCCTGAAGGCCGGCTCCGAGCAGCCTGCGCCGAGCGACAAGGCCGGGCCCGCGCCCGCGGGATGGACCGCCGTCGTGGTCCCGGGACCGTTCGAGGCCTTCGTGAAGAACAAGGACCTCTCCAAGTCCCTGGACATCGTCCCCGGCTCCCCCGTCTTCCAGTCCCCGAAGGAGGGAGCCGCAGTCCTCACCCTCTTTGACAAGGCCGACAAGGCTGAGATCACCGGGCTCCTTAAGGGCGGATGGACCCGTGTCAGGCTGGACAAGCCCCTGATCGGCTACATCCAGGTGGCGCCGGCGGCCCAGGCCCCGGTCGCCGCGGCGCCCGCCGCCCCGGCCGCTCCCGCCCCGTCCACCGCTCCCGCGGCCGCGCCCGGCGCCGTCCTCACCGGCAGCGACAGTACCCCCGCCTCCCTGTCGCGGCTCTTTGAGGGCATCCTCACCTCCACCCGCAACCCGCTCCTTCCCCGCCGGCCCTTCGCCTGGCAACTGAGCGACCAGGACGGCAACCGGATCGCCTTTGTGGACCTGGGCCGCCTGCTCCTCACCGACCAGATCGAGAGCTATGCCGGCCACCCGGTCGTGGTGCTGGGAACGCTTAAGCCCGTCCCCGACTCGAAGGACCTGGTGATCGACGCCGAGGGGCTCCGCCTCAAGTAGATGGAGCTGATCGACGGCAACCGGATCGCCGCGGACATCATCGCCGAGCTGAAGGCGGAGGTGGCCGGGTTCGCCGGTCGCAGTCCCTGCATCGCGCTTGTCCGCGTCGGCGAGGACCCGGCCTCCGTCTCTTACGTCCGAAAGAAGGAGAAAACGGCGGCCGAGATCGGGATCGAGGGCCGGATCCTCCTGCCCCCGGTCACGACGAGCCAGGCCGAGCTCGAAGCCCTCGTTGACTCGCTAAATGCTGACTCGGCGGTCGACGGGATCCTGGTCCAGTCCCCGCTCCCGAAGGGCCTCGACGAGGCCGCGGTCTTCCGCCGGATCGCGCCGGAGAAGGATGTCGACGGGTTCAACCCGCTTAACCTTGGCAAACTCGCCCAGGAGGACGAAACCGGGTTCTCGGCCTGCACCCCCGCGGGCATCATGGAACTCCTCTCCCGGAGCGGCGTGGACCTCTCCGGCAAGCACGTCGTCGTTCTCGGCCGCTCGCTCATTGTCGGCAAACCCGCGGCGCTCCTCGCGCTCCAGAAGAAGGCCGGGGCCAACGCCACGGTGACCATCTGCCACTCGCGGACGGCCGACCTTCCCGCGATGACCCGCCAGGCCGATGTCCTGATCGCCGCCATCGGGCGGCCCGAGTTCGTGAAGGCCGACATGGTGAAGAAGGGGGTCGTCGTGATCGACGTCGGCATCAATAGGGTCGCCGATGCGACCAAGAAGACCGGCTACCGCCTGGTGGGCGACGTGGACTTTTCCGGCGTCTCTCCGCTCGCCTCGAAGATCACGCCTGTTCCCGGCGGCGTGGGGCCCATGACCGTCGCCATGCTGATGAAGAACACGGTCAAGGCCTACCGGCTCCGCCGCCCGGCATAATCAATACGGGAGCATGGGCTTGCGCCCGGGCAAACCGGGTCCATGCTCGGGGCTCGGATATATATTCCCATGTCCCGCGAGCGCATACTGGTCGTCGATGACCAGCCCATCAACGTCCAGCTCTTGAAGCGCAAGCTGGAGCGTTGCGACCTGGAGGTGTCCACCGCCAACAACGGGCTCGAGGCGCTCGAGCAGGTGAGGCTCCACAAGCCCGACCTGATCCTGCTCGACCTGATGATGCCCGACATGGACGGGATCGAGGTCTGCGAGCGCCTGCAGGCGAGCAGCGACACCCGCTCCATCCCTGTCATCTTTGTCACGGCCCGAACCACGAAGGAGAGCAAGCTCGAGGGCCTGGCGGTCGGGGCCGTGGACTATATCACGAAGCCCATCGACCTGGACGAGACGGTCGCCCGGGTGCAGACCCAGCTCCGGTTCGCCGCCATCAACCGGGAGAACCTGGAGCTGCAGCGGCGCCTCGAGGAGTCGCGCCGGGCCGCGACGATCGGCGCCGTGGCCCAGGGGATCGCCCACAACCTGAACAACCTTCTCGGGGTCGTGATCGGCTACCTGGATCTCATCAAGAGCGGCTACGACAAGCCCGCGAACGTGAAGAAGAACGCCCAGAACGTGGACGACGCGATCCAGCGGATCGTGGGGATCATCCGCCAGCTGAGCACCCTGGTCGTCAAGTCCCGCCCCGACCTGACCCGCGTCCCCCTGCAGCGCCTGATCGACGGGGGCATCCGCCGCTTCCACAATGACTACAAGCTCGATGCCGGGGTTGTCGTGAACAACACGACGCCGGACCTGGAGATCGACACCAACATCGAGACCTTCGAGGAGGTGCTCTCTCGCGTGCTGATCAACGCCTGGGAGTCCTACCACGACGGCCCGCTCGACCAGCGCCCCATCACGATCAGCACCCGCGTCTTCGACAAGCCCCGCGGCGAGAAGATGCTGGAGCTTAAGGTCGACGACGAGGGCGACGGGATCGTGGAGGACATCCGGGACCGGATGTTCGAGCCATTCGTGAGCTCGAAGCGCACGGTCGGGGTCGGCATGGGGCTCACGATCGCCCGGCATTCGCTCCGGAGCGTCGGCGGCGAGGTCACGATGGCCTCGAAGCCCAAGGGCGCCTCCGCGCTCCTCGTCCACCCGATCCGCGACCCCCGGCACCGGGACAAGTCGAAGGACGACGACGAGTAAACTGGGGCCCCCTCCCCCGGCCACTGAACATGGACACCCTCGCATTTCTCGGAGCCGGATCAATGGCAGCCGCCATGGTCGAGGGCGTGATCGCAAAGGGCGCCTACCTTCCCGCCCAGATCGCCTGCATGGGGGGCAAGGGCCTGACCGGCCCCGCCCTCGCGAAGCGCACCGGAATTCGTCTGGCATCAAGCCTCGACGACCTCCTGTCGGGCTCCGACACGCTTGTCGTCGCGTTCAAGCCCCAGCACCTGGCCTCGGCGGACCCGCGACTCGCCGAACTCACGGCCGGGCGCCTCGTGATCTCGGTCCTCGCCGGCAAGAAGCTGGACGCCCTCTCGCGGTGCTTTCCCAAGGCCCGCGGCGTGATCCGGAGCATGCCGAACACCCCGGGCCAGATCGGGGCCGGCCTCACCGGCTGGTGCGCCGACAAGGCGCCTTCCCCCTCCGACCGCGTGGTTCTGGACAAGGTCTTTGGCGCCCTGGGAGCCTCGGTGGAGGTCCCGGAGGCGCAGATGGACGCCCTGACCGCGATCAGCGGCGCCGGCCCCGCGTACCTCTTCGAGTTTGCGGCGGCCCTCCGCGACGCGGGGCTTAGCCAGGGCTTTGACCCGAAGACCGCGAAACTCCTCGCCGTCGAGACGGTGCTTGGGGCCGCCAGGCTCCTGGCGCGCCGCGACGTGGACCCGGAGATCCTCCGGGCCGAGGTCACCTCGCCGAACGGCGTCACCGCTGCCGGCCTCCGGAGGATGGCCGACCGGGACTTCCGCGGGATCGTGAAGGAGACCGTGGCGGCGGCACGCGCCCGCTCGGAGGAACTTTCAGCCTAATGCCCTCAAACCCCCTTGGCGGACGAATCCTAGTGACCGGCGGCGCCGGCTTCATCGGCAGCGCGCTTGTTTGGGCGCTAAACGCGCGCGGCGTGGAGGACATCGTGGTCTCCGACATCCTGGGGACCGACGAGAAGTGGCGGAACCTGGTGCCGCTCCGCTACGCCGACTACGTCGAGGGCCCGGCGCTCCGCACCCGCTTGGCCCAGAGCCCGGGCGCCTTCGGGAAATTCTCGGCCGTGTTCCACCTGGGGGCCTGCTCGGCCACCACCGAGGGCGACGCCTCGTACCTCGTCGACAACAACACGGCCTTCACCCGGGAACTCGCCGCGTGGGCGCTCAGCACGGGCGCCCGCTTCGTGTACGCCTCGTCGGCCGCCACCTACGGGGACGGCGCCGAGGGGATGGACGACAAGAATCCGGCAATCGAGCGCCTTAGGCCGCTCAACATGTACGGGTACTCGAAGCACCTCTTCGACCTGCACGCCCGCCGGCTCGGCTGGCTCGACCGGATCGTGGGGCTAAAGTACTTTAACGTCTACGGGCCCAACGAGGCACACAAGGCCGACATGCGCTCGGTGGTCGCCAAGGCCCACGTCCAGATCAGGGAGACCGGGAAACTTGGGCTCTTCAAGAGCTACGACCCGAAGTACCCCGACGGGGGCCAGATGAGGGACTTCCTCTACGTGAAGGACGCGGTCGAGATGACGCTCCACTTTGCCGAGAAGGGCTCCTCGGCCTCGGGCCTCTACAATATCGGCTCGGGCGAGGCCAACACCTGGCTGACGCTCGGTGGGGCCATCTTCGGGGCCCTGGACCTCACGCCCTCGATTGAGTTCATCGATATGCCGGAGGCCCTGAGGGCGAAGTACCAGTACTACACGAAGGCCGACATCTCGAAGCTACGGGCGACCGGCTACGACCGACCGGTGACGCCGCTCGCCGACGCGGTCACCGACTACGTCCGGAACTACCTGGTCCCGGACAAGCGGCTGGGGGCATGAGCCGCTCGCGGGCGACGCCTTCACGCTCGTATGCGGGGCCGCGGCACGGGGGCCCGGGGGCATGATCTTCACCACCTACTGGTTCATCGCCTTCACGGTGCTGGTGGTCCTTGCCTACCACCTGATCCCGAGGCCGTCGTGGAAGCTCGGCTTCCTGGGGGCCGCCTGCTTGGTCTTCCACGCCCACTTTGCGGGCCCGGCCGGCATGGCGCCGATCATCGTCATGATGATCGCCACCTACTATGCGGCGCTTTCGGGGAGCCGGGGCCTGTGCCTGGCAGCCATGGGCCTCTGCGTCTTTGCCCTCTGCTTCTACAAGTACGCGTACTTCCTCGTGGACCTCGTGTTCAACGGGTGGAACCCGGTGCTGGCGACCCACCTGCGGGACCTGGCCTTCAAGGCGAGCCCCTCGGCCCCACCCCTCGGGATAAGCTTCTTCGCGTTCGAGTTCGTGCACTACCTCTTCGAGGTGAGGAAGGGGGGCGAGCCGATCCGAAACCCGCTCAAGTTCCTCCTCTTCTCGATCTTCTTCCCGAGCCTCGTGGCAGGCCCGATCAAGCGCTACGGCCAGTTCCTGCCGACCCTCGAGGCAAGCACGGGCCGCTTCAACCTGGACAACCTGGGTGAGGGCATCTTCCGGATCGCCACCGGCTATGTGAAGAAGGTTGTGATCGCCGACAACCTGAACCTCTACGTCGATGCCTACCAGCCGGACTTCGCCTCGATGGGGATCGCTAGCCGCTGGATCCTCTTGGGGGCAATTGGGGCCCGTATCCTTCTTGATTTCTCGGGCTACAGCGACATCGCGATCGGTGTGGCGCGCCTCCTCGGGATCACGCTCCCCGAGAACTTCAACTGGCCGTACCTCGCCCGGAACATCCAGGACTTCTGGCAGCGCTGGCATATCTCCCTCACCCTCTGGATCAGGGACTATATCTATATCCCATTGGGGGGCAACCGGTACGGTGTTCCGAGGCGCGTCCTTAATGGGCTGATCGCCTTCGCCCTCTGCGGGCTCTGGCACGGGCCGGCGTGGCACTTCGTGGTCTGGGGCGTCTACCACGGCATCGGCCTCGGGGTCTGTGCCAGCTACCGGAGGATCCCGGTCCTGGGCGAACTCCTCCACACCCAGATCTTTGGGCGCGAGCCCCTGACCGGCCTCCTCCTCACGCAGATCTTCGTCCTCCTCGGTTGGCTCCTCTTCTTCTATCCCGTCCATGACGCCCTCACCATGGCCGGCCTCCTCTTCGGACAATGAGTGACCCTTTACCAGGCTCCCCGCCCCTCCGCTCGCCGTTCTTCAGGCCGCTCACCTTTGCCGTGGGGATCGCGCTCGGGCTCGCTGTCTGCTCGCTCGTGGCCCGCAGGGTCTCGCACGAAAGCTACCACCCCGGGTTCACCCGCTTCCACCTGAGGATATCGCCGGAAGCCCAGTACTACCCTACCCTGGACGAGATGCGCGGGATCGTACGATCGATGTGCAGGACCGACCAAACGCTCGTGATCGTGGGGGGCAACTCGATCTTTAACGGCGTCGGACAGCCCGACGGCAAGGTCTGGACCGGGGCACTGCAGTCAAACCTCGGCGACAATTTCGTGGTCGTTAACCTGGCCTTCCGCGGGGCCCTCTGCACCGACGGGGGCGCCGTCGTGGCCGAGGCCCTCCGGACCGAGTACCCCCACCTGATCTACGTCGCCAACACCTCCCCCTTTGGCTCCCTGGCCCCGTTCGGGACCGAGCCCTACCGGTATGTCTTTTGGGAGGCGAGGAGCCGCGGCGTCCTCGAGGATTTTAAGCCCCGCGATGAGGCTCTCGCCACCTTCGCCCGCACCCAGCAGACGATGGGCGAGCGCTTCGACATCTGGTCCCGCGCCACCCTCGACCGCTTTCTCCGCTTCAGGGACATCTGGAACTACATTGGCTTCAATTACTTCTTCACGATCCCAAACCCCACGACCCCCCACCTCCCGGAGGCCACCTGGGCGAGGGGCCGGCTTCCCGACATCGAGGCCGATTTTGACGCCTTCCCCTTTGAAAATCGCTTCCGGCCCGAGATCCGC
This sequence comes from uncultured Opitutaceae bacterium, assembly GCA_903887455.1. Classification (GTDB taxonomy): domain Bacteria; phylum Verrucomicrobiota; class Verrucomicrobiia; order Opitutales; family Opitutaceae; genus Palsa-1447. The sequence goes on along the minus strand of CAISPT010000285.1, from coordinate 707 downwards.
ACGGCGGAGCTAAAGATCGTCCGCGGGTTCTCCTGGAGCTTCTACGACGCCGACGCGAACGGCGACTGGCACGTGAAGGCAAAGGCTCTTGCTGACTATGATGGCGCGGTTGAGGCCGCCTTCCCCGACGACCTGAAGCCTAGGACCCTCATCATGCTGAGCCGCAACTGCCGCCTCTACCTGGACCAGCTGACGCCGTCCGAGCTTGCCCGCGACGACAATGCGTACCGCGACTGCGAGGCCCTCTGGCAGAAGCACGGCTATTCGTGCGCGGAGTACGGCAGGGACTATTCCGCCACCGATTTCGGCGACAGGACCCACCTGACGGCCGAGGGCGGCGTCAAGCTGGCGGCCGACGTCGCCAACCGGGTCCAAACGCTCGCCGCCAAGCTCGGCTACACCACACCCCAACCATGAAGCTTCTAGACGACTACCTGAGCCGTTTGCCCGCGCGAACCCAAAAAGCCGCAGGGCATGTGGGTTCCCTTGTCCTCGGCTTCATCATGGCATTTCTGCTGACGTACGTGCTTTACCGGATCGGGCTACCCAGTAAGCCGTTCATCTACGTCGCGTTTTAGCCGGCCGCTCCGGAACTCCCAATATTCTGCTCGATAAGTGCGATCTCTAGCCGCTTAGCTCTTCCCTGAATGTCTGACGAGAAATCCCCCGCGCCTAAGTCCCGCGCTTATTCGCAGATCCTCGTCGAG
>CAISPT010000284.1 GCA_903887455.1 uncultured Opitutaceae bacterium | reverse complement strand
TCCTCGATCGAGCCCCCCTCGGGGGCCCTGTAGTAGTAAAGGTTCTCCCAGGTGTTGGCTCGGAGAGTCTTCACCTCGCCGACGGTCAGCCACGTGAGCCGAAAGCGCGAGGGGACGTTGTTGTCCTGCAGGAAGTCGAAGGCGTCGTAGCCGTCGAGGACCGTGGTCATCGTGACCTTCTCCTGACGGGCCACGAGGCGCTGCCTGAGGGGCTTCGACAGGATGAGGTCCAGGGACGCGTGAGTCGGGGCCTTCCCCCCGGAGTCCGGGTCCATGCGGTCGAGCGTCCCTACGTAGTGGATCGAGGTGATCGCATCCAGGGTCGACTCCGGCCCCAGGTAGGCCCGCGCAAGCGCGATCGCAGCCGGCTCCGCGCACAGCAGCGAGGGCGCAAGGAGCGCCGACGCGCAGACGAGGGACCTGACAAGGACCAAGGACATCACCCTAATGACAGCCAAAACCGACCCAAGGTCGAAGAAAAATCACTCCCACTCGATGGTCGCCGGGGGCTTGGAGCTCACGTCGTAGACCACGCGGGAGACACCCGTCACCTCGTTGGTGATGCGGCTCGAGATCTTCTGGAGCAGGTCGTACGGCAGGCGCGTCCAGTCCGCCGTCATGGCGTCGGTGCTCTCCACGGTCCGGATTGCGATCACGTGGGCATAGTTGCGCTCGTCGCCCACGACCCCGACGGACTTGACCGGCAGGAAAACGCAGAAGGACTGCCACACCTTCCAGTACCAGCCGCTCTTCATCATCTCCTCCTGAAGGATGAAGTCGGCGTTGCGGAGCACCTCCAGATGCTCGGCCGTCACCTCCCCGAGCACCCTGACGCCGAGACCGGGACCCGGAAACGGCTGGCGCCAGACGACCTCACGGGGCAGGCCGAGCGCCAGGCCCACGCGGCGCACCTCGTCCTTGAAGAGCTCCTTCAGGGGCTCAAGGAGCTTCAGCTTCATTCGGGCCGGAAGCCCTCCCACGTTGTGGTGGCTCTTGATGAGCGCCGCCGGGTTGTCCCCGATGGCGACGCTCTCGATGATGTCCGGATAGAGGGTGCCCTGGGCCAGGTAGTCGGCGTGCCCGATCTTCTTAAGGCTCTTCTCGAACACGTCGACGAAGGCCTTGCCGATGATCTTTCTCTTCCTCTCGGGCTCGTCGACGCCCTTGAGGAGCCTAAGGAACAGCGCCGAGGCGTCCACGACCCGAAGGTCGATCTTGAAGTTCCTCTTGTAGAGGCTCTCCACGGTCTCGCGCTCGCCCTTCCTCAGGAGCCCGTTGTCCACGAAGACGCAGGTGAGCTGCCGGCCGATCGCCGTGTGGATGAGCGCGGCCGCGACGGACGAGTCGACGCCGCCCGAGAGCCCTAGGATCACGCGGCTCTTGCCGACGGTCCTTCGGATCTCCTCCACGGCGTGGCTGATGAAGTCCTTGGTGTTCCAGTCCTGGGCCGCGCCGCAGACGCCCGCCAGGAAGTTCTTAAGGACGTCGATCCCTCGCTCCGTGTGGAACACCTCGGGGTGGAACTGGATCCCGTAGAAGTTGCGCTTGAGGTCCTCTATCACCGCATAGGGGGAGTTCTCGGTCCGACCGATCGCCGAGAAGCCCGGGGGGAGCTTCATCAGCTTGTCGCCGTGCGAGTTCCACACCTTGAGCTTCTTCGGGAGCCCTTTGAAGAGCCTGCCGCCCTTCTGGACCGAAAGCGTCCCCTTGCCATACTCGCGGCGCTCGCCGCGGGCGACCTTGCCGCCCAAAAGGTGTCCCATCAGCTGGATGCCGTAGCAGATCCCGAGGACCGGTACGCCCAGCTCGAAGATTCTCCTGTCGGGGATCGGCGCCTTTGTCGAGAAGACCGAACTCGGCCCGCCCGACAGCACGATCCCGATCACCCCCTCCTTGCGGAGGACCTCGGCCGGCGTCGAGAAGTGGTAGATCTTCGAGTAAACCTGGCACTCACGGATCCGGCGGGCGATCACCTGCGTGTACTGGGACCCGAAATCGAGGACGGCGATGGTTTGCGGCATGAAAGGGAGATGAGAAGGGAAAAGAACAATCCCCTTAGGGGGCCCGACGGCAAGTTAGAACCTAAGCCTCGCGTTCTCGTGCCCGCACCTGGGGCAGGTGCACAGCTCCGTGCCCTCGGGCCCGGTGTAGAGCCGGTCGCACCGGATGCAGTGGAAGGTGGCCCGGCGGCGCTCCCGGTCGAAGCGCATGTGGTCCCTGCGGTCGTAGAAGAGCCAGAGGCCGAGGAAGACCGCGGCGACGAGCACGCAGTAGACGACGACCGCTATGGGGAACTCGAGCATTGCCGGGCGATGAAAACAAAAAACGCGTCGAAGGTAAACTTCGACGCGTTTGAATGTCTTGGGGGCCCTTGGGTTCGGTTAGGAGCTCTTGGCCTCGCCCTCGGCTGCCACGGGAGCCTCGGCGGGGGCCGCCTTGGGCTTCTTGGCCTTGGAGGCCTTCTTGCCCTTGCTCTTCTTGTAGCCGGTATCGTCCGCCTTAACGAACTCGATCAGCGCCAGCTCGGCGGCGTCGCCGATGCGCTGGGGTCCGAGCTTGTAGATGCGCGTGTAGCCGCCCGAGCGGTTCGCGAACTCCTTGTACTTCTCGTTGAAGAGGGCCGTGACGGCCGTCTCGTCGCGCAGGTCCTTCAGGACCAGG
>CAISPT010000283.1 GCA_903887455.1 uncultured Opitutaceae bacterium | reverse complement strand
TCTCGGCCGCAGAGATTGCGGTTTCGAAGGTCTCCCTGTCGCGCATCTCACCGATCAGGATGATGTCCGGGTTCTGGCGCAGCACCGACTTGATCGCCAGCTCGAAGGTCGGCACGTCCAGGCCGATCTCGCGCTGCTGGAAGACCGACTTGTCGTCCTGGAACGTGTACTCGATCGGATCCTCGATCGTCACGATGTGCTTGTCCATGTTCTGGTTTATCCAGTTGAGCATGGCGGCCATCGTTGAGCTCTTGCCGGAGCCCGTCGCACCGCACACCAGGAGAATCCCGTCCTTGGCGTTGGCGAGCTTAAGGAGGGGCTCAGCCTGGAGCCCGAGGTCCTCGAAATTGGGCACCTTGCTCTTGATGTGACGGAAGACGATGCTCACCAGGCCGCGCTGGTGGAACGCGTTCACGCGGAACCTGCCGACGCCGTCGGAGGCGTAGGCGAAGTCGATCTGGCCCAGCTCGTCCCAGCGCTTGCGGAAGATCTCCGGCACGTGCTCGTCCACGAAGGCCTGCGCCTCGGGGCTCGTGATCGGGTCCATGTCGACCGGCTTCAGCCGGTTGGAAATGCGCACATAGCCCGGCTTGTTGCTCTTGATCACGATGTCGCTCGCGCCGCTGTCCACCGCGAGCTTCAAGAGGTCGTTGAAAATCTCGGTGTGGGGGGTGACTTCGTTCATGGCAAGAATAGCGTTGCTCTGGATTTTGTAGCTTGGCCTCCTTCTGGCGGCAAGGCATCTTTGCCCTTCAGCCGTCCCCTCCACCACTATGAAGCCACGCCCCCTGACTGGCGCGATCACCGCATTGGTAACCCCCTTCCACGGGAAGGATGTTTCATTTGCGGACCTGAAGAAGCTGGTCGAGCACCAAATCCGGGGCGGGATCGATGGGCTTGTTCCCGTCGGCACAACCGGCGAATCCCCCACCCTGACCTCGGAGGAGCACCTCGACGTGATCCGGGCCACGATCGAGTTTTCCCGCGGCCGGGTCCCGGTGATCGCCGGCACCGGCTCCAACTCCACGGCGGAGGCCCTGGAGTACACCCAACTCTCGGACGAGGCCGGGGCCGACGCCGTCCTGGTCGTCACCCCCTACTACAACAAGCCGAGCCAGGAGGGCCTCTTCAGGCACTACGCGGCGATCGCCGACGCGACGGACCTGCCGATCATCCTCTACTCTATACCGTCTCGCTGCTCGATCGAGATCGGGGTGCCGCTGGTGGAGCGCCTGCGCTCCAGGTACCCGAACATCCGCTGGATCAAGGAGGCGGGGGGCTCGGTCGACCGGGTGGACCAGTTGAAGCGCGCCCTCGGGGACGACATCACGGTGCTCAGCGGGGACGACTCCCTCACCCTCGCGTTCATGGCGTCGGGAGCCGAGGGCGTGATCAGCGTCGCCTCCAACCTGATTCCCCGGGAGGTCTCGCGGATGGTCCGCCTGGCCCGCGACAACGACTTCCGTGCCGCGACGAAGCTCCACCGCCGCCTCTATCCCGTGTTCAAGGGGCTCTTCATCGAGCCGAACCCGGTGCCGGTCAAGGCGGCCATGGCGCGCGCCGGGATCATCTCGAGCGACGACGTGCGCCTGCCGCTCAGCCCCATGGAGCCGGCCAGCACGGCCGCGCTCCTAAAGGCCCTCAAGGAGTCGGGACTCTAAACCTCCATGTCCCTCTCCATTCTCCTGAACGGGGCCCGGGGCCGGATGGGTGCCGCGATCACCGCGGCGGCGCCCCGCATGGGCATCACCGTCGCCGCCGCGCTCGACCAGGGCGACTACATCGCCTCGGCCCTCTCCGGGGTCGACGTGATCGTGGACTTCAGTTCCCCGCACGCCACCCGCGCCCTCCTCGAGAGCGCCCTGGCCGCGCGCAAGCCCGTCGTCATCGGCACCACCGGGCACTCCCCCGAGGAGAAGGCCGAGCTGCTCAAGTTAGCCGCCGGCGTACCGTGCGTGTGGGCCGGCAACTTCTCGGTCGGGGTGAACCTCCTTTACGCCCTCACGCGGAGGGCCTCCCGGGCCCTGGGCGAGGACTTCGACACGGAGGTGGTCGAGATGCACCACCGCAGGAAGAAGGACGCCCCGAGCGGCACGGCGGCGCGCCTGCTCGAGATTATCCTGGAGGAGCGAAAGCTCGACCGCTCGAGCCTGAGGCACGGCCGCGAGGGCATTACGGGCGAGCGCCACGTCTCCGAGGTCGGCGTCCACTCCTTACGGGGCGGCGACGTCGTCGGCGACCACACCGTCATCTTTGCGGGCGACGGCGAGCGGCTCGAGCTCACCCACCGCGCGAGCGACCGGGCCGTCTTCGCGCACGGGGCGCTGCGCGCCGCCCTCTGGGTCGCTGGCCAGAAGCCTCACGTCTACGACATGCAGGATGTCCTGGGGCTCACCTAGCCTGGGCCAATGATCACCTCAATCCAGGGCCTTCTTTCGGAGTCAGGCCTCGTCCGCGCGATAGTCGAGCTCGATGGTTTCGGCTACGAGGTAAACATCCCGGTCACGACCGCCGAGCGGCTTCCTCCGGTGGGCAGCACGGTGAAGCTCCACACGCTCGTGATCTACCGCGAGGACTCCCAGACGCTCTACGGTTTCGCGACCGCCGAGGACCGGGACTTCTTTAGGCTGATGATCGAGAACGTGACGGGGATAGGCCCGAAGATGGCGCTTTCGATCATGAGCCGCCTGTCGCTGCCCCTCCTCAAGGGAGCCATCCGGGCCGGCGACATCTCCACCCTCTCTAAGTGCCCCGGGATCGGCAAGAAGACAGCCGAGCGTCTTGTGATCGAGCTCAAGAGCAGGGTCGGCGCCCCGGGCGCGTCCGCTCCCGCCCTCGCCACCGGGGAGGGTTCGCCGCCCGCAGGCGCACCCCATGCCGACGCCGTGGCCGCGCTTGTCGCCCTTGGCTACAAGGTCGGCGACGCCGACGAGGCCGTTCGCAGGGCCTCGCTCGCACTGGGCGCGAAGGCGACCACCGAGTCGCTGATCAAGAAGGCCCTGGCCTAACGCTGGAACCGGAACGCCGCCATCTCGGCGGGCTCCTGCTCCTCGCGGCCCGCCTGCGGGTCCGCCAAGGCAGCCGCCTTCAGGTCGGTCTTCGGGTTGATGAGGAAATCCCTGCCGCTCGTGGAGAACACCGGGGTCATGTGCACGTCGCCGATCCAGTTGAGCGGTGCGGCCTGGGGGGCAGGATCGGCCGAGGCGAGCATCAGGGTGCCCTGCCGCGACGTGTCGGCTCCCAGCGGGGAGCGCCCGATAAGGAGGATCGGCTTCATGGCCTCTGAAGGGGCATGGGCGACCGCGCTGGCAGCAACGGGGCTTACGCGTGCCTCGATTGGGGCCGAGAACGTGACGGCCTCGGGCTTCACCGAGCCACGGTCCCTCAGTCCCACGACAAGGGCGACCGCGGCCGCGGCGGCAAGGCCGGCAAACGCGGGGCCACGCCTCCAGCCGCCTGCGGCGGGGAATTCGACCACGGGTGCCGGGGCCTTGGAGTCGGCCTCGTCGCCCAGGTGCTCGGCCAGCTCCGAGCAGGCCTTCTGCATGCGGCAGTACTGGTCGTAGACCTCGCGGCGCTTGGGATTGGAGAGCACCTCGGCCTCGAGCCGGAGGGCGTCCTCGGCGCTGATCTCGTGATCGACGTAGAGGTTGAGCAGTTCGATGAATTCCCGATCGTTCATTTGAAGTCCTCGCCGAGCTTTGAGCGCAGGCTTTCGCGTGCCCTCGCAATCCGGCTTTTTACGGTTCCCACGGAGATGCCGAGTACTTCGGCGATCTCCTCATAGGATAGGTTCTTGATGTTCCGCAAGATGAGAATCTCGCGGTGTTTGGTGCCGAGTCGATCCATGCCTTTGCCGATCCGCGCAACGAACTCCCGGGTCACGGTGATGTCGTCGGGCGTCTCGACCTCTGCAGGGATCATTTCCGCCAATGTGGTCTCATTGTCGGGTCCCATGGGGGCGTCGAAAGACACGGATTTGTCGCGCTTCCTCCGCCACCAATACCAATACCGATTGC
>CAISPT010000282.1 GCA_903887455.1 uncultured Opitutaceae bacterium | reverse complement strand
CGCACGCTGCCGGAGTAGCTGACCGGCTTGATGCCGACGCCCACCTGCACGTCACAGGGGAAGTCCTTGGCGCCGACGGCCTTCCAGAACGACTCCGCTTTGGGCGTCGTGCCGAAGCGGATCTTCTCGAAGCTCTTCGGGAACTCCTTGGCGATGAAGTCGAGGACCTTCTGGGAATCGGGGCTGCCGGCGGCAAACTCGATGCCGGCGTAGATGTCCTCCGTGTTCTCGCGGAAAATCACCATGTTGACCAGGTCGGGCCGCTTCACCGGCGAGGGAACCCCGGAGAACCACTGCACAGGGCGAAGGCACACGTAGAGGTCGAGCATCTGGCGGAGGGCGACATTGAGCGAGCGGATGCCCCCGCCGACCGGGGTCGTGAGGGGACCCTTGATGCCGACGGTGTACTCCTTGAAAGCCTCGACCGTGTCGTCGGGCAGCCAGTTGTTGAAGCGCTTGAAGCTCTCCTCGCCGGCGAACACCTCGAACCAGGAAATCTTGCGCTTGCCGCCGTAGGCCTTCGCCACGGAGGCGTCGAGGACGCGGACCGAGGACGCCCAGATGTCGGGGCCGGTGCCGTCACCGCGAATGAAGGGGATCACGGGGTTCTCCGGAACCGTTAGTCGGCCGGCCGCGATTGTGATTTTTTCGCCCTGGGGGGGAGTGACGTCTTTGTAGGCCATGGTGTTTAAGGGTGTGTCTTTGGGGGTGTGGGTTGCCTCAAGCCTTGAGGGCCCTGCAGAAATTCGCGAGCCTAGCGACGCCCTTGCTGATGATTTCATCGCTCGTGGCGTAGCTGAGGCGGAGGTAGCCCTCGGCCCCGAAAGCGGAGCCGGGCACGGCCGCTACCTTCTCCTTCTCAAGGAGCCTCTCGCAGAACTCCATCGAGCTCAGGCCGAAGCTGGAGATGTTCGGGAAGAGGTAGAACGCCCCTTGGGAGAGGACGCAGGCGATCCCGGGAATGGAGGTGAGCCCGCGGTGCAGCAGGAGCCTGCGCCGGTCGAACGCGGCGAGCATCTTCTCGAGGGACGCCTTTGTCTTCTCCGTCTCCCTGAGCGCGGCGAGTGCGCCGTATTGGGCGAACGTCGTGGCAGTGGAGGACATCTGGCTTTGGAGCTCGGCGACGGCCTTCGCGATCGGCGCGGGCGCGACCAGCGTGCCCAGGCGCCAACCGGTCATGGAGTACGTCTTAGAGAAGCCCGAGGCCACGAGCGTGCGGGCGGCCGCGTCGGCGCTGAGCGTGGCGAGGCAGGTGGGGGCTACTCCCCCGTAGATCAGGTTCTCGTAGATCTCGTCGGAGAGGACGTAGAGGTTGTGCTTGGCCGCGACGGCCATCACCGCCTCGAGCTCCTGGCGGCTGTAGACCACGCCCGTCGGGTTCGAAGGCGAGTTGATGATCAGCAGCTTTGTGCGGCTGGTCACCGCGGCCTCGATCTGGTCGGGGCGCAGCTTGAAACCGGTCGCGTCGGTCGCGAGCACGGCCTTTGGCACGGCGCCGGCCAACTTCACCATCTCGGGGTAGCTCACCCAGTAGGGGGCAGGGACGATCACCTCGTCGCCCGGGGAGCACACAGCCATGATCGCCAGGTAGCAGGAAAACTTGCCGCCCGGGCTCACGACCACCTGCGAGGGGGCTACCTTGTGACCGTAGCTTCGGTCGTAGTACTCGGCGATCGCCTTGCGGAGGTCCTCGATGCCGGGCGTCGCGACGTACTTCGTCTTTCCGGCCTGCAGCGCCGCGGCGGCCGCGTCCTTGATATGCTGCGGAGTGTCGAAATCCGGCTCACCCGCCGCGAAGCTGCAGACGTCCTCGCCGGCTGCCATGAGTGCCTTCGCCTTCGCATCCACTGCGAGGGTCGGTGACGGCGATATGTTCTGTGCCCAGCTGGACAGGGGTCGTAGGGTGGCGGATGACATTGGGAGCAAAGGAGTCCACTAAAAGGACTCCGGGGCCCGAAACGCAAGATGGGATAGCCCCAATTTTCGCGGGGCGGGCGGGAAGGGACCGGCCCTAGCGGGCCTTGGGCTTCTTTGCCGGGAGGCCCTCGAGGGCGAACCGGAGGAGCTCCCCGACGCTCGCATCCTTCTTCCGGGCGTAGCGCTTGAGCATCGCCCGCTGGCTTGCGCCGAGGCGGACCGAGACCTGGCGGTGCGGATCCCGGGAAGGATTGCAGTCCTCGAAATCAAACTCGTCGATGGCCAAGCGGACCACCTCGCTGGCCGTCTTCAGCCCGTACTTTTTCCGGCTGCTCTCAATTTTCGCAATCAGCGAGATCGGCAGGTCGAAGGTAAGCGGAGCCGATGCAGAGCGTGTAGCCATGGCGTTTGTTGAACCGGGACGAAGCCCGAGCAGGCACGCGAGAGGCCCTTGCGGCAACGAAATTCTTCACCCCCGCGTCACGGATCCAGCCGCACAAGAGTCTTTGACGCCGGTGTTACAAACGTGCCGCCAAGCCGCGCCGGATCGAAGAGAAGAGGATCCTGCTCGGCGCCGATGGCAACGGCCGTCAGCGTGAGCCGAGTCTTGTCCCGCGTGGCCTCGTTCCTTACGTCCAGGTCCTTGGGTATCCATCTCTCGCCTACCTTCTTAAGTTCAAGCAACGACAGTGTCTTAGCGACGTGCCCGTCGGTCCCGGTGACCTCGGACTGGACGAGCGCGTCGTACTGGGCGTCCAAGTACGCCCTAACGGAGCGGACGCCGGGGCTAGCCGCCGTGAAGTCAGCCGACGGGGTGAAGTCGAAGACGTAGGAGTTGCGGCCGCGGATGCGGGCGATGCCCGCCAGGTTGGCGTCGAGCCAGTAAAGGTAGGGCATTGGCAGGACGTCCAGCGGGGTCATTTCGACGCCCGGCACGAGCGGCAGCAGGAGCGCCGCCGGGTTGGGCGTCCCCGCAGCGCCGAGGTCCGAGGTCCATAGCGAGCCGTCCCGGCCGCCCTGGATGAGGAAACGGTGGGAGTAGGCCCCTTTCCCGGGGTCGAGCTCAAGGCGGGTGACGGGCCCCCCCGCGTCGCGGCCGCCCCAGAAGCGCCCGTGGTACACGTGCTCGTCGCCCCGGCGCGGCATCTGCCGCAGCTCGAATTCGGCGTAGATAGGCTCCGCCCATATCATTTGGCGGAACCGCTCGAGGATGGCGCCCGCTGCCTGGGCATCGGGGACCGCGGTCCCCTGCGGAACAGGCTGCCCTGCGCGGCAAATGGTGGTCCCGGTGCCGGCTGCCGCAAGGACGACGGCTGCCCAGCCCAGGGCTCGCGCCCATGCCCACCCGCCGTGAAGCTGGTTTGGGCGCTTCAACAGCCGATCAGGGCTTCGTCGTCGGCGCCGGGGTCGTCGAGACCTTAGCCGGCGTCGCTGGGCCCGTCTGGGTTTTCGTAGCTGAAACCGGAACGGAGATCGAGGGAAGGGCACCGCCGCCCGCAGAGGCGTGCTTCCCCTCATAGATGCGCCCAAGGTAGAGCGCGAAGCTCAGAACGAAGAACACGATCGAGGCATTTATCGTCGCCTTGCTGAGCACATTGCCGGTGTCGGCGCCAAACGTCGCCTCGGCGACGCCTCCGCCCATCGCGGCCCCCATGCCGCCGTCGGACTTCGCCTTCTGGGCGAGTACCAACAGGATAAGGATGACCGAGGTCAGGATGAGGACGAACGTGCAGATGCCGAGGATGATGCTCATGTCGAGGAGGGTTGAGCCAAGCAGACCCTCCCGGCCCTTGTCAACGCCGTGCCGGGACACCCTGCCGGGACCCTGCACGGGGACATTCCCGCCGGGGCTGCGATATTGGGGTTTCACAAAGGGACCACGGCTGCTTACTTTCCGCGTCTCAATGAATGAACTCCCCCTTACCGGCTCGCAAAAGACCTTCCTGCGGGGGCATGGCCAGCTGCTCGGCCCCACCCTGAAGGTCGGCAAGGGGGGTCTCACGCCCGCGTTCTTCGCGGAGCTGCGGCGGGCACTTGGCAGCCAGGAACTCGTGAAGCTCCGGTTTCTCGGGGCCGACCGCGACGAGCGGCCCGTCTGGTGCGCCAAGATCGCTGAGGAGACCGGCTGCGCCTGCGTGGGCGCGGTGGGGCACACCGCCCTTTTCTACAAACAGAATCCTGACCCGGCCGCCCGCCTCATTTCGCTTCCCTAGGGGAGCGGGCCCCCTCAAAGGGGATCGGCCCTCTCGGCGCCCATCTTCTCCAGCAGGCGCTGGAGGTCCTCGTTACCGCGGTACTCGATCACGATCCGCCCCTTCTTTGGCGTGTGGATGACGGCGACCCTGGCGCCGAGATACGAGGTGAGCTTCTTCTGGATGCTTTCGACCGCGGCCGCGTCCCGTGAGGCGAGCGCCTTGTTGCGCGCGGCCCCCTTCGAGGGTTGGGCGACCTTGGCGGTCTTGCCGAGCTTCTCGGTCGAGCGGACGCTCAGGCCCTCCTCGATCACGCGCCGCGCCAGAACCGTGCGGGCTGCCGGGTCCTCCACGCCGAGAAGCACCTTGGCGTGGCCTACGCTCAGAAGGCCCTTGGCGATGAAGCCCTGGATCTCGGCGTCAAGCGCTAGGAGCCTGAGCGAGTTCGCGACGGCCGCGCGGCTCTTGCCCACCCTCTCCGCCGCGGTCTCCTGCGTCAGGTCGAAGTCCCGCACCAGGCTAGCGAATCCCTGCGCCTCCTCGATGGCGTTGAGGCCTTCGCGCTGGAGGTTCTCGATCAGCCCGATCGAGGCGGCGGAGGCGTCGCTCGCCTCCACGATCCGCGCCGGGATGGACTTAATCTTGAGCTGCTGGAATGCGCGCCAGCGGCGCTCCCCGGCGATCAGCTGGTACTTGTCGCCGTGGCGCCGGACGACGATCGGCTGGAGCAGACCCTCGCTGCGGATGCTCTCGGCCAGCTCCGTAAGCTGCTCGGGCGCGATCTCGCGCCTGGCCTGGTAGGGACTCGTCTCGACCAGTCCGACCTGGATCTCCAGGTAACCGGGTGAGAGCGGTGCGTGGGGCACCGGCGCCGCGGCGGGGGCCGCTGGCGGCTTCGCCGCCGAGATCAGGCCGCCTAGACCGCGACCGAGCCTGGATTTTTGTGGGGTTGCCATGTGTTAGAATGCGCGGGACTGCGGGTGCGGCCTACTTGCCGCCCGGAACGAAGAGGACCTGGCCGGCCTGGATCCTCGAGGGGTCGAGGAGCTTGTTGGCGTCAATGATGTCCTGGGCCTTGGCTCCCGTCTTCTTGGCGATCAGGCCCACGGTGTCGCCCTTCGCGACTGTGTAGCTTACGCCCTCCTTAGGGTAGTTCTCGCCGAAGGCCGGTTTGGGGGTCGGCGCCGCGGCCGAGGCCCGGACCACCGGCGCCTGGCCCGCCTTGGCGACCGAGTCGATCGCCGCGTTGGTCTGCTTGGCGAGCACCTCCATCTGGTTGGCCACCTGCTGCAGAATCTCGGAGCGCGAAGCCGCGACGGCCGAAGCCACCGACGCATTCAGGTCGGCCACGGCGCCGTTCAACTGGGCAGCGGTCACGACGTCCCTCGCGTCTGCGGCCTTGGCGAGCTTCGCCTGGAGCTCCGCATTCTCGTGCTCGAGCTGCTCGATACGCAGCGTCAGCTCGTTCACGCGCTGGGACAGCCCTTTCACATCCTCCCTGAGGTCCGCGATCTCGGTCTGGGCACACGTCCGCGGCACCCCGAGCGCTGCCGAAAGGGCTGCGCCCGCGAGAACCAAGAGCGTGAAATGTGTCCTGCCTAGCATCGGCAACGGATGTTGCCACAAGGCCCCGTGAAAACAAGCGGCATGTAGGATGCCGCATGGCACACCTGATGCTTTTGGCTAAACGCGCGTCGGTTTGGACCGATCTAGTGCTTTGATGAACGCGAGGGCATCCTACACCATTCCTTTTCCGGTCGGCCTGAGGCCCGTGAGCGGGGCCTATGAGCCCGTTCCCTTCGCCGTCGCAATCGGGCAGGCATTCAGCTTCGGATGGCAAAAGAAGCTTGGCGGCGGCCGCGGCCACCCGGCGGTGTCTCGCATCGACTCGGGCAAGCCCAAAACTCGCCGCGGCGCCCGGGCCTAGCGCTCAGGAGCCCGCCCGCCTGTGCGGGAACGGCGACGCGGAGACCAGGGGGGTCATCTGCTGCGAAGGGATCACGGCCCCCTCGGGCACGGGGAACCCGCGTAGGAACTCGGCGGCCTCCAGCATGCGCCCGCCCGCCCTCTGAAGCCGGCGCAGGCGCAGGACGCCCCGGCCGGTCGCGACGAGAAGGCCGTCCGGGTCGGATCCGAGCACCGTCCCGGGAGCGCGCCCGTCGGCGCCGTCGACCCAATCGGCTAGCCCGATCTTGACCGGTGATCCCGCCACCTCGGCCGAGGCCGAGGGCCAGGGGTTGAGGCCGTTGATACGCGCGGCAAGCAGCGCCGCGGGCGCTGCGAAGTCGAGCGCTCCGTCGGCCTTCTCGTGGCGCCTGCAGAATGTCGCAGCGGCGTGATCCTGCTCCCGGAAGGCCAGCTCGCCCACAGCCAGGAGCGGGAAGGCCCGGGCCACGAGCGTGACGGCCTCCTGGGCGAGCTTTGCCTCGACCTCGGCCGCCGTGTCCAGCGGACCGATGGGAACCCGCTGCACGTCGGCGACCGGCCCGGCGTCCAGCTCGCGGACTATGCGCATGAGGGACATGCCGGTCTCGGCTTCCGCGGATGCCACCGCGGTCTGGATCGGGGAGGCGCCCCGGTAGCGAGGAAGGAGCGACGCGTGGAGATTAAGGGTCCCCAGACGCGGGATCGCGATGAAATCGTCCCTGAGGATCTTCCCGTAGGCGACCACCAGGCAGACGTCGGGCGTGAGGGCGGAAACCGCAGCGTAGGCCGCAGGGTCGAGCTTCTCGGGCTGAAGGACGGCAATAGCCCTGCCCTGCGTCCACGCCTTCACGCCATTCGGGCGGACGGACTGGCCCCGTCCGGACGGGCGGTCGGGGCCGGTCACGACTCCAACGAGGTCAACGACGGAGGCGCCAGGTCCCACGCACCAGTCGAGCAGGGGGACGGCCAGGGGATCCGAGCCCATGAAAACGAGCCTCATCGGGACCCCCATGGCGCCTATTTCCAGCCGCTGCGGTCAACCGCATCCCCCCTGGGTTTGCCCACAAGGTCGAATTCGATCGGGCATCCCGCCAGATCGAACTCCTTCACGAGGCCCGCTTCCAGGTAGCGGCGGTAGCTTTCAGAGAGCTGCTCCTCGCGGTTGCAGAATATCTTGATCCGGAACGGCCGGTTGCCGGTCTGGGTAGCATAGAAGATCTTGAACCTGCGCGCGCCGATCGCCGGGGGCGGCGTCCGCTCGGTCAGGAAGGAGAGGCACGCGTTTAAGCGCGCCGTCGGCAGCTTCTTGTCGAGAGTCTTGTGAAGCTTCACGGCGGCGTTGAGCATCCGGTCCACCTCGAAGCCGCTCATCGCCGAGACAAAAATGAGGGGGGCGCCTGGAGTGAAGAAGAGCCGCTCAAAGAGGGCCTTCTCGTACTTCTCGCGGTAGTCCCGCTCGCTCTTCGAACCGGCGATCCCACCGGGTTTCTTGAACGCCTCGAGCACAAGGTCCCACTTGTTGACAATCACCGCAATCGGCTTGCGGTCCTTGACCGCCTCGCCGGCGATCGCCTTGTCCTGGTGGGTCACGCCCTCTATCGCGTCCACGACGAGGAACACGACGTCGGAGCGCTGCATGGCCTCAAGCGATCTCAGGCGGGAGAAATACTCGACCGACGAGGCGAGCTTTGTCGCCGACTTGATGCCGGCCGTGTCGATCAGCCGAAAAGGGTGCATCTTCTTGTCCCGCCCCTTGAACTCGAAGGGCAGCTCGATCGAGTCGCGGGTCGTGCCCGCCTGGCTGTTGACGATCAGCCTCTCGCTCCTGAGGAGGCGGTTCGCGAGCGAGCTCTTGCCGACGTTGGGCTTGCCGATGAAGCAGATGCAGATCGGCCCGGGGACCCGGCCGTTCTCGAGCTTCACCCGGACGCGCTCGGCGTTCGGGTCGACGGGCGGAAGGCCGATCTTGCTCAGTATGGCGTCGCGCAGCTCGCCCTCGCCGCGACCATGCTCGGCGGACACGAAGATGGGTTCGCCAAGGCCGAGGCGCATGATGCCCTCGTGGTCCGCCTTCTCGTCGCCGAAGTCGGCCTTGTTGACGACGACGATCACGGGCTTACCGCTCTGCCTGAGGTTCTTCGCGATCCGGTCGTCGAGGGCGGTCATCCCCTCAAGGCCGTCGATCACGAAGAGGATGAGGGCGGCCGTGTCGACGGCGAAGCCCACCTGGCGCTCCGAGGCCGCGATGATCGCGGCCGAGGAGGTCTCGCCGGCCTTCAGCCCTAGGCCCCCCGTGTCCATGAGGGTATACCCGTCCTCCACGTCGGCGGAGATCACGTCCCTCGTCACGCCCGGCTGGTCGTGGACGATGGAGATGCGCTTGCGGGCGAGCCGGTTAAAAAGCCGGCTCTTGCCCACATTGGGCCGGCCTACGATGACGACGGAGCGGAACATGGTGTCGTGGCGTTCACGAACCGTTCAATCCGATCGCAAGCCTCCACAAGTTGGTCGTAGCCGGTTGCGAAACTCGCCCGAACAAAACCCGCGCCGTTGGCGCCGAAGGCAGTTCCCGGGACGACGGCCACGCTCTGGGCCTTGAGGAGACCGTACGCGAAGTCGCGGTCGTTCAGGCCCGTCGAAGCCACACTTGGAAAAACGTAGAACGCCCCGCCCGGAGCGTGGCACTTGAGCCCGCCCTCGTTGAGGCGGCGGACCACCAGGTCGCGCCTACGGTGGTACTGCTCCCTCATCTTCTTCACGCTGTCCTCGCCCCGGGTCAGCGCCTCGACCGCGGCTTCCTGCGCTAGAATAGGTGCGCACAGCATCGAGTACTGGTGGATCTTCATCATCGCATCGATCAGCTCCGCCGGGCCGCACGCGTAGCCGATTCGGAAGCCGGTCATCGCGAAGGCCTTTGAGAACCCATGGAGGAAGATCGTCCGTTCCTTCATCCCCGGGAAGACCGCGATGCTCGTGTGCGCGTTATCGTAAACGAGCTCCGAGTAGATCTCGTCGCTGAGGACGATCAGGTCCTTCTCGACGGCAAAGCGGGCGATCTTCTCGAGCCTAGCGCGGTCGCACGTCCCCCCAGTCGGATTACAGGGCAGGTTGATCATCAGCACCTTGCAGCCGGGCTGCCAGGCCTTCTCGATGTCCGCGACGTTCAGCGCGAAGCCGTCGTCCGCCCTCGTGGGGACCGGGATCGCGACCCCGTGGGCCAGCGCCACGCTCGGGTTGTACGAGACGTAGCAGGGCTGGTGGTAGAGGACCTTGTCGCCAGGGTTCAGCAACGCGCGGAGCGCCAAGTCGATCGCCTCGGATACGCCTACCGTGACGATGACCTCGTCGTCGGGACGGTAGGAGACCGAGTAGTGTGTCTCAACGTACGTCGAGATCGCGCGCCTGAGCTCAACAAGTCCCAGGTTAGACGTATAGTGCGTCTTGCCCTTCTCTAAAGCGTAGATCGCTGCCTCTCGGATGTGCCAGGGCGTGTCGAAATCCGGCTCGCCGATGCCGAGCGAGATCACGTCCTTCATCTTCGAGACGATCTCGAAGAAGTCGCGGATGCCCGACTTGGGCAGGGTGCCGACGTGGCGGGCGATGAAACGCTTCATGGCGACACTTTGAGGCGGTCCGCCTCCTGGGAAGAGTGCTCAATTAGGAAGCCCCCCTCCTTGTACGAGCGCAGCATGAAATGGGTGCTGGTCGACAGGACTCCCTCGAGGGTAGACAGCTTCTCCGAGACGAAGCCGGCAACCTTCTGCAGACTCGGGCCGTTCACGAAGATCAGCAGGTCGTAGGCCCCGGACATCAGGTAGCAGGACTCCACCTCGTCAAAGCGGCTCAGGCGCTCGGCCAGGCGGTTGAAGCCGCCGCCGCGCTCCGGGGTGATCTTGACCTCGATCACTGCCCTCACGGCTGCTACCGACTCCCTGGAAAGGTCCAGGACCGGGCGCCATCCGAGAAAGATCCGGTCCTTCTTGAGCTGTTCCAAGTGCTGGTTGATCTCGACCTCAGGGATGCCTGCAACCTGCGCCATTTGCGCCGTTGTGAGGTGTTCGCCTTCGATGAGAAGCTTCAGGACAGGGTTCATAAGGGGTGCGAGCGTCGCATAAATGCCCGGCCATTAGCCATCCCAAAAGCAATTCCCGGGATTGCATCGGCGAGCCCGATGGGCCATGCGGTGGGTTCGCATGTTTGAATCCCTGACTGACAAACTGTCATCCGCGCTGCGCAACCTGCGCGGCGTCGGCAAGCTTTCCGAGGAGAACATGGCCGCGGCCCTGGCCGAGGTCCGGGCGGCGCTTCTTACGGCCGACGTCCACTTCAAGGTCGCCCGTGAGTTCACCGAGCGCGTCCAGGCGCAGTGCGCCGGCCAGGAGGTCCTCAAGGGCGTCACCCCGGGCCAGCAGGTGATCAAGATCATCCACGACGAGCTCGTGCGGCTTCTGGGCGAGGGGGCGACCGCCATGACCGCCGCCCGCCCGGCCAAGATCATGTTGGTGGGCCTTCACGGCTCCGGAAAGACGACCTCGACGGCTAAGCTCGGCCGCCTTCTCAAGAAGAGGGGCTACAAGCCATTCGTGGTTGCTTGCGACGTCTACCGGCCCGCGGCCATCGACCAGCTCGAGATCCTCGCCAAGCAGGAGGAGCTCGGATTCTACGCCGACCGTGTCTCGAAGGACGTCCCCGCGATCGGAAAGGCCGGCCTCGCGGCCGCGCTCGCGGCCGGCTCCGACGCCATCCTCTTTGACACCGCGGGCCGCCTGCAGATCGACGAGGGCCTGATCGAAGAGGTCAAGCGCCTGAGGTCTGCCGTCTCACCCGACGAGGTACTGCTGGTCGCGGACGGTGCGCTCGGCCAGGAGGCCGTGAACGTCGCCAAGGTGTTCCACGACGCGCTGCAGCTCACCGGCCTTGTTCTCACCAAGCTGGACGGCGACGCGCGCGGCGGTGCCGCCCTCTCAATCAAGTCGATCACCGGGATCCCCATCAAGTTTGTCGGAACAGGGGAGAAGACCGACGACTTCGACACGTTCTACCCGGACCGTCTCGCGTCGCGCATTCTCGGGATGGGAGACGTCGTCTCGCTGGTCGAGAAGGCACAGGAGTCGATCGACCAGAACGAGGCCGAGCGGATGGCCGAGAAGATGCGGAAGGCCGACTTCAATCTGGAGGACTTCCTGTCGCAGCTGCAGGCCGTGAAGAAGATGGGGTCGATGCAAAGCATCATGGGGATGATCCCCGGCATGAGCGGCGTGCAGCTCGGCGACGACGCCGAGCGGCAGATGGTGCGGACCGAGGCGATCATCAAGTCGATGACCTTTCAGGAGCGGCGCAAACCGGAAATCCTAAACGGGAGCCGCCGCCAGCGCATCGCCAACGGGGCGGGCGTGCGGATCGCCGACGTGAACGCGCTCCTCAAGCAGTTCCAGCAGATGCAGAAGATGATGAAAATGATGAAGGGCGGGAACCAGAAGAAGCTCATGCGCCAGATGGAGGCCATGAAGGGCCGGGG
>CAISPT010000281.1 GCA_903887455.1 uncultured Opitutaceae bacterium | reverse complement strand
GTACTTCGACGCCTCGATCGCCTACGTGACCGAGGGGCATTTCTCGGACCACACGCGGGACGGGACGGCCTGGGAGGGCTGGGCCAACCGCCCCCAGTTCGACGACCGGGTCTCACTCTCGGTGGGCGCAGGCCTGTACTACTACTTCGACACCCAGCCGACCGCCGGGGGCGACTCCGTGGACGTGCACGGGACGGCGCCCATCTTCAGCGCCACGCTGACGGGCTACCTGGACGACCGGTGGTTCTACCGCGTTGTGGTCAACCGGATCAGCCCCAAATCGGACATCCAGACCAACCAGGTCATGGTCGGCGTTGGCTACTGGTTCGGCCCGAACCGCAAGCCGCAGGGTGCCGTCCCCAACCAGGGGTCCCCGGAGCCTGCCTTCGTGACTCCGCCGGAGCTCACGGTCTTCGGAGGCCAGAGTGTGGTGAATACCTATTTTGACGAGAAGGCCTGGGCGGGGGCGGTGGAATACCGCCAGGGGGTCCTTCCCCACGTGGACGGGACCGCCACCTACATCTACGAGGGCAACCCGAAGACGGTCCGCAGGAGCGGCGTCGCGGCCCAGCTCTGGGCCGTGAACACCTTCATCGACAAGGACACGTCGGTCGGGATCGGCGTCGGCCCCTATTTCTTCATCGACCGCAGGCATCCCTCGAATCGGTTCAGGGACACGCCGGCGGCGATCGCCCCCCTTGTGTCGCTGACGATCGCCCGCCAGATCTCCGAAACCTGGACGACCCGGCTCGTGTGGGACCGGGTGACCAGCTCCTACAACCGCGACTCCGACATCTTCCTGCTGGGACTTGGGTACCAGTGGCGCTAGGGCCCGGAGGGCGTCACTTCTCGAGCCAGATCCGGTCCCAGTTGTGGAAGCCGAGGAGGCTGGTCTCCCACCCCCGGACGGCGGGGCTGATGGCGTACACCTGCGGCTGGTAGAAGAGCGGGAGAAGCGGCGCCTGGTCGACCAGGATCGCCTCCGCCCGCTGGAAGAGCTCAAACCTTTCCTTGTTGTCGGCCGTGTTGGCGGCCTCCTCCATCAGGCGGTCGTACTCCTTGTTGCTCCACCCGGCCCAGTTGTTGCCGCAGGTGGTGACCATGGTGCCGAGGAAGGTGACCGGGTCCACGAAGTCGGCGATCCATGCGGAGAAGGCGATCGAGTAGTTCTTCTGCTGCTGGTCCTGGAACAGCGTCTTCATCTCCAGCTGGGCGATGGTGATGTGGACGCCAAGCTCCCTCTGCCACGTCGCCTGGATGGCCTCCAGCGCGCGGATCGAGTTCTCGGAATCGTAGCTGAGGACCTCGATCGTCGGCAGTCCCTTGCCCCCGGGATAGCCGGCCTCGGCGAGGAGCCTGCGCGCGAGGTCGTAGTCGTCGGTGACCTGGGCCCGGCTGGTGTAGCCCCCGCAATCGGGAGGCGTGAGCGAATGGGCCGGGGGATCGACGCCCTTGTTCAGGTCGACCGAGAGTGCTTTCCGGTCGATGGCGTGGTTGAGCGCCTGGCGGAGCTTCACGTTGTCGAACGGCGGTCGCGTGGTGTTGATGAAGAGGTAGAAGGTGCTCAGGACCGGATCGACGCGCATGTCGACCGGACGGTGGGCCCGGTACGCCTCGACCTTGGAGATCGGCAGTCCGTAGGTCGCGTGCAGCTGGCCCGAGCGGTAGTTGAGGTCCTCGGTTTCCCGCTTCTCGAACGGAAAGAATCGGATCCTGTTCAGCCTCACCTTGGCGGCATTCCAGTAGGACGGGTTCTTCGAGACCGTGATCCGGGCGTTCGGGATCCACTCGGTGAGGGTGAAGGCCCCGTTGCTGACCAGGTTGCCCGGCCGGGTCCACAGGGTCCCCTTCTTCTCCATCGGCCCGAACTTCTCGATCACGGACTGGTGGACCGGCAGCCAGGTGGTGTGGGTGGCCATCGCCAGGAGCGCCGGCGTCGGGCGCTCGAGCGTCAATTGGAGCGTCAGGTCGTCCAGGACCCTGACCCCGACCTGCGAGAAGTCCCTGATCTTGCCCCCGTTGAACGCCTCGGCGTTCTTGATCGGCCAGAGCATGTACGAGTAGAGCGCTCCGAACTCAGGCGTCAGTATCCGGTGGAAGGAGTAGGCGAAGTCCCGGGCCGTCACGGGATCCCCGTTCGACCACCGGGCCTCCTTCCTCAGGTGGAAGGTGTAGACCAGGCCGTCCGGCGACACCTCCCATCGCTCGGCCACGGCGGGGATAACCTGGGAGGTCCCGGCATCCATCTGGACAAGCCCCTCAAAGAGGGCGTAGGCGATCTGGGAGTCGGTAAAGGCGTTGATCACGTGGGGATCAAGGTCCGCGGGCTCGGCCGCGTTTCCGACCAGGAGCGTCTGGGTCCGGATCCCCTCCTCCACGGCCGTCTCCCGGCGCGCGCAGCCCGACAGGGCAAGGACAAGGGAGAGGGCCGCAAGCGCCGGTGATTTTCCGGAAATGTTGGTCATCAATGATTAATGTCGCGGAGGAACCAGCAGTTGCTGTGCCGACTACCTCCCCGGGAGGGGAAGGCTACTGCTCCACCACGTCGAAGATGTTGCCAAACGGGTCCCGGAAGTAAAGCGACTGCCCACGGTCGACAAGGATCTCGCACCGGGCCCCCTTCAGGAGCTTCCGCGCCCTGACGATGCTCTTCACGGTGAACGACGGGGTCGGCGGCTGGGCCTTCGAGGAGCGGTTCACGTAGAGCCGGAAGTGGCCGGTGTCGTATTCCAGGAACGAGCGGGTCTTCTTCCTGAGGCGGAAGCCCATGATGTCGGAATAGAAGCGCTCGGCCTTGGCGAGGCTCCTGAGGTGGACGGCGACGCAGGCGTTGGACTTGAACCTCATCTGAGCCAACCCCCAGGGTCCCGTCCCGTCCTAGGCGTGCTGGGGAAGCACGAAAAGGAGCACCGCCAGCAGGTGGCACGTGCTGCCGCAGAGAACAAAGGCGTTCGTGGCCGCTACATGGTAGCGCAGGCTCCGGACCGAGGCCAGGCCCGCGCTCAAGGTGTAGCAGGCCCCTCCGGCTATCAGGAGCCAGAGCCCGCCGTGCGGGAGCACCGAGAAGAGCGGCTTGATGGCCACGATCAGCATCCAGCCCACGAAGAGGGTCGCGAGGGTCGATGTGACCCGGTAGCGGCTGCCGACGATGAACTGGAAGACGATGCCGGCCAGACAGAGGCCCCAGACGACCCCAAAGATCACCCATCCCATGGGACCCCTCAGGCTCACGAGCAGGAAGGGCGTGTAGGTGCCGGCGATCAGCAGGAATGCCGACGCGCGGGCGAACTTGAGTATCAGCTCCTTGCCCTTCTCGGACGGCCAGGAGTAGTAGAGGGCCGTGGCGGCATAGAGCAGGAACAGGGTGACACCGAAGACGCTGAAGCTCACGACATGCCACGCATTGCCGTAGAGTGTCGCCGAGATCACGAGCATCGCCAGGGCCATCAGGCTCACGGCCACCCCGAGCACGTTCGTCACGGCGATGGCGATCCGCTCGCCGCGGGTCACGGCACGGACACCGGCCCCGGCACCCGAGCGGTGCCTCTGCACGGACTGCTCGGCCGCGCGGTCCAGCACGCGGATAAGCCACACGGGCCTCGGGCTTACGAACTCCTCGGGCGTCCACTCATCCCCGTCGGAGTAGATGCTGCGCGGCATCAAGCAGGTTCCAAGGACCCAGTCGGCGACGGGCAGGCAGAAGAACCCGGAGATCGACTCGTTGCAGTCGATCACGGCGTGGTGGCGAAGGTGGAAGCTGTAGGCCGGCCTCCAGAAGAAGCCCCAGCGCTTGCTCTCGATCAGCGGCTCCCAGACCTCGAGCGACCAGTGCTCGATGGCGTGCACGATCTCATAGATGGAGAGGGAGGAGGCCAGGGCCCCGAAGCCCGCGAAGAACCAGGGGAAGCTCGGGAAAGCCCACTGCAGGCCGGCGAGCAGCGGCGAGAGGACCGCCGCGAAGACGAAGAGGGTGTACCAGGGGAAGAACGAGGCCTCGTGCTGCTCGTCCTCGAGGATGGGGTACTTGTTCTCGATGAACATGAGGCCCTTGCCGTCGCGGGTCTGCTTTCGGGCGATCCGGGTGAGGGCGTGGTGGAGGGTGTGCTGCCGGTAGAACCTGCGCAGGAGGGGGACGGCCGGCTTGTGGAGCACGTAGCGGTGGAAGATGTACTCCACGAAGCAGTTCACCATGCTGATGGCCAAGAACGCCACGACGCCCTTCCAGAGGGGCGCGAGGAACTGGGAGTCCCAGGTTGCCGGGAAGGCGAACCGCAAGACGGCCAGGACTGCGACCAGGGAGCCCGCGACCGTCGCGAGGAACAGGGGCAGCGAGAACGGCGGGTGCTCGAGGTCTTTCTGCGGGGTTGTGTTGTCCATGAAAAAAGAAGCTCGTCGACCGATTAGGCACTCAGGTCTGGCGCGCGGATTGCGGAAGCGATGGTGGACCCTACTGGACTCGAACCAGTGACCTTTTCCATGTCAAGGAAACGCTCTAACCAACTGAGCTAAGGGTCCGCTACTACCGGGTTGGAAATTAAGCAGG
>CAISPT010000280.1 GCA_903887455.1 uncultured Opitutaceae bacterium | reverse complement strand
CCCTCTCGTACTCGCGCTCCTGGAGGAGGCGCAGGAGCTTCGGCTGGATCTCAAGGGGCATCTCCCCGATCTCGTCCAGGAAGAGGGTTCCCCCGTCGGCCGCGGCCACCTTGCCCGAGGTCTCCGCCACCGCGCCCGTGAAGGAGCCCCGCGCGTGCCCGAAGAGCTCGCTCTCGAAAAGTTCCCGCGAGAGGCTCGGGCAGTTGACGGTCACAAAAGCCGCATCCCGGCGGGCGCTCCGCTTGTGGACCTCGCGGGCGAGGACGCTTTTCCCGGTGCCGCTCTGGCCGAGGATCAGCATGTTGGCCTCGGTCTCCGCCGCGCGGAAGGCGACCTGGATCGCGCGCGTCATCGCGGGCTCCTCGGATTCGAGGTCCACCGGGGGCGCCCCGCTTGCCAGGTCGTTCTCGAGGGCCTGCACGCGGCGCTCCATCAGGTGCGCCTTCGAAACCTTGGCGAGGACCGCCCGGATCTGGTCGGGAGTGAAGGGCTTCGGGATGAAGTCGAAGGCGCCCCGCCTCATCGCCTCGACCGCGGTGGCGATGTTGGCGTAGGCCGTGAACATGACGACGGCCGGCGCGGGCCTGAGCTTCGCCATTCGGTTGAGCACCTCCAGGCCGTCGTCGGCCCCGAGCTTAAGGTCGACGAAGGCGACGTCGAAGGCCTCCTCCTCCGCCGCCTTCAGCGCCTTGGCCGCGTTGGGCGCCTCCGCCGCCGTGTGGCCCGCGGACTCGACGGCGATCCGCGTCGTCCTGCGGATCGAAGGTTCGTCGTCGACGATTAGTACGCGCATGGTCTCAAGCGCGAGAGTGTGGTCCCGCAGTGTTTCGGGGCCAATGACAAAGAAACACGCCGAGGGGTTCCCTCCCCCGGCGGAAAAGGGCCGGCCCCGCCCTGGGGCGGGGCCGGCACGCATTCCCCGGCCGATCGAGCAATCGCCTAGAACTTGTAGCGGGCCTCCGCGTAGTACATCCGCCCGACGGCCCCGTTGTACGTGGCGATGTCGGAGTTTGTCTCGAACGTGGCCCCGGGCGCCGCCGGCGGCATGTAGTCGAAGAGGTTGTTCACCCCGAGCCGGACCGACAGGTTGCTGAGCCACGGGCTGAGCTTGAGCGCTGCGAAGTTGTACCCCACCCCGAGGTCCCACTGCTGGAACGAGGCGAGCCGGGTCGGGGCCGTGGCGCCGGACCCGCCCGGGCCCACGGCGTTCACCTGGGGCACGAAGGTGTTCGCCATGAGGACGTCGAAGCCGTGGTCCTTCCAGTCGAGCGTCGTGTAGGTGCGCCATCGCGGGAGCGTGCCGACGGCGTTCGCGTAGCCGTTGCCCGACGCCGTGCCGGCATACTGGTAGTAGTTCTCGGAAGGGAGCACCTGCATCAGGTAGCTGCTGTAGAGCGTGGCCTCGACGGCCGCCTGGAACTCGCCGAAACCCTGGGTCTTCACCTGGTACTCCGCGGAGAGATCGACGCCCTTGATCGCGGTGGCTCCAAGGTTCACGTACGGGGTCACGAGGTAGACATTGCTGAACGGCTTGCTGCTGATCTGGCCCGGGGTGTTGCCGCTCGGGCCAGGCCCGGTTGCGCTCCCGAAGTGGACGTCGCCGGCGTAGAGCGAGGCGGCTCCCAGGTTCTCGACGCTCTGCACCACGGTCCCCTGGTCGACGAAGCCGACCTCGCCATGCTGGACGGTCTGGTAGTAGTCGAGCGTGAGGGTAAAGTTTCCGAGGGCCCTCGGGGAGTAGACGAAGCCCGCGGTCCAGGTCGTCGACCGTGACGGCTTCAGCGCGGGGTTCGAGCCGCTCACCGACTCGAACTGCACGTTATTGTAGGTCGTGCCGTTGGCCCCGGTGTAGGTGATCGAGCTGCTGGAGCCCTGGGTCACGGGCCCGTAGAGGGCGTAGAGGGTCGGGGCGATGAAGGATTTGCCCGCGCTCGCGCGGAGCGTCAGCTGCTCGTCGAAGGGCTGGTACTTCAGGTCAACCTTCGGGACGCTCGAGCTGCCGATCCCCTGGTAGTTCTCGTAGCGCCCCGCGACGTCAAGCTGGAGCGAGTGGGCGTAGGGGACCCGGGAGAGCAACGGGACCTCGACCTCGGCGAATCCCGCCTCGATTCGGCGGTTCCGGTTGAAGGGCAGGATTGTCGGGGAGTCGACCCACCCGTTCGTCGCTGAGTTCAGATCCGGCTCTGCCGAGAGGTTCTCGCGGGTGAGGCTCCCGCCGACCGCGAACCTGACCTTGCCGCCAGGTAGCTCCAGGAGGGCGCCCCGGAGGAGGCCGTCGTAGGAGTTGAGCGTGCTCAGGTAGTCCACGAACGCGGCCCCGAGGATGCTCCCCGGCAGGACGCCGGGGGCCTGGTTGACCGCGAACGGGTTCAGGGTCCCCGCGGCGAAGGCGGAGATGAAGGCGTTGGCGTCTAGCAGGTTCAGGTTCTTGTAGGTGTCCTGGTAACGGTTGATGTCGGCCGCCATCTCCCAGGAGAAGTCGTCGTTGATCTTGCCCCTTAGGCCGCCCTCCACCCTGAGGAGGGTCGAGTCGTCGATGAAGGTACGGGGGTAGTTGACGAAGCGGTTGTGGGCGTCCACGGCGAACCCAGCGGAGCCGTCCGCCGAGCCTTGGTCGATAAAGGCCTGGGAGAAGGGGTTCCCTGGGGCGGTGACCGGCGTGTACTCGGTCCCCGCGGGCGCCGGGGTCTGGCCCGTCTCCACGAGGTCGATATTGGGCGTGGAGACGTACGGGAACTGGGGCTGGGCGTTGAGCGAGCTCTGCGTGACAGTGTGGCTGTAGAGGAGGTCCCCGAAGGCGACCAGCGCGTCGCCCCTGATGTGATGCTCAAAGTCGGCGGTGGCGCTCTGGCGCTTGTTGCTCTGGGCCAGGGTCTGGTGGTCGGCGAGGTTAAGCCCGCTCTGGACGCCGGCCACCGTCGCCGCGTCGTTGCTGTTGCCGAGGTCGGTGTAGTACCCCTGCGACACCAGCTGGTCGATCGTGTACTTGCCCCCCCCAGGGGGCGCGTTGTGACCCGCCGTGAGCTTGTAGAACTCGTCGTTGCCGGTGGAGACGTTGTAGATGTCGATGATCCCCGGGTAGTACACCGTCGCGTAGTAGGGATTGGTGTAGGGCCTGCTCTTGAAGTAGATGGGGTCCGTCTGCGAGTACTCCGCGGAGAGGGTGACGGAGGTCGTGCCGTTGCTGACCCCGCCGACCAGCGACCCGACGCGCTCGGAGTAGTGGCCGGCGTTGTCGCTGTAGCCGTAGTGGGTGTTCGCCTCCCACCCGTTGTAGTCCTTCCGGAGGATAACGTTGACGACGCCGCCAACGGCGTCCGAGCCGTAGATCGCCGAGGCGCCGCCAGTCAGCACCTCCAGGCGCTCGATCGCGGCAACGGGGATCATGTTGAGGTCGACGAACTCGGAGGTCGCGGCCTCGGCGTCGGCCGGGTCGTACGCGACGCGCCTGCCGTTCACAAGGACAAGGGTCGGGAGCCCGTGGATCAGGACCGAGGACCCGCCGAGGGTCGACGCCGACGAGATCGTCGCGTTCTCGCTGCCGAGGCCCGATATGCCGGGCGAGATCTTGCGCAGGATATCGAGCGCGTTGGTCTGGACCCCGCTGTCGCGGATCTGCTCGGAGCCGATGACGGCGACCGGGATGGCGAGCGCGGTGTCGGCGGAGGCGATGTTGGAGCCGGTGACGACGAACCGCTGGAGGACCTGGGGGGCCGCGTCGGCCCCGGCGGAGGCGTCGGGGGTGCCCTGGGCCTGCGCGGAGACGGTGGCCGCGGCGCCGGCGGCCGCAAGGGCCGCGGACAATGACCTGAGTTTTAACAGTGAGTGCATGGTCTTGATACGAGTGTTGTGGTCTAAGCCGCCCCGGAGCCCGGGGCTGTGTTTGCTTGGGCCAAGTCATGCGCGCGGACGTAACAATCGCCGACGCTTCTGCGACGGACTGCGGCCCTGGCGCCGTGAACCGACATGTTTTCGGGATGGAAAAATCCGCTCGGATGGCCCCGGGCGCGGATTGGCGCCGGCCTGTCGCGCCCCCAACCCCGACTGCCGCGGAAACCGGCGGCCGGACCCCTGAAAAGCCAAGGCGGGGCCGCTTTCGCGACCCCGCCAGGTCCAGCTTCAACTAAGTGCTCCCGTGGGCTTGCACCCACCGAGATGGCACGATCGATTCGACCGCTGCCGCCGGTGCAGGTTCCCATAGAAAGCTTGCCTCCCGGGGTGGCGAATCTGAGCGTGCGCATACCCTTCAATGCCCCCAGAACCTGCTAAGCCAGCGAACGATGCCGCAGCTTCGGTCCCGACCCCCCGGATCACCGACCTCGAGATCAAGGACGCCCAGCTGATCTTCAGCTCCGTCTGGCAGGGGCTGGAGACCGACCACGGCCGCAAGAACTTGCGCTTCCCGAAGGAGATCATCCTCCTCGGCGGCGCCCCGGGCGCCGGCAAGGGCACGAACACGACGTTCATCGCGAAGGCCAAGGGGCTAACCTGCGCCCCGATCGTGATAAGCGCCCTGCTCGATTCCCCGGAGGCCAAGCGAATCAAGGACGCCGGGAGCATGGTCGGCGACCGCGAGGTGATCGACCTGCTCTTCAACCGCCTGCTCAAGCCCGAGTACCGCGACGGCGTGATCCTCGACGGCTTCCCGCGCACCAAGGTGCAGGTCGAGTGCCTTAAGCTCCTGGTGGACAAGATGCACGCGCTGCGCAGGGAATTCTACAAGACCCCGCTGAGCATTCACTTCAGGCAGCCGACGATCCACATCATGGTGCTCTTCGTCGACGAGGCAACGAGCGTCGCGCGCCAATTGCGGCGCGGCATCGAGGTCAGGGCCCACAACAAGGAGGTCCGCAGGACGGGGATCGGCGAGCTGCTCGAGGAGCGGGCGACCGACTTCGACAAGGGCCTTGCGCAGCGGCGCTACCGGGTCTTCAAGGAGCAGACTTGGGACGCGCTCCAGGAGTTAAAAGAGATCTTCCACTACCACTTCGTCAACGCACAGGGGACGATCCACGAGGTGGAGAAGAACATCCTCCACGAGCTGGAGTACCAGAGCACGCTGGAGCTCGACCCGAGGACCGTCGACCGCCTCCGGGGGATCCCGGTTGCCAGCGAGATCGTCGTCCACGCCCGTCAGGAGCTCGTGAAGAGGCTCGACTCCTACGAGCTCGAGCACGAGTCGCAATTCGGCCAGCTCGTGACCTTTGTCGAGAGGAAGGTGATGCCGATCGTGATCCGGCACGCCATTTCCGGAACTGCGCTCGTGAACACGGAGGACCCGCTCCTGGACGACCCGCGGGCGCTGGCCATGCTGATCGACATCTTCTCGGAGCGTGGCTACCACGCGATGGTGGACGTCCACCGGATCGAGGTTCCCGAGCAGGTGGACCTGGCGACGGGCGCCGTCAGATGCAGGCTCAAGAAGGTCTACCGGATCCAGATCCGGTTCACCGGCTCTGAGATTCGCAGGGGCTAGGGGCGCCTACTCGAAGCGCAGCGCCTCTATCGGGTCCAGCGACGCGGCCTTCCAGGCCGGGTAGAGGCCGAACGCGATCCCGATCGCCGAGCAGACGAAGATGCCCGTGGCCGCCCATCCCCACGGGAAGACGATCGCCGCGTTCAGGAAGACCGCCAGCCCGTTGCCGGCAGCGGTGCCGAGCAGGATGCCTAAGAGCCCGCCAGCCAGGGAGAGGATCACCGACTCGGCCAGGAACTGGGTGAGGATCACCACCTTGCGGGCCCCAACCGCCTTTCGGATGCCGATTTCCTTGGTCCGCTCGGTGACGCTCACGAGCATGATGTTCATGATGCCGACCCCTGCGGCCAAAAGCGCGATCCCGCTGATCACGAAGGCACCGGCGCTCACGACGTCGGCGATCTTGGAGAACGCAGCGATCAGCGAGTCGTTGGAGTACTGCTCGAAGTCGCTCTCCTGCTCCGGGCGCAGGCCGCGCGCGATCCTCATGGCGCCGATGCCCTTCTCCATGGTCTCGTTGTAGAGGGCCTGTGAGGGGGCCTGCGTGGCGATGTTCACGGAATAGTTGTCGGCGCCGAACTCCATCAGGAACCGGGTGACGGGGATCATGATGAAGCGGTCCTGGCTCTCGCCGAACGACGAGCCCTTGCTCGCGAAGATCCCGATCACCTCGTACGTCCTGTCATTCGCCCTAATGAGCTTCCCAAGCGGGTTCTCGGAAGGGAAGAGCTTCTTCACGATGTCCGGGCCGATGATGCACACCGGCCGCACCAGGTCGACGTCCGCCCCCGTGAAGTTGCGCCCCGTTGCGATCGAGAACTGGTTGGCATCGAGGAAGTACTCGTTCGAGCCGCCGAACTGGACGTCGGGCGTCGTCTGGCGACCGCCGTACGTGGCCTGCACCAGCTGGTTGTTCGCGAACGTCTTCAGGCAGATAACGTCGGCGGTGCCCCGCATGAGCTCCACGTAGCGCCTCGCCTGCTCGAGGGTGATGTTCCGGCGCGAGGCGTACTTGTGCTCGGTGTCGCCGCCGCCCATCTGGATCCCAACGGGAAGCTTGGCAAACTGGAACATGTTCGAGCCCAGGAAGCTAATCCCTGTCTCGATCGAGCCTCGGAGTGCAGAGACGGCCGTCATCACGCCGATCACCGAGAAGACCCCGATCGTGATTCCCGACATGGTCAGGAACGACCGGAGCTTGTTCACCCCGAGGGAGCCGAGCGCGAGTTTCAGGATCTCGTTCATTTGGGTAGGCGAAACCCCACGGTTTCCAGGTCGGTCCGCGCTACTCGAAGCGCAGCGCGTCGATCGGGTCGAGCGACGCGGCCTTCCACGCCGGGTACAGTCCGAAGGCAACCCCGATTACGGAGCACACGGCAACCCCGGTGATCGCCCAGCCCCACGGGAAGACCGCAGAAACAGAAAGGTACATCGCGAGCCCGTCGCCGGCTAAGGTGCCGAGCACAATGCCCATCAGTCCTCCCGTCACCGACAGGACGACCGACTCCACAAGGAACTGGGTGAGGATCGTGATTTTCCTGGCCCCCACCGCCTTGCGGACGCCGATCTCGCGGGTGCGCTCTGTGACGCTCACGAGCATGATGTTCATAATCCCGACCCCGGCGGCCAAGAGCGCGATGGCGCTGATCACGAAGGCCCCGCTGCTGATCACATCCGCGACCTTGGCGAATGCGGCTATCAGCGAGTCGTTGGAGTATACCTCGAAGTCGTTCTCCTGGCCGGGTCTAAGGCCCCGGGCGATCCGGAAGGCGCCGATCCCCTTCTCCATCGTGTCGTTGTAGGTGACCTGGGATGGGGCCTGCGTGGCAATGTCGATCGTGTAGTGCTGCGCGCCGAAATCCATCAGGAACCTGGTGATAGGAACGACGATGAAGTTGTCCTGGCTCTGGCCGAAGGAGGTCCCCCTGGCGGCGAACGTGCCAACCACCGTGTAGGTTCGGCCGTGGGCCTTGATCATCTTCCCGATCGGGGTCTCGTTGGGGAAGAGCTTGGAGACGATGTCCGGGCCGACGAGGGCCACGGGCCTCACCAGGTCCACGTCGGCGCCGGTGAAGTTGCGGCCCGCCTCGATCGTGTAGCGGTTGGCGACGAGGAAGTTCTCGTCGGAGCCGCCGAACTGGACGTCAGGCGTCGTCTTGCGGCCGCCGTAGGTCGCCTGTACCGGCGTGTTCCACTCGAAGGACGAAAGGCAGACCACATCCGCCGTGCCGGCCATCAGCTCCTTGTAGCGCCTTGTCTGCTCGAGGGTGAAGTTCTTGCGTGAGGCGTACTTGTGCCAGTCGCTGCCGTCGATCGAGATCGCGGGCCACTTGGAGAACTGGAAGATCTGCGAGCCGAGGAAGCTCAACCCGGTCTCGATCGAGCCGCGGAGCGCCGACACGGCCGTCATAACACCGATCACCGAGAAGACGCCGATCGTGATACCCGACATGGTCAGGAACGACCGGAGCTTGTTCACCCCAAGAGACCCGAAGGCCATCTTCAGGATCTCATTCATACCTGAGGGCCACCACGGGATCCAGGCGCGAGGCGCCCATGGCGGGCACGAAGCCGGAGATGATCCCGGTGGCCACGGAGACCAGGAGTGAGATCACGATCAGGCTGAATGAGAAGACGAGCGGGAACGAGGGCATCGCCGACTTGACGACGAGGCCAAGCAGGTAAGTGACCACGAGGCCCACCAGTCCGCCCGCGAAGCAGATCGAAACGGCCTCGATCAGGAACTGCAGCAGAATCGTCCGGCGGCGGGCGCCCAGCGCCTTCCGGGTGCCGATCTCCTTAGTGCGCTCGCGGACGCTCACGAACGTGATGTTCATGATGCCGATCGCGCCCACAAAGAGCGAAAGGCCGGTGACAAAGAGGCCCGCGAAGGCAATGCCCTGCTTGATTGGGTCGAGCTGCGCCTTGAAGGCCTGCTGCTGCTCGACGGAGAAGTTGTCGCGCTGGCCCGGGAGTATCCCGCGGATCCGGCGCATTGCCCCCGTGACCTCCTCCTGCGCGTCGTCCATCTTGGTCTTGTCCTTCACCTTGACGTGCAGCTGGACCTGGCCGTTTCGCACGTCGAAGAACTTCCGGTAGGCGTTGATCGGGATGATCGTCTGGTTGTCCAGGCTGAAGAGGCCAAGGAAGGAGCCTTGCCGGGCAAGGATCCCGATCACGCGGAACGGATGGCCGTCGATCTTCACCCACTCGTCAAGGGGGGTCTTGCCAGGGAACAGCTTGTCGGAGACGTCGACGCCCAGGATGCAGACCTCGCGCCCGGCGCGCGACTCCTCCTCGTTGAAGAGGCGCCCGTACTGGAAGTCCGCCGAGATCGTCCGCCCGTAGTCGGCGGTAGAGCCTATCGTCTGGACACCCGAGACTTGGTTTTGCCCTGACTTGACCGTGGAGGAGCGGCCCGCTGTCGGGACGACGACATCGATCAGCGAGCCCGGCGTGCCCTCGGTGATGCGGTTTAAGGCCTCGGCGTCCTCGACATGGAAGGGGGGCCTGTTCGCGTAGTTCCACCAGTCGTCAACCCCGTGCCAGGGCCACTTCACGACGTAGATCATGTCGTCGCCGATCACGGCGAGGCTCCTGTTGAAACCGATGTCGATGCCGTTGATGGCGGTCCCCATGAGAGTCACGGCCACGATGCCGATGATCACGCCGAGCGCCGTGAGCGCCGAGCGCATCTTGTTGGCGCGGATCTGCGCCATCGCGATCCGGACCGACTCGGTGATTTCGTAGAGGAATCTGTCCATCGGCCTGGGGCCCTAGTCCGCGGGGCCGTCGCTTGCGATCAGCCCGTCATGGATCCTGATGATCCTGCGGGCGTGGCGGGCGATCGACTCCTCGTGTGTGACCACGATTATCGTGTTGCCCTGCTCGTAGAGATCGTCGAAGAGCGCCATGATCTCGACGCCCGTCTTCGAGTCGAGGTTGCCGGTCGGCTCGTCGGCGAGGATAATCGAGGGCCGGTTGACGAGGGCCCTTGCCACGGCGACGCGCTGGCGCTGGCCGCCGGAGAGCTCGTTCGGCTTGTGGTGGATGCGCTCTCCAAGACCCACGCTCTCGAGCGCCTCCGTGGCGCGCCGGTGGCGCTCGTGGGGGGCGATGCCCGCGTAGATAAGCGGCAGCTCGACGTTCTTCAGGGAGTCGGAGCGGGCGAGAAGGTTGAAGGTTTGAAACACGAAGCCGATCTCGCGGTTGCGGATGTCGGCCAGGTCGTCGTCGGCCATCGTCGCCACGTTCTGGCCGTTGAACTCGTATTTGCCGGAGGTGGGCGTGTCCAAGCAGCCGAGCATGTTCATGAGCGTCGACTTTCCCGAGCCCGAGGGCCCCATGATGGCGACGTACTCGTTGCGGTGGATGTCGAGGGAGACGCCGCGGAGGGCGTGGATGACCTCGTCGCCCATCTTGTAAAGCTTGGTGACTCCCTCGATCGAGATGACGAGAGGGCCAACGGCTCGCACGGGGCGCGCCTCGGCGGGTGCCTGTGGGGGGGTCATGGCGGGGCGGTTATGCTTGGCCTCAATGAGTTCTTTGAGTTTAGATTTTCGCTGTTTTCTTAATTCTTCTATTGAAATAGCGGTGTTTTGCAGTATTGCCATT
>CAISPT010000279.1 GCA_903887455.1 uncultured Opitutaceae bacterium | reverse complement strand
TGCATTGCGGCGTTGTCGACCAGCATGTGGGTGAGCTCCAGGTCGGGGGCGTGCTTGGCGACGAATTCGGTCACGGTCTTCCGCCAAAGGACCGAGGTCTCAAGGACGTTCGCCTTGTCGATCGAGCAGAGCTTGCGCTTGCGGGAGCGGGCGGTGGCGATCGCCGTCTCGGTGATGCGCTCGATCTCGCTCCTCCTGTAGATCATCGTGTCGACCGCCTGCAGATCGCCGTCGGGGAGCACCGTTGTCTCCTTGGGCTTACCGAAGTACAGGCCGCCCGTCAGCTCCCGGATGCAGACGATGTCGATCCCGTCCGGGATCCGCTCGGTCTTGATCGGCGAGGCGGCCGTCAGCTCCTTGTAGAGGAGGCCGGGGCGGATGTTGGCAAAAAGGGTAAAGTGTTTCCGCAGAGGAAGTAGTGCTGCACGCTCGGGCTGCTCCTTCGGGGGAAGCTTCTCCCACTTCGGGCCGCCAACCGAGCCGAAGAGGATGGCGTCGCTCGCCTCGCAGATGCGCAAGGTCGAGTCAGGCAACGCTTTGCCATGGTTGTCGATTCCGGCTCCACCCACGTCGGCCGCGGTCGGGGCGAGGGAAAAGCCCTCCTGGCGGGCCACATGCTCGAGGACCCTGAGGGCCTCGGTCATCACTTCGGGTCCGATGTAGTCTCCTGCGAGTACGGCAAACTTGAGGGTGGGCATGGAAAAGGGTGTATCGGTATCCGCTGGGGCGGAAAAGGTGAAGGGAATTTTCGCCGTTGCGGACGGCCCCGAAAGACCTCTTTTTGCGGGGTGCACGTCCACTGCCTTCCGGCCGGTATGATTCCCACCAACGCCTACCTCCTCACGGAGGCGGCGTCGGGGAACGCGGTGCTGGTGGACGCCCCCCTTGGGATTTGGGATCTGGTCGAACCGATCCTCGTCCGGGAGGGGTGCCGTCTTGAGGCCCTCTGGCTCACGCACGGCCACTGGGACCACACCCAGGGCGCGGCCGAGGTCGTGCGCCGCTCCGGAGCCCAGGTGAGCGGGCACCGGGCCGACCAGCCCCTCTACGAGACCCCGGAGATCATGCGCGACCTAAGCCCCGACGGGATCCCGCTAGAGGCCGTCAAGGTGGACCACTGGATCGGGGACGGCGACCGGCTCGAGGCTCTCGGCCGGGAGGTCAGGGTGGGCCATGTCCCCGGGCACTGCCCGGGGAGCCTCATGTTCTACTTCCCGACCGAGAAGGTGGTCTTTGGCGGCGACGCCCTCTTTAAGGGGAGCGTCGGCAGGACCGACTTCCCCGGGGGCGACGCGGCGGTGCTCCAGAACTCGATCCGGACGCGCCTCTACACGCTTCCCGACGAGACCGTCGTCCTCGCGGGCCACGGCCGGGCGACCACGATCGGGGACGAGAAGCGATTCAACCCCTATGTCCGAGGCTGACGACGCCCACTTCATGGCGCGCGCCATCGGGCTCGCGAAGCGCGCCTGGGGCGCTACCCACCCGAACCCGATGGTCGGGTGCGTCCTTGTCGAGAACGGCGAGGTCTCGTCCGGGGGGTACCATGAGAAGGACGGCGGGCCGCACGCCGAGCGGGCGGCACTCTCCTCGCTCATGCGGAACCCGAGGCCCGGGGCCACCCTCTATGTGACCCTCGAGCCCTGTTCGACCCCGGGCCGAACCGGGGCCTGCACCGACGCGATCATCGCGTCGGGGATCCACCGCGTCGTGGTCGGCGCCACCGACCCGAACCCGGCCCACGCGGGCCGGGGGTTCGAGGTGCTCAGAAAGGCCGGAATCGAGGTCACGACCGGGGTCCTGGCCGAGGACTGCGCGGACTTAAACCTGATCTTTAACCAGGTGATCACGACCGGAGGGCCGCTCATCGCCGCCAAGGTCGCCACGACGATCGACGGCCGGATCGCGACCCGCAGCGGGGACTCCCAGTGGATCACCGGCGAG
The DNA here is from genome assembly GCA_903887455.1 of uncultured Opitutaceae bacterium. Lineage (GTDB taxonomy): Bacteria > Verrucomicrobiota > Verrucomicrobiia > Opitutales > Opitutaceae > Palsa-1447. The sequence continues at coordinate 2,446 of CAISPT010000279.1, read as the reverse complement.
GAGGCCCGGACCGACGTCCACCGCTGGAGGAGGCTCTTCCCGGCGATCGGGGTGGGGGCGGGGACGGTCATGACCGACAACCCGCGCCTCACGGCGCGCCTGCCCGACGAGCCCGAGTGGTGCCCGGTCCGGTTCGTCTTCGACGGGAGGCTCCGGTCGGTCGTCGACCACCGCCTGCCCAAGGTCTACTCGGACGAGTTCGCCTCGAGGACGATCGTCGTCACGACGCAGCACGGGGGCCTCGGCTACGTGCGGAAGCTGAAGGCGATGGGGGTCGGCGTCTGGGTCTTCGAGGCGCCGAGCGGCCGGGTGCCGCTCGAGGTCTTCCGCGCCCGGTGCGCGGCCGAGAAGATCGGCGGCGTCCTCCTTGAGGGCGGGGCGCAGCTCGTCAGCCGCGCGCTCGCCGAGCGCCAGGTCGACTACTTCTTCGCCTACCAGGCCCCCGTCCTCTTTGCCGACGACAAGGCGAAGGCGGTCCTTAGCGGGCTAAGGACGGACAAGCTCCCGCAGGCCCTCCGCCTTGCGGACCTAAGGCGCACCACGCTCGGGGACGACGGCCTCGTGAGGGGACGGGTCGTTTATCCTCCTAAACTGCAGGTCGATGAAACTCTATTTAGCCTCGGGTAACCCCCACAAGGCGGTCGAGCTCCAGGCGCTTGCCGACGCCCTCCGGGCTCCGGGGCAGGGGCCCGCGATCGAGATCCTCTCGGCGGCGGCGGTCGGGGGCATGCCTGAGGTGGTGGAGGACACGGGGACCTTTGTCGGGAACGCGCGGAAGAAGGCGCTCGCGCTTCGCGCCCTGCTCCCCGAGGGGGCCTGGGCGCTCGCCGACGACAGCGGCCTCTGCGTCGCGGCCCTGGGCGGCGCCCCGGGCGTCGAGTCGGCGTACTACGCGGGTCCCGAGTCCAACCCCCGGGCGAACCTGGATAAGCTTGTCCGGGTGATGGAGTCGGTGCCCGATGGGCAACGGTCCGCCGAGTTCGTCTGCGTCCTCTTCCTGGCCGGGCCAAACGGGAGCGAGAAGCACTTTGAGGGGAGGGTCCGGGGCCGCCTGGCGCGTCTCCCCGGCGGCTCGGGCGGGTTCGGCTACGACCCCCTTTTCATCCCGGAGGGCTTCACCGCGACCCTGGCCGAGGTGCCGGCCGAGGTTAAGAACCGGGTGAGCCACCGGGCCAATGCCTTTGCCGCCTGCGTCGGCTGGCTTGCGGCCGGGGGGTAAACTGTGCTTGGATTGACCCTCCATGGCCGACTTCTTCATCACAACGGCGATCGACTACGTCAACGGCTCCCCCCACATAGGCCATGCCTATGAGAAGGTGCTGACGGACGTGATCGCCCGTTTCAGGCGCCTGGAGGGCGACAATGTCCACTTCCTCACGGGCACCGACGAGCACGGCCAGAAGGTCCAGCAGACGGCCCGCGCGCGGGGCGTTCCCGCCCAGCAGTTCGCCGACGAGGTGAGCGCGGAGTTCAGGGCGATGCTGCCGAGGCTCCTCATCTCAAACGACGACTTCATCCGCACGACCGAGGAGCGCCACAAGAAGGTGGTCCGCGAGATCCTGCAGCGCCTCTTTGACAAGGGCGACATCTACAAGGGCCAGTACCAGGGGTTCTACAGCACGCGCCAGGAGCAGTTTCTCCAGGACAAGGACAGGAACCCCGACGGCTCCTGGCCCGAGATCTACGGCGAGGTGCAGGAGATCGTCGAGTCGAACTACTTCTTCAAGCTGAAGGCCTATCAGCCCTGGCTGGTCGAGTTCCTCGCCCAGAACGAGGGCTTTATCTTCCCGAGGTACCGGCAGAAGCAGGCTGTCGAATTCCTGAAGGAGCCCCTGAACGACCTGTGCATCTCCCGGCCCCGCGAGCGACTGGAGTGGGGGATCCCGCTTCCCTTTGACGAGGGCTTCGTGACCTATGTCTGGTTCGACGCGCTCGTGAACTACTACTCGGCCGTGGCCGACAGGCCCGGCACGTGGCCGGCAACCTGGCACGTGATCGGCAAGGACATCTTGGTCCCTCCGCACGCGATCTACTGGCCGATCATGCTCCACGCCGCGGGGATCCCGCTTCCGAAGGGCATCCTTGCCCACGGCTGGTGGATGACCGCCGGAGCCAAGATGTCCAAGAGCAAGGGCAACGTCCTTAACCCGCTGGCGCTCGCCGACGAGTTCGGGCCGGACGCGCTGCGCTTCTTCCTCATCCGGGAGATGAACGTGGGGCAGGACGGCGACTTCTCGCGCGAGCTCTTCCTCACGCGCTACAACAGCGACCTGGCGAACGACCTCGGGAACTTGGTGAACCGCGTCCTCAACATGACGAACCGGTTCGCCGGAGGCCAAGTGCCGGCGCCCGCCGGCGAGGCCGAGCTCGAGGTGGAGATCCGCAGGCTCTGGGACGAGACCCGCGCCGCGTACATCCCCCTCTTCGAGCAGTTCCAGTTCCACAC
>CAISPT010000278.1 GCA_903887455.1 uncultured Opitutaceae bacterium | reverse complement strand
GCGGTCCCGATGGACGACCGCATGCACACGACGGTCTTCGCCCGGGGGCCGGTGGACGCCGTCGCCCGCGCCTTCGGGGTCGCCTTCGCGAGGGTCGCCGTGGCCGACGGCGAGTTCACCTCCGCCGTGTCGGAGCCGCAGATGCCCGCGGACCTGGCGCCCGCGGTCCTGAGCGTGAACGACCTCCAGCCCGAGTTCAGGCTCCGCCACGTCGATCCGACGGCGAAGGTGGCGCCGCTCGACCTTGTCGGCAGCGGGATCTTCGTGACCCCGGACAATGTCCTCTCGGCCTACAACGTCCCGGCGACCGCGACCGGCTCGGGCCAGACGGTCGCGATCGTGGGGGAGGCCGGGTACCTGCCGACTGACCTCACCTCATTCTGGCAGACCACGGGAGTCGCGCAGACGATATCCCGCGTCACGGCAATCAACGTCGACGGGAGCACGCTCGGGGACTTCACCACCACCGCCTCAATCGAAGCCACGCTCGACATCGAGTGGATCGGCGCCTTGGCGCCGAACTGCTCGATCCGCCTCTACCAGTCGCAACAGATCCTCGAGTGCGTGACCGCGATCGAGAACGACCTGCCCGCCTATCCGGGAATGCGGATCATCTCGGTGAGCTTCGGAAACACGGAGGGGGCCTTCGGCGCGGCCCAGATCCAGGCCTTCGCCCAGATCACCGCGACCGTCGCGGCCCAGGGGGTCACAATCCTCGCCTCGAGCGGCGACGCCGGCTCCAACCCGAACAACTCGATCGCGGCGGGCAATTACCTGGCCTCCGCGCCCCTCGGGGTGGCGTACCCGGCCAGCGACCCGAGCGTCACCGCTGTGGGCGGGTCGACGGTCACCTTCACGGGCAACTGGGCATACTCGGGGGAAACGGCTTGGGGGCAGACCACCGTCGTTGGACCCCCGGGCCCGTCCGCCTCCGGAGGCGGGCTGAGCAGCGTGTTCGCGAAGCCGTCCTGGCAGACGGGCGGCTCCCTCCTGGCCGCCCAGGGCATGCGCTGCGTGCCGGACGTGGCTGGCATCGCCGAAGCCAACCTGCAAAACATCAACCTGGGCTCCGGAGCAACCCCCCAGCCCTATGAGAATGTCGGCGTGCTCATCGTGGCCGAGGGCACCATACCGTTCACGGTGCTCAACGTCGGGGGAACGAGCCTCTCGTGCCCGGTCTGGGCCGGGATCGTGGCGCTCATCAACGAGGCGCGGGCGAACGCGGGAGTGGGCCCCGTCGGGGCACTGAACCCGCGCATTTATCCGCTTGCCGGGACAAGCGCCTTTCATGACGTGAATGGCGGCACCAACGGGGCCTACTCCGCGGTGGTTGGGTACGACTTTTGCACGGGCCTCGGAAGCCCGAACGTCGCGAAGCTGATCGCTGCGCTCGGGGGCGTCGCCGTCGGGCATCACAGGCTCGTGAATGTCTCGGTCCGAGCGCAGGTCCAGACCGGTGCGAACATCGTGATCGCGGGCTTCGTGATCGGGGGTTTGTCGGGAACCAAGGACGTGCTGGTGCGGGGCGTGGGCCCGGAGCTCGCGGCCCTGAGCGTCGCCGGCTCCCTCGCCAGCCCCGTGGTCGGCGTCTACGACCAGCCGGGCTCGCTGATCGCGAGCAACACGGGCTGGGGGACAAGCGTCCAGGCGGGCACCTCGGCGGTCGCTGCGAGCTACCGGCTAGCCACCGCCGCCGACATGAGCGCGGTCGGCGCCTTCTCGCTCGTGTCGGGTTCCGCGGACTCGGCGATGGTGCTCACCCTTCCCGCGGGAAACTACACGATGCAGGTCTCCGGCGCCGGCCAGATGAGCGGCGTGGCCCTCTCCGAGGTGTACGAGCTGAGCACGGCCTCCGCGCTTACCCTGAAGAACCTCTCGGCCCGTTGCTTCGTGGGCACGGGCTCGCAGGTGGCGATCTGCGGGTTCGTCGTCGAGGGCAACGAGCCGGCGCGGCTCCTCGTGCGCGGCGTGGGCCCCGGGCTCTCGGCGTTCAACGTCTCGGGCCCGCTGGCGCAGCCCTCGGTCGCCGTCTACGACGCGAGCAGTACGGTGGTAGCGAGCAACACGGGGTGGGGGACGAGCGTCCAGGCCGGGGCCTCATTGGTCGGCGCCACCTACCGGCTCGCCACCCAGGCCGACATGGCCGCCGCCGGCGCGTTTACACTCGCCTCGGGCTCGGCGGATTCCGCGATGGTGATCACCCTTCCTCCCGGGACCTATACGGCGATTGTTTCGGGGGCGAACTCGAGCACGGGCGTAGCCCTAGCCGAGGTGTACGATCTCGCACCCAATTAAAGGGTTAGCTTCTTCCTGTCGCGGATTAACCTCCGTATGACACGCGGGAAGTGAAAGTTTGCTTTAATTCATACTTAATTAATGTAGATTGAGAACTCACCCCAATGAAGCTTTCCAAGAAAGGCGAATACGCCCTGCGTTCCCTCATCAACCTGGGAATTGCCGCGGAAATGAACCGCAAGCTGGTTCAGGTGTCGGAATTGGCGGAAAGCGAGCAGCTACCGGTCAAGTTCCTTGAGCAGATCCTCCAGGCCCTGAAGGAGGCTGGAATCGTCGAGAGCCAGCGCGGGAAGTTCGGCGGGTACCGCCTCGCCAGGCCCGCGAAGAAGATCTTCATCGGCGAGGTCGTCAGGCTGATCGACGGCCCCCTGGCGCCGATCGGGTGCGTGTCCCAGTCGGCTTACGAGCCGTGCACGTGCCCGGACGAGGCCCACTGCGGCCTTCGGATGCTCATGCTCGACGTCCGCAACGCGATCGCCGCCATCCTCGACCGCTACACCCTCTCCGACGTTGTCGAGATCACGCTCCGCAAGATGGTTCGCGACAGCGTCTCGCTTCCGTTCTCGCCCGAGGAGGCCGGCAAGCCCGGGCCCTCCCGCCTGCCTGCCCGCATCGCGCGCCGCCAGCTCGGGCACCGCGCTCCGAACGCTCGCGGGGCCAGGACGTCTCCGGCCGAGGGCATCCTTCACCACATCCTCGGCGAATACTCCATCTGAAGCATTGCCGGCCATGCCCACGGAAACCGTATCGACATCCGTCACCGCCGCGGGGGAGCCCGAGTGGCTCGCCCTCGTGCGCGCCCAGGTCCGCGACCTTCGCTACGGGGTGGTGCAGCTTGTCGTCCACGACGGCCGCGTGACCCAGATTGAGCGCACCGAGAAGGTGCGCCTGGCCCCTGAGCGCGCCGACGGGGGAGCGCGCCACGAGTAGGATCCAGCAAACGACGAATTTCAACCGACCGGACACCCGGAGGATGCCACCCAAAAAAACACACCTGCCGGCCGCGCAAGAACCCGTCACCGGGATGCCCTCCGGCTCGAAACACATCCTCCGATGACTCCGCTTGCACGACTGCTTCCCGTCCGCTCCCTCCTCGCGGCGCTCTCGCTTGCCCTGGCGCTCTCCGCGAACGCCAAGACGATCGAGCTCCTTAACGTCTCCTACGACCCGACCCGCGAGCTCTACGCCGACTACAACAAGGCCTTTGCCAAGTACTGGAAGCTGAAGACCGGCGACGATGTCGTCGTCAAGCAGTCCCACGGCGGTTCCGGGGCCCAGGCGCGCTCGGTGATCGACGGTCTCCAGGCCGACGTCGTGACCCTCGCCCTGGCGGCCGACATCAACAACCTGAACACCCACGGCGCGCTGCTGTCGGCCGACTGGCAGACGAAGTTGCCCGAGAACTCGACCCCCTACACGAGCACGATCGTGCTCCTGGTGCGCAAGGGCAACCCCAAGCACATCAAGGACTGGGATGACTTGGTCCGCCCCGACGTGTCGGTCATCACCCCGAACCCCAAAACTTCGGGCGGCGCCCGCTGGGCCTACCTGGCGGCGTGGGGCTACGCCGAGCGCAAGTACGGCTCCAAGGACAAGGCCAAGGAGTTCATCACCGCCCTCTACAAGAACGTGCCCGTCCTGGACTCGGGCGCCCGCGGCTCTACCATCACTTTCACGCAGAAGGAGATCGGCGACGTGCTGCTCGCCTGGGAGAACGAGGCCTTCCTCGCGCAGAAGGAGTTCGGCGCCGACAAGTATGAGACGGTGGTCCCGAGCACGAGCATCCTTGCCGAGCCCCCGGTGG
>CAISPT010000277.1 GCA_903887455.1 uncultured Opitutaceae bacterium | reverse complement strand
GGGCTTCCCCAGCGCCCGCGAGAGCTCGCCGGCGACATCGTCCCCCGACAAGGCCTCGCCCCCTGTGAGTTCGTAGCGCCTCCCATCGTGCCCCGCCTCAGTGAGCACCCGCGCCGCGATCGCCGAGACGTCCCGCGTGTCGATCATGCTCACCCTGGCAGCGCCTAGCGGCGAGTACACCCTCCCGTGGATCCTCACGGACTCCGGGTAGCCGAAGCCCAGGTAGTTTTGCATGAAATTGGTCGGCCGAAGAATCGTGAAAGGGATGTCTGAGGCCTCGATCGCCCGCTCCACCAGGTGATGCCAGCGGCCGAGACGGATGGCGGCCTTGGGCCCGGAGGCCAGCGCGGATGAACGGACGATCCTGCGGACACCCGCAGCCTTCGCGGCCTGAACCGCCTTTGTCCCGGCCTCAACCAGGTTCTCGACAAGGGGTGTGACGGAGAAGAACACGTCGGCCCCCTCGAGCGCCCTCTCCATCGTGGCCACATCGTCCGGATCGAAGGCGACCTCGCGCGTGCCCAGCCGCCCGGTGGCGCCGTCCAGAAATGGGGTCCTCGTCGCCAGCACGACCTCAAGCCCCCGCCTAGCCAGCTCCGCGGCAACGGCGTTACCGATGTTTCCGGAGTTGACGACGATTCTCATCCTTGGAATGCCGGGGGTTTCATGGGTCTTCTGCGCCGGCGCCAGTGTCTCAAGATTGCCCCCGCTGTCGATTGCCCATCTTCGAACACGGGCGGATTGCTACGGCCTGGCCGGAATGACCCGGTAAAGCCGGGCCCCATGCCACTCGATCACGGGCGAAAATGCCCCCGTAAACACGCCCAGGTCCCGGCGATTCCAAAGGTCACGTATCTCGACGCTCTTGCCGAGGCCGAGTGCGTCGACCTGGAGGGCGACGGCCTGGCCCGCCTTGGCAAGCTCGGCCGCGCTGTAGCCGTAGGCAGAAAAGGACATCCCCTCGCCCTTCGCGTTCTCCCTGGCCGTCGCGTCGAGGAGCGCCTCCCCCCGTATTGCAACGGCGCCCTCCGGGACGGCCAGGGGATTCTGACGCTCCCCGTGGCTCCCGTACTCGCGGTCCGCGGCCACCTCGCGGCCGTCCGCCATCACCCACCGTACCGTCCGAAATACAGAGGGCCACCAGAACCGGGGAGACCCGCTGTCGTCGGCCACCATGACAATTGTCTTCAGGCCCCGGACCGGGATATCAAATGGGATCTTCTGCCCCGGGGTCCCCATCGTCACAACAGGGCCCTTCCAGAGTCGGTTCGACTCGCCGATAACCCAGGGGTCCCGCGTGTTGAAGAGGGCGAGGTACCTGCCCCTTCCATCCTCGGTGTCCGCGACCCAGCCGATACCGCCGTCGGGCTCCCGGAAGAGCTGGCGGTTGTTCGCGCTCGCCTGGTTGACCGCGATGACCTCGTCGTTGGTCAGGAGCGCGAGGGTCGGGGCATCCAGCTTGGTGAGGTCCGCCCCCAGCATGAGCGGCGACCTCGCGATGCACCAAAGCGTCATGAGCGTCGTCTGCTCGCTGGCGGTGAACCAGGTCTTCCGGCCGAGCTCGATTATACCGATCGGGATCATGTCGGCATCGGGCCAGGCGCCCGGCTGCCTCCACCTGCTCCACTTGTCGAGGCGCCCGAACTGGGCCTCGAGGAGGGACCAGTGGTCCCAGAAGTCGTCGGAGATCCGCCACATGTTGGCGTGGCCCACGACGTGGGCCGCGGCCTGGATGTCCGTCTCGCCCGGCGAGGTGCTCAGCACGATGTTCCGGCCCGCTTGGTCGATCGCCCGCCGTACGGCCTCGATCTCGGGCTCGTTGCGCACGTACGGGCGGGAGAGGTCGTCCACCTTGACGAAGTCGACGCCCCAGGAGGCAATCAGGGAAAAGACCGAGTCGTAGTAGGCCTGGGCCCCTGGCTTCGACATGTCGACGCCGTACATGTCGCTGTTCCACGGGCAGACGTGGACCGTGTCGGCAATGTCACGGGCGCGGAACGCCGTCCCCAGGACGGGGAGGTTCTTCTCAACGGCCTGGCGGGGTATGCCGCGCATCAAATGGATCCCGAACTTGAGCCCCTTCGAGTGCACGTAGGAGGAGAGCGCTGCGAATCCAGCGCCTCCCCTAGAGCTCGGAAATTTGTTCTCGGCGGGAACCAGGCGGCCGTACCCGTCGAGCGCCAGCTGGGCGTTGTCGTGGTAGCCGTAGCCGGTGGCACCCGGCTCGTACCACTGGATGTCGACGACCACGTACTGCCACCCGTGGACGGCAAGCTTCGAGGCCATGACGTCGGCCTGGGCCCTGGTCATCTCCTCGGTGGCCGTCGTGGCGAAGCAGTCCCAGCTATTCCAGCCCATTGGAGGGGTCGCGGCCCAGGCGTGGAAGTCCGCGGGCGCGGCCGCGAGCGGGACAGTGGAAGCGCCGAGGACTAGAGCGCAAAACGCGCGGCTGAGGGGTGTCATGGGGCCGGAGGAGACCCAACGCCATTCCGGGCGGGCCGTCACGATGAAAAGGCGCGACGCGGACGCCCTGAGTTGGCTTGCGGGGCCCGCTCCACCTCTGCTTTCCTACCCGGTCCGATTGCCGGCATGCCACACCCGGGGGATCCCACCGGCCCCTCAGGAAAGCCAAGGCCAGCACGCGGCACTCCCGCCGAACGATGCAGCGCGTCCTCGTACCCGCCCGAACGCTCCTCGCCCACCGCGACCTCACGGTTGTGCTGGTGTGCAACGTCATGCTCGGGATGGCCCTCTCCTTCGTGGCGCCCTTCTACTCGATGTTCGGGACCATCGAGTGCGGCATGTCGAATTGGACGTTCGGCGTTTTCATGACGATCACCTCGGTCGCCGGCATCGTCATCAGCACGGCGCTCGCCCGCTGGTCCGACACCCGGTTCAGCCGGCGGTCCATCCTGCTCCTCGGGTGCCTCTTCGGCACGGCAGGGTACGGTGCCTTCGCCTACGTCCGAGACGTCGTCTGGCTGACCGTGATCGGCTCCATCGGCCTCGGCGTCGCCTCCATCACCTTCTCGCAGCTCTTCGCGTACGCCCGGGAGGCCATCGACCGCCACGGGGTTCCCGCCGAGGATGCGCCCCTGTACATGAACATCTACAGGCTGGCGGTCTCCCTAGCTTGGACGGTCGGCCCGGGCGTCGCGGCATGGGTGATGATCAAGTACTCCTTCAGGGGAACCTTCCTCATCTGCGCCGGGTTCTTCGCCCTCCTCTTCGGCATCGTCTGGGCCTACATCCCGGCGAGGCCCCCGGCGGACGCCGCCCTCACGGTCAAGGTCCCCCTCCTCACCCTTCTGCGGCGCTCGGACCTCCTCTGCTACTTCTGCTCCTTCGTCCTGGTCTTCGTCTGCATGACAATGGGCATGATGAACCTGCCGCTGATGATCCTTCACACGCTCAAGGGGAGCCAACAGCAGGTGGGCATCGCCTACAGTGTCGCCCCCCTCTTCGAGCTGCCCTTCATGCTCCTTTTCGGGCTCCTGGCCTCAAGGGGGCATCCCGGGCGCCTCATACGGGTCGGGGTCGTGATCGGCGTCGCCTACTACGCACTCTTGTCGCTGGTGCGCGAAGCCTGGCATGTCTATCCCCTGCAGATCCTGAGCGCCGCGATGGTCGCCGTCGTTTCGGGCATAGCCATCACTTTCTTCCAAAGCTACATACCAAACCAGCCCGGCACGGCGACGAACCTTTACACCAACGCGAACCGGATCGGATCGACCGTCGGGTACCTGTGCTTCGGGACGCTGGCCACCACTCTCGGATTCCGTTCGGTCTTTGCCATCTGCGCAGCCGTATGTGCCGGGGTGTTCCTGCTACTCTGGCTCGCCCGCGAGCAGCACGAAAACGCCGCCGCAGGGGCGCAACCCCAGCCCGACCCAGCGGGTAGGCCATGATTTGGCGGTCTAAGGAATTCCACCCACAGGAAGCGCGGTATGGGGTGGTCATGAGCGGCTTCCACCAAGACATCCACGCAGATGCCGGAAGTCCGCGAAAGGACGGGAAAGGGCCGCCCCAGGAAGGCCGTTTCCGGTTCGACAACCCCCAAGGTTGCGGGCTCTGATCGGTGCGGCCCTGCAGCCGGCCCCAGGCGCCCCAACACGGGCTGCGGGCGCCCCGCAAAGCGCCCCGCCCCATGAAATCCCGCATCTATTGGTGGTCGCTCACCTCGGCGCAAACGCGGCACTCCTGCAGTCGGTGGGCATTGGGATCACGAACCTCGTATTCACCTTCGTCGGCCTGTGGCTCATCGACCGGCTGGGCAGGCGCACGCTTCTGTATGTCGGTTCGTTCGGCTACATTGCCTCGCTCGGCCTCACCTCGTGGGCGTTCTTCAGCGGCCACTTCGCGATAGTGCCGGCACTGATCTTCGCATTCATCGCCGCTCACGCCGTGGGCCAGGGGGCCGTGATCTGGGTCTTCATCTCCGAGATCTTCCCGAACAGGCACCGGGCGACGGGCCAGGCTCTCGGAAGCTTCACCCACTGGGTGTTCGCGGCGCTGCTCACAACCTTCTTCCCCAGCATGGTCTCCCGGTTCCCACCTGGCTACGTCTTCCTCCTCTTCACCGGGATGATGGTGCTGCAGCTCGTCTGGGTCGCCACGATGATGCCCGAGACCAAGGGGATATCCCTTGAGCAGGTCGAGCACCGCCTGACCGCGGGCAAAGGGGCCTGAACAGCAAGTCGGGTTGCATCGCCGGCCCGCCAGCCCATACTCCCTGCCACACACCACCATGCCGGACCTCCCCACGATCGCCCAGGTCGCAAAGATGATCGACCACTCGCTGCTGCATCCGACGCTCACGGACGCGCAGCTCGACGCCGGCTGCAGGCTGTCCGCGGCCTACGAGGTGGCGACCGCGTGCGTTAAGCCCTACCATGTCCCACGCGCAGCCGAGCTGCTGGCCGGAACTGGCGTCGGTGTCTGTTCGGTGATCGGCTTCCCTCACGGAAACAACCACACGTCGATCAAGGTCAAGGAGGCCGAGCTTGCGATCAGCGAGGGCGCGACCGAGATCGACATGGTGGCCAATGCGGGCCGCCTAATCGGCGGGGCGAAGGACTACGTGGCCGCCGACATCAGGGCGGTGAACGAGGCGTGCGTCGCCCGCGGCTCGATCCTGAAGGTAATCTTCGAGAACGACTATCTGAGCGAGGAACAGATCATCGAGCTTTGCTCGATCTGCTCAGAGATAGGCGTCGCCTTCGTTAAGACGTCCACGGGCTACGGGTTCGTGAAGAAGGCGAACGGCGACTACAACTACCTGGGCGCCACCGACCGCCACCTTACCCTGATGCGCTCCCACTGCCCGCCCAGCGTGCAGATAAAGGCGGCCGGGGGCGTTCGCACACTCGACGACACGCTGCGTGTGAGGTCCCTTGGCGTAAGCCGCATCGGGGCCACCGCCACCGAGGCCATCGTTCGCGCTGCGCTGAGCCGGGGGCTTGCCGGTCCCGCACCGCGGGCCCTCGCGCAGGCGCCCGTCGGAGGCCAGGCCGCACCGGGCTACTGAGCCGCGGGCTAGCCTCTGAGCTTCAGCAGGCGCTCCCCGGCCGCGTGGAGCGTCTCGGGCCTCTTGGCGAAATTCAGGCGGATGAACCGGTTCTCCCCGTTCTCGAAGAAGCTCGACCCCGGGACGGGGGCGACGCCGATCTCTCTGGTCATCCACATCGCAAACTCGACGTCGCTCGCCATCCCGAAACGGGAGATGTCCACCATCACGAAATACGCTCCCTCGGGCCTCGTGTAGGGAAGGCCGGCTTTGTCCAGGTAGGAGAGGAGGATGTCGCGGGACCGCCCGTAGGTCGCCGCGAGGCCCTCGTAGTAGGACGCCGGGTATCCGAGCGCCGACGCGACCGCGTGCTGCAGCGGGGCAGCCGCACCCACCGTCAGGAAATCGTGGACCTTTCGCGCCTGGGCGATGATCGCCGGGGCCGAGTGGACGTAGCCGATCCGCCATCCGGTGATCGAGAAGGTCTTCGAGAGCGAGGAGCACATGAGCGTGCGCCCCGCCATCCCCGGGAGGGTCGAGAAGTAGGTGTGCTGATTGGGAGGGTAGACAATGTGCTCGTAGACCTCGTCGGTCAGGACGAAGACGTCGAACTCTTCGGCCAGGGCAGCGATGGCGAGGAGCTCCTCGCGGGTGAACACCCGGCCGCACGGGTTCGACGGGTTGCACAGGACGAACGCTTTCAGCCCGCTCGCGAATGCCCTCCTGAGTTCGTCCGGGTCGAAGCGGTAGTCGGGCGGGCGGAGCGGGACGTGGACGGGCCTGGCCCCGCACAGGATCGCGTCAGCCGCGTAGTTCTCATAGAATGGGGAAAAGAGCCCAACCCTGTCACCCGGGTCGCATACCGTCATCATGGCCACCATCATGGCCTCCGTGGCGCCGCAGGTGACCACCAGGTCCGACGCGTCGTCCACGGCGAGCCCGGTGAACCGCCGGAGCTTCTCGGCAAGGGCCGAGCGCAGCTCGGGGGCTCCCCAGGTGATCGCGTACTGGTGGCGCCCTGCGTCCATGGCGTCCTTTCCCGCCTGTACTAGCGCCGGCGGAGGGTCGAAATCCGGGAATCCCTGCGCGAGGTTGATGGCCCCGTGGCGTTGCGCGACCCGGGTCATCCCCCGGATCAGCGACTCGGAGAACACCGAGGTTCGCGCGGAGGTTCTAGGCATGGCGGAGGCCGGGGGGTCTCCCAGCGGTGCATCCGGCCGCAAGGCGATTTGGCTTCCCCGTAGTCACTTCAATCCCAGCTTCAGGCACAGGTTGTCGAGGAGCGTGTCCGCCTCGATCGCAATGCGCCGCGAGGCAGACTTCTCTCCGGGTTCGGCCTTGAACCGGGCGTCCGCCGCGGACACCGACCCGGTGAGGTAGGCCTCCTTGGCCTCGTGCATCGCGCCGCTCGCGGTAAGTTCAGCTGCGCTCCCCGGCTTTCCGGCAAACCGCGAAGTAAGGTCGTCGCCGACCCAGATCCTCCAGTCCGGGTCGTCAGCAAAATACACCATGAGAACCCCTTTTTGCGCTATACCCAGCGAGGTCGCTATGCCCTTCATGTAGGCTCCAGCCACCTTGTCCTCCTCGGCCGTGGGCGACTTTGCATGGAATTGCAGGGCGATCCGGATTCCCGAAGTCGCCTCGATCGCCCCGAGCCTGTGCTCGATGCCCTCTGCCCAGCCGCGGTCGGCCGATGCGATCCGGCCCGGGTCGTCGACGTGAGGGGGCTCCGAAGCCTGCGCCACAGAGACCGCAGCGCAGGCGATCAGCGACAACAGAAGTTTAGCGAGGGGATTGGCCATGGAGGCGGATAGTCGTGGAATCCGACCCCGGGTGCAACGCCAAGCGGGTCGTCCGGTCAGACACCCAGACGCCGGCCGATGCCGGCCAGGTCGGCGAATATCTCGTCGGCGCGCGCCTCGCAAAGCTCCTCCTTGGAATGGGTGCCGGTCGTCACCGCCCAGCAGGGAAACCCGCCGTTGTGGGCCGCGTCGATGTCGAAGGGGGAATCCCCGACGAGGAGGGCTGCGGATGCCTCCGACCCGAGGAGCTCGAGCGCGTGCAGGCTGAGCCTTCGGTCGGGCTTGAGCCAAGGGGTGTCGCCGGCGCCGACCACGGCCCTCAGGTACGGGGAAAACTCGAGCTTCTCGCAGATAAGCCTCGAGGAGGGGCCGACCTTGTTGGTGAGAACGGCAAGAGTCGCCCCCCGTTTGTGGAGGCCGCTGAGGAGGTCTAGGGCGCCCGGCATGGCCTCGACGTCGTCGAGCATCGTCCTGTTCCAATACTCCCGGTATATCGCCAGGGTCTCCTGGAGCTTATCAGCCGGGACGAAATTGAGCAGAGCGTTCCCAAGGCCGCCCCCGATGGCGTCTCGGACCTGCTGGGGTGTGGGCTCGGGCAGGCCAACCCGCGGCAGAGTGTGGGCGTAGCAGCGGTGGATCGCCTTGAAATGGTCGACGATCGTGCCATCGAGGTCGAAGAGGTAGGTCTGGAATGGGATCGTCACGGAGAGCCGGCGAGGCTAGCAGGTTAGCAGGGACCGCGCCACCGTTACCTGCCGCGGCCTGGCCGATTCCGCTACGGAAGCGTAGCAGCTACCCCAAATCCCATGAGAATACCCCCGAGTTCCCTCAATAGCCTCCGTTCTGTCGCCCTGCGCTGCGCGCTCCCCGCGCTGGCCCTCGCCGCCCTCGCGCAGGGCTCGGCCCGCGCCCAGTCGCAGGCCCCCGCCGCACGCTGGAACCACATCAAGACTGCGCTTTTCTGCACGGGAGAAGACGTCGAGCGTCTCCTTTCTACGGCCGCCGACCGCCGGGCCGCCCTAGTCTATTTTGCTCCGCTGAAGCTCTCGAAGTTCTACCTGCAGAACGACAGCGCGGACCCGTCGTCCGTGGCGAAGCTCCGCGAGATCGCCGCCGACCTCAGGGCGCAGGGGCTCGAGGTCTCTGGTGCCGTGGTGCCGGCAGGTGAAGGAGGGCCTCTCTGCTACAACGATCCCAAGGACATGGCGGCGCTAGAGGCGAGGGTCACCATACTTGCCAAGGTGTTCGACGAGATCATCGTGGACGACTGGCT
>CAISPT010000276.1 GCA_903887455.1 uncultured Opitutaceae bacterium | reverse complement strand
GTGTTCCTTGATGCGCGCAGCACCGGGCACCCGGATCTCCTGCTCACGGGCGGCGGCGTGAGGCATGAGCGCGGCGACACGGCGTTCGCTAGCCGCCTCTACCTCAATGACGGGCACGGCGGATTTACTGCCGCCCCGGACGGCGCGGTCCCGGCGACCGGCGAGTCTTCGTGCGTGGTCGCTGCGGCGGACTTCGAGCGCACGGGCATGCCTGGCATCTTCGTGGGCGGCCGTGTCGTCCCAGGCCATTGGCCCGCCACGCCGAGGAGCTTCCTCTTCCGCAACCATGACGGAAAGTTCATCGACGTCACCGACGAGCTTGCCCCAGGCCTGCGCAATATCGGCATGGTCACGGCGGCAGTCTGGGCCGATGTGGACCACGACGGCCGCCAGGATCTGGTCTTGGCAACGGAGTGGGGCCCGATCGTTTACTTCCACAACAACGGCCACGGCTTCGACAACTGGACCGAGAAGGCGGGCCTATCAAAGCGGACGGGCTGGTGGAGCGCGCTGGCCGTCGCGGACCTCAACGGCGACGGGCGCCTGGATATCATCGCGGGCAACGTGGGCCTGAACACCAAGTACCATGCCAGCGCGGCCGAGCCGACCGTGCTTTATGCCGGGGACCTTGATGGGAGCGGTAGGGACCAGCTGATCGAGGCGCAGTACGAGGGAGGCAAGCTCTACCCCGTGCGCGGGCGGAGCAAGCTGGCCTACGTCTACCCCTGGATCCCGAGGAAATTCCCGAGCTACGAGGCCTACGCCCACGCGACGGTGTCCGACATCTTCCCGGCGGACCGGCTGGCAAAGGCGACACGCCTGGAGGCTAACGAGCTGGCCAGCGGGGTCTATTACCAGAAGGCGAACGGTACATTCGAGTTCAAGCCGCTCCCGTCCTACGCCCAGGTTTCACCCATCAACGGCATCCTGGTGAGGGACCTGACGGGCCAAGGGCTCCTGGACGTCTACTGCGTTGGTAACAACTACGGCCCCGAGCCCTCGACGGGCCGGTTTGACGGCGGGGTGGGCCTTCTCCTAAAGGGTGACGGTCACGGCGGCCTCACGCCCATTCCGGCCTGGCGAAGCGGTCTGGTTGCGGGCGGCGACGCCCGCAACGTCGTGGCTGTGGCAACGCCGGGATCTAGCGCGGTTCCGTCAATCCTGGTTTCACAGTGCAACGGGCCGGTGCTCCTCTTCACGCCCAATCGGCATCGGGTTCCAGCGACCAAGCCGCTCGCCTTGCGTTGATAGAGCGCGCCCTGGGGCAACGACTTCAGGGCCTTTTTGCGTTGTAAATAATTTTACGGAAATAGGTTAGAGATTATAGGGGCGGTTTTTGTTGAAACGATATGGATATGATATCATATCCATATCGTTTCAACTTTTCCACCCATGAACTCTGACCCCCATGTTCCTGTCACCACCCACCGCGAACAGTCGGCCTCGGCCGCAAGCGGATGGATGTTCCTCTTCCTGATCCTGGTCTCCCTGGGACTCGGCTTTGGGTTGCTGGCGTTTGGCGCCGTGAGCCACGTTGCGATCCTGGCCATCGTCGGGCTACTCTTCCTCCTGGGCTCCTTCATTTCCCTCGGAGGCTTCTTCACCCTGCAGCCGAATGAGGCCGCCGTGTTCACGCTCTTTGGCGCGTACAGGGGGACCGCACGCCAGAACGGGTTTCTCTGGGCGAACCCCT
>CAISPT010000275.1 GCA_903887455.1 uncultured Opitutaceae bacterium | reverse complement strand
TGGTCAGCAGATCCTTCTGTTCGCTCATGGCCGAACAGTGGGCAGGGGGGCACGGGGATGCAACCCGTTCCTGTGTCACGAGACGGTGCCGGCCGATTCGACTGGTGGATATGGCCATTCCGGGTAGCTTTTGGCCCATCCATGAAGAACTTCATAACGTCGATGCTGGGCGCCCTGGTGGCCCTGATCGTGTTTACGACCGGTGCGGTGCTCCTGTTCATCGGCTTCGTCGGAGCGATCATCACCATGGGCCAGCAGCGCAAGGCCCCGGAGATCTCCTCCGGCTCCTATCTGGTCTTCGACCTCTCGACCAACATCACGGACGCGCCCCCGCCGGTCGATTTCGGCGACTTTCCCGCGGCGCGCATGGACACGATGCAGCTGCGCTCGATCACGCGCGCGATCCGGTACGCCTCCCATGACAGCAAGATCCGGGGCATCCTGCTCCTTGGGAACCTCTCGCCGGGCGGCTACGGCACGGGCTACGCGGCCCTGAAGGAGGTCCGGGGTGCGCTCGCCGACTTCCGGGCCTCGGGCAAGCCCGTGGTGGCCTACCTCGACTACGCGACCACCAAGGACTTCTACCTGGCCTCGGTGGCGAACGACGTGATCGCGGACCCCTACGGGGAAATCATCATGCCGGGCCTGGCGAGCGAGCCCTGGTTCCTCGCTGGCGCCTTTGAGAAGTACGGCATCGGCGTCCAGGTGACCCGGGTGGGCAAATACAAGTCCTACGTCGAGACCTACACCCGGACGAGCATGAGCCCCGAGAACCGGGAGCAGCTGCAGAAGCTGCTGGACGACGTGTGGGCGACGATACTCTCAGACGTCGGCAAATCCCGCGGTGTCTCTCCTGCAGCCATCCAGGCCACGGTGGACACAGAGGGGATCATCAAGCCTTCCCTCGCCCTCAAGGCCCGCCTGATCGACAAGGTCGCCTACCGCGACGAGGTGATCGACCGCCTAAAGAAGGAGACAGGTGTGACCTCTCCGACCGAGACCTTCAAGCAGGTGCAGCTGGGCGTCTACGCCAAGACCGCCCTCAGCCGGCCCCCGACCTCGCTCGGGCCGGGCGAGGTGGCGGTCATCTACGCCGAGGGCGATATCGTCGAGGGCGAAGGGGACCAGACAGAGATCGGGGGCGCCCGCTTCGCGCGCGAGATCCGCCGCCTGAGGCAGGACACGTCGGTGAAGGCGATCGTCCTGCGCGTGAACAGCCCGGGCGGTAGCGTGACGGCCTCGGAGACGATCCAGCGCGAGCTCCGGCTCGCCCGGACGGTGAAGCCGGTTGTCGTCTCCATGGGCAGCTACGCGGCTTCCGGCGGCTACTGGATCTCCGCCTTCGGCACCCGGATATTCGCCGAGCCCAACACGATCACCGGGTCGATCGGCGTCTTCGGGATACAGCCCAACATCCAGAAGCTCGCCAACGACCACGGTGTCACCTTCGACAGCGTGAAGACGGGCAAGTTCGCGGACTCGCTCACGCTCACCCGACCGAAGACCGACGAGGAGCTCGCGGTGTTCCAGCGCATGGTCGATTGGATCTACGGCCAGTTTGTCGCGAAAGTGGCGGAGGGCAGGAAGCTGCCGGTGGCCAAGGTTGAGGAGATCGCCCAGGGGCGGGTGTGGTCGGGGACGGAAGCCCTAAAGCTCGGCCTTGTCGACGAGATCGGGGGCCTCGATGCC
>CAISPT010000274.1 GCA_903887455.1 uncultured Opitutaceae bacterium | reverse complement strand
TATCTGGCCAGCCCCATTGCCGCAGCAGCCTGCGGTTGCACCCGCGACTCGGCGGACCTAAACACGACTGACTTCCCTACATGCCATCAACCACCCAATATTTTCTGCGAATGCTCACCTTAGTTGCCTGTGCACTTCCCCCCGTTGTGCATGCGGCTGATGTCGCCCCTGTGCCGCTGAAGACTTTTGGAACCGTCGGCAAACAGGTGACTCCCTTGAGTGTCGAAAGGGAAGCCGATCTTTTCAACTACACCGGCAAGGGTTGTCTCACACACATGTGGTTCGGCGGCGGCTGGCCGGGATGTGAGCACACCCGTATCCGCATTTATGTGGACGGCGAGACCAACGCTTCGATCGATATGGAACTTTTTCTCGGCCACGGCATCGGTTTTGGCGATCAGTCATCCCCGTGGGGTATCGCCCGCATGGGTAAGATCGGGACAGGTACAAATGTCTACGACACCTACCGGATTCCCTTTGGCGAGAGCGTCCGGGTGACGGCCCAACTCGGCGAAGGAGCCAGCGGACATCCGCAATTCTGGTGGATTATCCGAGGGACAGAGAATCTGCGGGTGGAAATCGGAGGAGTCACACTGCCGGAGAAGGCGCGTTTGAGACTGCATAAGCTGGTGAATTACACAGCCAAGCCGCTAGAGGAGTTCGCCTTGTGTGATGTGCGGGGCAGTGGTGCTCTCTATCAAGTCACCATGGCGGCAAAAGGCCTGCGTACTTTACCGGACGAGAAGCAGCGGTGGCAGGATCTGAGCTTTATGGAGGGATGCATGCGGGCCTACATCGGAGGCGCGCCGAAACCCCTGATGCTGTCATCGGGTTTGGAGGATTACTTTCTAGGGACTTACTATTTCAATCGCGGTCGTTATTCGAACCCGGTGGCGGGCCTGACCCATTTCGAGCCGTCCAAGAACGAGTTCTCGGCTTATCGTCTTCACGACGATGACCCCGTGTTCTATCAGGATGGCCTGAGGCTGACCTGCCGCTGCGGCGAGGAACTCGACGGTCGGATGATGTTCGATTGCCCGCCTGCAAACTACACGACTTATGTCTGGCTATACCAGTGGTAGGAGCAGACTTTTGATAAAATCGCGGTTGAATCGCGGATCGATCTGAATCCGAGCTTTCGTGATGTACAATCAAATGAAGGTGCTCGCCGCTTTCCGGTCGGTCTCCCTGGCTGCCGGTTCCCTGATTGGCTCGTTGCGGGGCTACCGAATATCCCGGTTATGGACATGATTTCCTGGGGCAGCTGCTTTTCTTCAATGATTAGCCACACGAACCGACCGCAGTTCATTTGCCGGGTTGAAGTCCAAAATCTTTCAGGACGATTTCGCCGCCAGCTGCCTTAAACGGTTCAACTCACCGAGGCCTCTGATCCGTGTTGAATACCGTTTTGAGATCTCCCGGTATCCCAACCGGAGTGCCTGTAAGGTTTTTGCGCTGAAACGACAACGGGCCTCATCGAATTCTTGGAAGTTTGTGCGCTCTGATCCTTGGCCTCCGTGTGGTGAGTGACTCCGACCATCAATCCGAGCTTTTCCACAAGCGCCCTAAGCTCAGAAGATTGCGCATTCAGCTCCTCCGCGGCCGCAGCAGATTCTTCGGCGCTCGCAGCGTTGTTCTGGGTCACCTTATCCATCCGCGAGACTGCGGTATTGACCTGCTCGATTCCCTGGGACTGCTCGCCAGAGGCGTTGGCAATCTCCGCGACCAGACTGTCGATGTTGCGCACTTGACCTACAATTTCGTTTAGGATTACGGGAAAAAGGTGCATGAGTATCACACCGCCATTATGCTCTGATCCAGATACCGACCGGATTTTAACGCCCGCAAGAGGCGGCAGTATCCCGCGACTAAAGTTCAGCCGATTAGACTTTGGCTATGAGCCAGCGATAGCTCGCAGCAATTTGATAACTCCCATCCGTTTTAAGAAATGGGGCCAGAGCGGCCGTGTGTGCTTGGTTCACAGCATTGTCGCTAGAGTTCTCTCTGGCGCGCATCGCGACGCCTGAGGACCCAAGCCCGCGCAAAGCCGTCCCCAAGTCGGGATAGGTCCAAGTGCAGCCGACATCAGCGATCTCAGAGGGCTCAAGTCCACCTTGCGCCGCAAAATCCCTCAAGGCTGTTTCATCCGACAGCGCAAATGGTCCAGGAGCTCCCGGCGGCGGAGGGGGCAGAAGTGGCTTCATCGCTGCAACCAACGTCGCTGCTTCCATCCCCTCTGGTTTTCCCCAGGTCATCACAACAACTTTGCCTCCAGGCTTCGATACCCGCTTGGCTTCGGCGAGTGCCAGCGCCGGATTGGCTGCGTATTGGAATGCGTTGAAACCAGTTACCAGCTCAAAGGTTTTGTCAGGGAACGGGAGTTCCTCCATTTCGCCAAGCCGAAAGTCGCCAAGGGGAACTCGCTCGCGGGCAATTTTCAACAAGCTATCGGAAGCATCCAACCCAAACACGCGGGCGCCGATCTTTGCCGCGATTTGTGCGGCCATACCGGATCCGCAGCCCACGTCGCAATAGGTCGCGCCGTTCGACAATCCGACTCGTGAAAAGACGCCTTCGTATCCGGCGCGGAACTGACATTCTTGGAATTGAGCCCAATCGTG
>CAISPT010000273.1 GCA_903887455.1 uncultured Opitutaceae bacterium | reverse complement strand
CCCTTGGCGCGGCTCGGGGACAGGTAGGGGTCGTAAGCCAGGACCCGCATCCCGAAGGCCTGGGCGCGGCGGGCCACCTCGCCGCCGATGCGGCCAAGGCCCACGATTCCGAGCGTCTTCCTGAAGAGCTCGATTCCGGAGAACGTCTTCCGGTCCCACTGGCCGGCCTTCATGGAGGCCGCGGCCTGCGGCACGGGGCGCGCCCCGCAGAGGATGTGGGTGAAGGTCAGTTCCGCCGTCGCGATCGTGTTGCCGGAGGGCGTGTTCATGACGATGACGCCCCGCTCGGTGGCGGCGTCCACATCGACGTTGTCGATCCCCACGCCGGCCCTGCCCACCACCTTGAGGAGGGGGGCGGCGGCCATCACCTCGGCCGTGATCTTCGACTCGGAGCGCACGGCGATCGCGTGCACGTCCTTCACGAGCTCGATCAGCTTTGCCGGAGAGGACCCGTAGGCCTCAACAACATCCAGGCCCGGCTGCTTGCGCAGATAGGCGACTCCCTTTGCGGATATCTTGTCGGCTACGAGTACTTTCATGGAGGGAAAATGGGTCCAATCGAAATCCCCATAGCCCCGGCTAGCAAGGAAAAGCGGAGCCTGGGGGGCGTATGACGCGGATGCGCTGCCACGCCACTAGGGCGGTCAAATCCGGACTCGCGCCGAAGGTCGACCTCTCTCGCTGCAATGGCCGGAAAGGTGCACCCACCCCGGCCCAGGCCCCGCATCGCTGTGCCTTCGGCCGAGCGGGGAGATCTAGCAAATGCTCGTCATCACACTGCCGCCCGGCGGAAGCTTTTCGCCGGACCGCAAAAACATAAAGTACAGCCGCATCCAATCTTAAGCTGGAGCGTCTGGCGGCAGAAGATGTGCTTTTTTAAGCAAACACAGGATGGAGCCCCGGCCGAATTCCTGCATCATCGTCCGCTTCCCCTGCCATGTGGATAGTACGCCTCGCCCTCAGACGCCCCTACACCTTCACGGTGATGGCTCTGCTCATCGTCCTATTGGGCATCTTCTCGGCCCTGCGGATGGCCAAGGACATCTTCCCGTCGATCGATATCCCGGTGGTGGTCGTGATCTGGCAGTACGGCGGGCTGCCCCCGGAGGAGATGGCCAAGAGGATTGTCACGATCAGCGAGCGCGCGATGACGACCACGGTGAACGACATCGAGCACATGGAGTCGCAGTCGTTCATCGGAGTCGGCGTGATCAAGGTCTACTTCCACCCCGGGACGAGCATCGACGCGGCCGTGGCCCAGGTGACCGCCATCAACCAGACGATCATCCGGGTGCTGCCGCCGGGAGGCACGCCGCCGCTCATCATCCGGTTCAACGCCTCAAACGTCCCAATCCTGCAGCTCGGCCTTGGGAGCAAGACGCTCAGCGAGCAGAGGCTCTACGACATCGGGCTCAACTTCCTGAGGGTTCAGCTTGCCACGGTGCAGGGCGCCTCGGTGCCGCTCCCGATCGGCGGGAAGGTCCGCCAGATCATGATCGACCTGGACCTGAAGGCGCTCCAGTCGAAGGGCCTCGCCCCGTCGGACGTGAACCTGGCGCTCGCGGGCCAGAACCTGACCCTGCCCTCGGGCACGGCGAAGATCGGCGACCGCGAGTACGACGTCCTCCTTAACAGCAGCCCGCCGAACTACTCGGACATCGGCTCCCTGCCGATTAAGGTCGTGAACGGGGCAATGGTGTACATCCGCGACGTGGCGCAGGTCAGGGACGGATTCATCCCGCAGACCAACATCGTGCGCCAGGATGGGGCCAGGGGCGCGCTCACGATCATCCTGAAGTCGGGCGCCGCCTCGACCCTTGACATCATCGACCGGGTGAAGGCCGTCCTTCCCCAGGTCAAGTCCACGCTCCCCCCTGAACTGGACATGAGGCCGGAGTTCGACCAGTCGATCTTCGTCCGCGCGGCCCTGAAGGGCGTCTTGAGGGAGGCCGTGATCGCGGCGCTCCTCACGGCGGCGATGATCCTGCTCTTCCTGGGCACATGGCGGAACACGCTCGTGGTGGCCCTCTCGATCCCGCTCTCGATCTTCTGCTCGATCATCTGCCTCTATGCCCTAAGGCAGACGATCAACTCCATGACGCTCGGGGGCCTCGCGCTCGCGGTCGGCATCCTGGTCGACGATGCCACCGTCGAAATCGAGAACATCGACCGCAACCACCAGCAGGGAAAGTCGCTGGTCGGAGCGATCTTGGACGGCGCCTCGCAGATCGCCGTCCCGGCGTTCGTATCGACGCTCTGCATCTGCATCGTCTTTGTCCCGATCTTCTTCCTGGAGGGCACGGCCAAGTTTCTTTTCGGCCCCCTGGCGATGGCGGTCATCTTCGCGATGCTCGCCTCCTACCTCCTCTCACGGACCGTCGTCCCGACCTTCGTTCACTACCTGCTGCTCGGCAGGAAGGTGCTCCATGACGACGGCTCCGGGAAGACAACGGAGGGCGACATCTTCTGGAAGGTCCACGTCGCCTTTAACCGCCACTTCGAGCGCTTCCGCTCATCCTACGTGGGGCTCCTCGACCGGGCGCTCAACCACCGGAGGGCGGTCCTCGTCGTCATGGTGGGCGTGGTCATCGTGACGGCTGCCGCCCTCCCCTTCCTTGGCCGGGACTTCTTTCCCCTGGTCGACGCGGGCCAGTTCCGCCTCCACGTGCGGGCGCCCGACGGGACGAGGATTGAGGAGACCGAGCGCTATTTCTCGAAAGTGGAGGACGTCATACGCCGTGTCGTTCCCGCGGCGGAGCTTGGGACCATCATCGACAACATCGGGCTGCCCAACGGGAGCACGGGCCTGGCGTTCAGCGACACGGCGACCGTGGGCACGGCAGACGGGGAGATCCTGGTTGCCCTGAAGCCGGGTAGCCACCACTCGACCTGGGCCTATGTGCGGCAGATCCGCGCGATCCTCAACCGCGAGCTTCCCAGCTGCACCTTCTTCACCCAGCCGTCCGACATCGTGGGACAGATCCTCAACTTCGGCCTGCCCGCCCCGATCGACCTTCAGATCTCCGGCAACGACAGCGCCGGCAACTATGAGCTCATCAAGGAGCTCTCCGCCCGGATCGCGACGATCCCGGGCGCGGTCGACGTGCATGTCCACCAGGTCGTGAACGCCCCGGCCCTGTCGGTCAACGTGGACCGCACCCGCGCCGACCAGCTGGGCCTCACCCAGGGCGACATCGCGAGCAACGTCCTCATCGCGCTCAGCGGCACCGGCCAGATCGCGCCTACCTTCTGGCTTAGCCCGCAGGGCGTCCAGTACCTCGTGGCCGCTCAGGCGCCCCAGCGGGATGTGGACTCGATC
The DNA here is from genome assembly GCA_903887455.1 of uncultured Opitutaceae bacterium. GTDB lineage: Bacteria > Verrucomicrobiota > Verrucomicrobiia > Opitutales > Opitutaceae > Palsa-1447. Next base: position 311 of record CAISPT010000273.1, on the reverse strand, counting down.
GAGGCCCTGAAGGCCCTTCCCATCGGCAACGTGAGGGGCACCGCCACGCCGGAAACCCTGGGCAACGTGGCCTCCTTCCAGCGGACGGTGGTCCCCCAGGTGGTGGGCCACTACAACGTCCAGCCGGTGTACGACGTCTATGCGAACGTGGACGGGAAGGACCTGGGTTCGGTGGCCTCGGCCGTTCGCAAGTTGATCCCGGAGTTCGAGAAGCGGCTCCCCCGCGGCAGCCAGATCCGCCTCCGAGGCCAAGTCCAGAGCATGGACTCCTCGTTCCTTGGCCTCGGGCTTGGCGTCGTCTGCGCCGTGGT
>CAISPT010000272.1 GCA_903887455.1 uncultured Opitutaceae bacterium | reverse complement strand
TGACGAAGAACACCGCCAAGAGCACGAAGACGCCCGCCAGGCCAAGGTAGGGAACCTGGACAGCGTGGGCGTTGGTGCGGAGGGCCGCCTGAACCATTGCCGGGTCGGACATCCTCGCGATCTCGTCGGCGGTCTTGATCGCAACCGACAGGATCAAAACCGATCCGAACCAGGGGGCGATGGTCGTCCCGAATGAATTAAAGGCCTGCGTGAGGTTGAGTCGGGCCGAGGCGGTCTCGGGCTTTCCCAGGATGGCCACGTAGGGGTTTGCGGCCACCTGGAGCATGGTGATGCCGGATGCCAGGATGAAGAACGCGACAAGGAATACGGCGTAGGACTGCATGCTCGCCGCCGGGTAGAAGAGGAGGCAGCCGAGGCCGGCAACCAGGAGGCCCACCACGATGCCGATCTTGTAGCCAATCTTCCTTACAATCACGCCGGAGGGCATCGAGACGATGAAGTAGGCAAGGAAGAACACGAACTGAACCAAGGCCGCCTGGGCGTAGTTGAGCGTGAAGATGGCCTTCAGGTGGGGGATCAGGATGTCGTTCAGGCAGGTCATGAAGCCCCAGATGAAGAAGAGGGACGTGAGCGCAACGAGCGCCGGCGTGTAACTCTTTCCGTCGTTAGTCGGAGCGGTTGATGTTCCTGCGGAGGGGCTGATCGTCGCCATATGGGGATACTGAGTTGCCGAGGGGTAGCGTGGGGAGCCATAATCTAATGGCATAACCCTGCTAAAGAAGAGCATAAAAGCGGCGTCACCCGTGCGGCACTCTCGGGCGCAAAAGGAAATTTCTTAATTCAAATTTAGGAATCGTTCAGACTCGGTTCAGCTTTAGCCGGCATTATTAGTCCTAGGTAAACCCTAAGACCGCTCCTCCCCAGAGCTCGCCCAGTCAGTTGCCCTTAAAGATCCACGACTTCTCCGGGTCAAAGGCCAGTCCGTGAGGAGCGGTCGCAGGCGCTGTGGACCACAGGGCGACGACAGTATTCGCCTTAGTGTCGATCACGGCGATCTGGCTCGTCGCCTTTATGTTCAAATAGATGCGGCTAGTCGCGGCGTCATGGGCCATGCACTCCGGCGCCCCAGGAATAGAGATGGACGCCACCACTTTGAGCGTGTCCGCGTCTATGGCCCATACGAACAGTCCGTTGTCGTTTGTCACGTAGACCCGTCGGTCCGGTTCGTCGAAAATGATGGCATCGGTCTCAGCATCGGTGGGAATTGAGGCTATCTCCTTTAGACTGACGGCATCTACCACGGCCACCCGCTTGTCATCCTGTACACTGACGAAATAATTTCCCGTCTTAGGGTCCATAGCGATGCCCACCGCCGGCCCCACGCTCAGCCGCGCAAGGACGCTTTTGGTCCCGAGGTCGATGAAATCCGCAGTGCCATCCTTTTCGTGGGCCGCAAGAAGTCGGTGCCTGGCAGGATCGACAGAGAGAAAATCGAATTTGCCCTTTGAGTTGGGTATCGTGATCGAAGATGCCGGAACCAGCGGCTCGGCGGCGAGTCCAGCCGACATGAGGGACGCCACAGCGGCGATGATTCCGAGCGAAGGGAGTTTTCTGTGCGACATTGGGAATCAGATTTTGAAAGGGCAGCTCTCGGGCGAAGGGTTAATCTTGCGCTTTGAAAAGGGAGGCCAAAGTCGGGATCTTATTCGCAAGGGCATCGCGGATTTCAACGGCGTGGGCATGCATCTTCACCTCGTCGTCACCCGCCTTGTACTTGAAAACAAAACCAACCGCTGCATCCAGTACGTTGCCGGAGGCATCCTTTAGTGGCATCAGAACTTCGAACTTGAACGGCTCCTTGAGGTTGGGCGCGCAGATCGTCTTGTGCTCGGTCGACACCCCCACGTCATCGTCGTCGTCCTTCTTGCCGATTCTGTCGAGGTTCGAGGCAATCATCCGTTCGTCACTCGAACCCGGCGCCGTGGCATGAAGCCCGATCACTAGGAGCTCCGGGTGGCTAGCCATTAGCTCGTCCACGAGCTTTTGGGCGTAGATTTTGTTGTCGGCGGCCTTCCTCCATGTTGCTCGCTCCTCCGGGGTTGAGTCCGCAAGCGCGGTGCCGGCGAGGAATGTCGAGAAGGAAGAAAGGGCTACGAAGGCTAACAGTCGGTAATGTTTCACAGGGATTAGGGAAGAGGAATCCGGGGTTGGGGATGCGGCGAACGAGATCTAACCCCACTCTGAGCTGGGTCCCTGAACTCAAGCTGAACTCTACCTAAAACTTTCTTAAGGTTAGGAACCGGTGCCCGGACATCGAATCTTCCCGCACCCTTGTTTGACACCGGCGGCCCGGTGTAAATCCTCATTCATATTCGATTAAGGCTCGATTCAGGCCGTCCTGAGACTGTCCGCACCCGTCACACCTGCCAACCGGACAAAAACCACCCACCCACCATGCAAAGCCGGTCGCCTTCCGTGCCCTACAGCGAGAACAAGCACTTGTTGAGGTGGGTCGATAAAGTCGCCGACCTCTGCAAACCCGCTGCGGTGCACTGGGTCGACGGTTCCCAAGAGGAGTACGACGCGCTATGCTCCCAGATGGTGGCCGCGGGAACCTTCACCAAGCTAAACGAGACGTTGTGGCCCGGATGCTACTACGCGCGCAGCGACCCGAGCGACGTGGCGCGCGTCGAGGACCGAACCTTCATCTGCTCCCTCTCCAGGGAGGCCGCTGGCCCCACGAACAACTGGGTCAACCCCTACGAGATGCGTCGAAAGCTCCGCGGGATGTTCTCTGGGGCAATGAGGGGAAGGACGATGTACGTCCTGCCGTTCAGCATGGGCCCGGTCGGATCTCCAATGTCCCAGATCGGCGTGCAGCTCACGGACTCTCCGTACGTTGTCGTGAACATGCGGATAATGGCGCGGATCGGACTGCCCGTCTACGCCGAGATCGACAAGGCAGAGAAGCGTGTCGTCCCTTGCGTCCACTCGCTTGGCGCACCGCTCGAACCTGGCGAGGCCGACGCAATGTGGCCCTGCAACAAGGAGAAGTACATCGTGCACTTCCCCGAGACCCGGGAGATCTGGAGCTACGGCTCTGGCTACGGCGGCAACGCCCTCCTCGGAAAGAAATGCTTCGCGCTGCGGATAGCCTCCAATATGGCCAGGGACGAGGGTTGGATGGCCGAGCACATGCTCATCCTCGGGGTCGAGGACCCGAAGGGCGCGAAATCCTACGTCGCCGCCGCCTTCCCCAGCGCCTGCGGGAAGACAAACTTCGCCATGCTCATCCCACCCTCCTTCTTCAAGGAGCAGGGCTGGAAGGTGACGACCGTAGGCGACGACATCGCATGGATCAGGCCCGGGCCAGACGGGAGGCTCAGGGCAATCAATCCCGAGGCCGGGTTTTTTGGAGTGGCGCCCGGAACCTCAACGAAGACCAACCCGAACGCGATGGCCTGCCTGTCGAGGAACACGATCTTCACGAATGTGGCCCTCACACCGGAGGGAGGCGTTTGGTGGGAGGGCATGACCGACATGCCTCCAGCGCGGTGCATCGATTGGCAGGGCAAGGAGTGGACACCAGCGCTTGCGAAGGAGACCGGGGCCAAGGCGGCGCATCCCAACTCACGGTTCACCGCACCGGCGCGCCAGTGCCCGAGCATTGACGCCGCCTGGGAGCACCCGGACGGCGTCCCCATCAGCGCGATCATATTCGGGGGCCGCAGGGCCACCACGATGCCTCTGGTCTATCAAGCTTTCAACTGGACGAGCGGCGTGTACACCGGTGCGACCATGGGCTCGGAAATGACGGCCGCTGCGGCCGGCACGGTGGGCAAGGTGCGTCGGGACCCGATGGCCATGCTCCCGTTCTGCGGCTACCACATGGGGGACTACTTTCTTCACTGGATAGGGATGCAGAAGCGCCTGAGCGAGACGCCGCGCATCTTCCACGTGAACTGGTTCCGAAAGGACGAGGAGGGCCGCTTCCTCTGGCCTGGCTACTCGGAGAACATGAGGGTCCTGAAGTGGATCGTCGAGCGGGTCCGTGGCCAGGCTCTGGGGCACGAGTCGCCGATCGGATGGGTTCCCGCCTACTCCGACATCGAGTGGGGTGGCCTCGACTTCCCGCGGGAGGACTTCGAGAAGCTCCAACGCTTTGACCGCGCCGCGTGGCGTGCGGAGGTGATCGGCCACGAGGAGCTCTTCCTCGATCTCCACGACCGGCTGCCGAAGGAGATGGTCTACGAGCGCGAGCTGCTGATCTGCCGGATGTAGGGCCGCTATCTGGCAAGCCAGCCGCCATCGACGGCCACCGTGAACCCATGCATGTAGTCTGAGGCCCGGGACGCCAGGAACACCACGGCCCCCTTCATGTCGTCGGGCGTGCCCCAGCGCCCCGCCGGGATCCGCTCCAGGATCGCCTTGTTGCGAACCGGGTCGGCCCTCAGCTGCTCGGTGTTGTCGGTCGACATGTAGCCCGGGGCGATCGCGTTTACGTTGATGCCGTGCGGCGCGAGCTCATT
>CAISPT010000271.1 GCA_903887455.1 uncultured Opitutaceae bacterium | reverse complement strand
GCCTCTCTGCCTCGGCGTCGATGTAGCGCTTCTGTGTGCGGGAATTGGAAACGCCGGTTATCCTCGCACCGGGGAAGCGCTCGGCGAGGTAGAGGGAGAGCGAGCCCCATCCGCATCCCAGTTCCAGGATCTCCTGGCCGTCGGCGATCCGCGCCCGCTCGACGTAGAGGCCAAGCATCGCTTCCTCGGCCTGCTCGAGCGTCTCGCCCCCCGTCGGGAAATAGCAGCCGGAGTACTTCAGCCTCCTGCCCAGGCACATCTGGAAGAAACGGGTGGGGACCTCGTAGTGCTCCTCGTTGGCGGCCCTTGTGTCCTCGGCCACGGGACGGTGCTTCAAGTCGTGGACGTACGCCTCCTTTGCGGCCCTTGGGTCGCCCCTCGGCTCCTCGTCCCTGAGGCGCTGGGCAAGGAGGCGACGGATCCCCATTCGGATCAGCCAGTCCGGCAGGACGTTCTTCTCGAGGAGTGTGTCGATCATGATCGGGTGACCCGGGGAGGCAGGGGAACGAAGGCGCTGGTCCTTAGCTGGTAGCTCCGGTAAGCCTCGCCCTTGGAGCGCAGGGACTGTTCCTCCGTGGCCGGTATCCCCGTTACGCGCAGGAGCAGGTAGAGGATGCACGCGGGGCTGATGGCGCCAATCAAACCCCAGGGCGAACCCAAGCCGAACAGGAAGAAGGAGACCCAGATCAGCCATTCGAAGAAATAGTTCGGGTGCCGGCTGTATCGCCAAAGACCGGCGTCGCATACTCGGCCCCGGTTTTCCTTGTCCGACTTGAAACGAGACAACTGGGCATCGGCGAGAGCCTCGCCCCCGATCGCTGTGAGCCAGAGGGCCGCGGCAAACCACTCGACCGCATGAACCCCCGGGTCTGCGTTCGAGCAGGCCACCAGGAACGGGATCCCGAGCAGCACGACCGAGGCTGCCTGGAGCTGGAAGAACCCGGCCATCTTTGGAGCGAACGATGCGGCCCAGTCCTTTCTCAGCTGCTTGTACCGGCCGTCTTCCTCTGGGTGTTTGCGGGCGATCCTCACGAGAAGGTGCGTCCCGAGTCGGGCGCTCCAGACGGCGGCCATGGCCGCGATGAGCAAGCGCCTGGGGCCGTAGCCCGGCCCGAACAGGGCGTAAAACGAGGCCAGGGGGAGGAAGGCGTAGGACCAGGCGATGTCGACTATGCCGTAGTTGTTGATCCGCCGGGCGAGCAGATAGACGAGCCCGAGGGCTGCGCAGAGTGCCCCGAGAGCGGCCGCGGCCAGAAGGAGGGGGCTCACCGGGGGAAGTGGGCGGCCGCCAGCGTCACGGCGACCCCCGCGGCCGCAAGCACGATCCCCAGCCAACCGGGACCCGCCTGGCGGTCGGTGAGGACGGTTGAGAGCTTCCCTCCGGCGGGGGTCTTCACGAGCGCCGCCAGGCAGTACGACGACATGGCGATGTTGCCCAGCGACAGCACCGCCAGGAACCAGGCGATCCTCGCCACCCATGAGGTCTGGCGAAAGAATACCCAGACGTAGAAGGTCACGAATCCCCAGTACGCGTCGAACAACGTGGCGATAAACCAGGGATGTGTCGCCACGGACCGGGGGACGCCAAAGAGCGGGCATTGCAGGCTCGCCCAGGAGGTGACCCAGAGCATCGAGGCCAGGATGGCCGTGAAGAGCACACGCAGGACGATGATCATCGGAGGGGTCCGCCAAGTGTAAGGTTGTTGGGCCGTGAATGGAGGGTCTGAACCACCGAGATGTTCCGCATGGCGAAGGCCGCCTCGCAGTAGGACAAATAGTAGTCCCATTTCCTGATGAATCTCTCGTCAAAGCCCAGGCCCAGGACCTCGGCTTTGCGCTGGCGGAACGTCTCTGCCCAACGCCTGAGCGTGAGCGCGTAGTCGTGCCCCAGGTCCTCGAGGTGGCCCAGCACTAGATTGCCTTCTCGGGACAGCAGGCCGTTCATGCGATTGAGCGATAGCAGAAGCGACCCCGGGAAGATGTGCTTCTGGATGAAATCGACCCCTCGCCTGAACTGCTCGTAGCGGGAGTCCGGGCAGGTGATGAACTGCATCGCGAGGAGCCCTTCGGGCTTAAGGACCCGCGAGACCACCCGGCAAAATTCGGGAAGGTAGGCGTGCCCGAGGGCCTCGACCATCTCGATAGAGACGATCTTGTCATAGCGGCCCTCGATGTCGCGGAAATCATGCAGGCGCACGCTCACCCGGTCCGAAAGGCCGGCCTCGGCCACCCGCCGGCTCGCGGTCTCGTGCTGCTGGCGGGAGAGCGTGACCGTGGTGACGCGGCAGCCCCGCGAGGCCGCGGCATGGATCGCCCATCCGCCCCATCCCGTGCCGATCTCGAGCACGTGGTCCGAGGGTGCCAGGCGAAGCAGCCTGCAAAGCTGCTCGTTCTTCTCGCGCTGGGCCTCCTCGAGCGTCTGGCCCGGTCCCGTCCAGCGGGCCGAGGAGTACATCATGGTCGGGTCCAGGAAGAGCGAGAAGAAGTCGTTTGATAGATCGTAGTGCTCGCTGATGTTCCTCCTGGCCGCCTTGCGCGAGCCGGGGCGCAGCGCGTGGCCGATCCTGTTCGTCAGGCGGAGCAGGTTGAGCGCCGCCGTCTTTGCGCGCGCCGAGCCGGAGAGGGTGGGGGCGTTCTCGATGTTGAGGATGAACCAGGCGACCACCGCCGCGATGTCGGGAGTCGACCAGTCCCCGTCCATGTACGACTCGGCAAAGCCGATGTCGCCGGTGAGGACGCACTTCTTAAAGAACGCCTCGCGGTGGACGTGGATCCGGGCGGCGCCCCCGATCCCGAGCGGCAAGCTCGCATCCGAGGCGCCGAATGAGGCGGAGGTGCCGTCCGGCAAGTCGAGCTGCATGCGGCCGAGGCCCATGCGCGACAGCGAGGCGAGCACGGGCGCCCTGAAGAAGGAGGGCTTGGCCGCAGGGGCGCCCACATCGGTGGCGTCGTAGAATCCTTGTTCCGAATCCATGTGTATCAGTTGAGAGGTGTCGGTGCGATCGAAGCGTGCGGTCTGTAGAGATCCTTCTGGTCGCCGGCGCGGGCGGCCTTGGCGAACCACGGCACGCCCTTCAACCGGAGCAGCAGCGCATGCAGGTGTATCAGGACGATCACGCGAAGCGTGATCAGCGGGTACTTAACCGAGAACCACGCCAGGCGTCCCGACGTCAGCGGAACCCTTCGCCCGGTAAGCGTGCTTGTCAACGTGCGTTCGTCGCCCCGGTAGTCGTCGATCTGTATTGCGAGGCCGTCTCCCGGAGGCCTCAAGGTGAAGTCGAACGCGACGTCGACGTCGGAAAACGGCGACACATAGAAATGCTTGGGAATCCGCAGGCGGAAGGCACCCCGCCCGTCGTCCCCGGAAAGGCAGGCCGGTCCCAGAAAGAAATGCTTCACCTCCCGGAAGGTGTTGGTGACCTCCGCGATCGCCGCGACGGGCCTGCCCTCGGCGTCAAAACAGAAGTAGAATGAGACGGGGTTGAAGAGGTAGCCGGCAACGCGGGGGAGCGTCACCAGGACGATCTTTGCGCCCTCCGCCGTGACACCGTTTCGCCCGAGAAAGGCGACCACCCGCGACTTGAGTCCCGCAGCCTCCTTCTGTGCCTGAATGCCGCGGCCGGAGCCGTTGTGGAGCGGCTCCCCGGTGGGCATATAGTCGTCCTCCCGCAGGCTAAAGAGGTTGCTCCGGTTGACCGATAGCAGCGCCTTGCCCGCGGATAGCTCGTGGAGTCGGTCCAGATCCACCGCGAACATGAAGATGCGGTAGTCAAAATGGTGGGCCGTGGGCAGGAACCGGTGGTGCATCACCCGGCACTCGTAGAGGCAGGACTCCGCCGGGTGAATGGAACCGGGCTCTTTAGGCATCTTCAGGAGGACCATGGGTCGCGGCCCAGGATCATTTCGCTCAGGCGCACCGCGGACAGAAGCGCGTCCTCGTGAAACCCATACCTGAAGTAGCTACCCGCGAAATAGGTCTCGGTGGTGCCGCTGGCGGCGGCGTTGAGGTGGGGCAGCTCTTTCTGGGCACCGATCGCGCCCAGGTTGAAGAGGGGGTGCTCGTAGGCGATGGTGCGTATGACCCGTGCCGGGTTGATGGACTCGGGACGGTTGATGGAGACGAAGAAATTCTCGCGATCGGAGACGCCCTGGAGCGAGTTCATCCAGTAGTGGGTGGCTGCGCCCTCGGGGCCCCCGTCCGAGATCTCGTAGTTCCAGCTGGCCCAGGCCAGACGGGTGCGCGGCATGACCGACGTGTCCGTGTGCAGGGTGGCCGTGTTGTGCTGGTACTTGAATTCCCGGAGGAGCCGGTACTCGTCCGGTGTCGGGTCCGCGAGGAGCGAGAGCGCCTGGTCGGCGTGGCAGGCGAGGATGACCTTGTCGAAGGTTTCGGTCGCCCCGGACCTAAGGGTGACGGACGTTGACCGGCCCCGGCGCGCCACGGAGGCCACCGCGTCGCCGAGGCGGATCCGGTCCGCCCAGGGCGCGGTGAGCTTCCTGACATACTCCCGGGAGCCGCCGGTGACGGTCAGCCACGGGTGCTGGGTACTGAGGCCGAGAAAGCCGTGGTTGTGGAAGAAGCGCAGCAGCGTGACCGCCGGGAACGAGCGCATGAGCCGCGGGGGGGTGCTCCACACTGCCGAGCTCATCGGCGCCAGGTAGAGTGAGAGGAAGTCCTCGCCGTAGCCCCTAAGCCTGACGTACTCGTCCAAGGTCTTCCCCTGGATGGCAGGATCGGAGAGGGCCGCGACGGCCTCGCTATTGAACCGGTTGATCGTGGCCAGCATCCGGTAGAAACGGGGCCGGAGGAGATTTCGGCGCTGGGCAAAGAGGTGGTTCAGCGAGGTGCCGCAGAACTCGAGGCCCGATCCCGCATGGCGCACGCTGAACGACATCTTTGTCGGCGACGACTCGACGCCCAGGGTTTCGAAAAGCCGGGTGAGGAGGGGATAGGTGACGCGGTTGTACACCATGAAGCCGGTGTCGACGGGCAGCGCTCTTCCGGTCCCTGGCTCCGTCACGGTCTGGGTGTTTGAATGCCCCCCAGCATGGCGGTCCTGCTCGAAGACGGTCACCTCGAAGTCACGCTGAAGGAAATGGGCGCAGCCCAGGCCCGCAATCCCGGATCCGACAAGGGCGAGCCGCGTCATAAGGTTATAGTGGGCATGGTCTTGTCATGCCGTTTCAGGGTCCGTGTCGCCATGGCGTATCGAGTACCGAACATACGTCCGGGTCGGGGCGGAAGATGCATTGCATCCCCATCTCCGCCGCGCTTTGCGGCGAAGTCGAGTGATCAGGCGACCTTGGTGGGCCGAATGTGCTCTTCGGCGTCCAGTCGCAGGCACGCCTGGCGGTACCACTCAAGGTCCATGGCATTGCGCGCCAGGATGTACCCGAAGTCCCCGCTGGTCAGTTCGTAGCACTCCGCATGACGGCAGGGATTAACGTTCTCTCTGGGCTCGGCCTGGGGCATTTGGAACCCAAGAGTGCTGCAGAACACCCGCATGCTCTGGTCAAAGCGCTCCGAGACGCCCGCAAACATGAAGTCCGAGAGGGGCTTGCGCGCCAAATAGCGGGTGGCCATGTTCCTCATCCATTCCAGGTCGGCAAACTCCCTCAGGCTTAGACGGTTCTCGTGGACCAACCTGCAGCAGTCGTCGCGCATGTCGGGCGAGCGCAGGAAATGATAGTAGTTTGAGACCACGCGTTCGACCGGGTGCCTGACCCAGGTGATAAGCCTTCGTTTGGGGAATAGATCGTCGAAGGCGTCCGCCAGGAAATGGCCGTGGATGATATTCGTGTTGAGGGGCACCAACCCCGGCCTGGCTTGGTCCCGAGAGAAGATTGTCCCGTAGTTGTGCCAGATTCTGTCGCCGAACATGC
>CAISPT010000270.1 GCA_903887455.1 uncultured Opitutaceae bacterium | reverse complement strand
GATGTGGCCGAAACGCTCCTTGTCCCCGCCCTGCCAGGCGTAGGCCATGCCGGCGTAGGCGAGAACGGCCGGATTGACCTCCCCCTTGCCGAAGGTCTCGAGCAGCGCCGTCCCGGTATTGTGCCAGGCGCCGGGGTCGTCTCCCCCGTCGGGCGGGATCGCCAGAAGGTCCGTGCTCTCGCTCATCGTGACAAACTTCTGCCCCTCCTGGACCATGGCGGCGGCCTTCGCCTCGTCGTGGGGCTTGCCCTCCTGCTTGGCGCGTACGGCGTCCACTCCGTCGACCAGGTTCTCCTGGAGGCGGAGCAGCTCGCCGAGGAAGTCCTTGGCGCCGTCCGGCAGGATCGCGCGCCTGAGCCTGAGGTAGTGGGAAAGGTTCCCGTAGAGCTGCACGACCGAGGACTGGAAGCGGGTCCTGTTCTGGGCCTCGACAGGCTCCGCCAATTTCTCCTGGGCAACGATGTCCTGGATGTGGGGGGCGATCTCGTTGAATGAGAAGCGCCGGCGCCGACTCGGAAGGAAGCCGACAAGCGCCATCACCTGCTCCGACTTCTTCGCGTAGTGGATCGAGATCGTCTCGTCGCTCTGGCCCACGAGGGCCTGGAGGTCGGGGTTGTCGATCACGAAGACGTTGTAGGCGTCCGCCTTCTCGGGCGTGAACAGGACGTCGAGGAGCCACTGGTCGGGCGTGAGCTCGGCCCGCTCGGGGGTGATGACCATCTGCCTGCCCTGGATCACCAGGAGCGTGCTCCTGGCGAGGGTGTCCAGGGGCTTGAAGCGGCCCTCCGAGAGGACGGGCAGCCTGCCGAACATCGAGACCGCCTCCGGCTCGCCCGGGGGCGAGACGAAGAGCCCCGAGAACGCGCACAGGGCGGCGATCGCGACCACAAAGAGCGGCATGCGGCGGGTCATGCGGACCTCCTCCGGGCAAAGCCCCACAGATGGATCAGGAACTGGACGACCAGCCCGAGGGTGATGGCTCCGCAGGCGATGTAGGGCGCCAGCCAGCTCGGGTTGCGAACGACCTGGAGGATCGTGGTGTGGTCGTTGTTGTCGAAGCTCTGCTGGTAGTAGGTGAGCCCCCCGTAGCGCAGGGGATTGTTCATGTAGATCAGCACCTCGCGGCCGGGCGCCCCGCCCGGCGCGTCGATGCGGATCCTGCTGGAGAAGTTTTTCGGGATGTCGGTGCCCGGGTAGACGTCGTGGCTGAACTTCACGAGTGTCAGCGAGTAGGGCTGGTAGTACCGCTTGGGCCTCATCGAGAGCTTCCAGGTCTTGCCCGCGAAGTCGAATTTCTGGGGGTTGCCGAGGAGCGGGGAGACGACCCAGGTGCCGAGGGAGCCGTCGGGCCCCACGAGCTCGACGAAGGCGGCCGGGGCGTTGCGCTCGTCCTCCTTGTAGCTCACTTCCAGCGGGGTCACGGCGAGCATCGGGCCCATGCCGGCCGCGGCCGGCGAGGGCGGCGCGTTCGGGGCCTGCGAGCGCATCTGGAGCGCCGCGTTGGGATAGTAGCCCTTCGGGACCACCCGGAATGGCAGGCTCGGGTTCTGGACGACGGTGCCGGAGGACAGCATCGATTCAGGGATCGCCGTCACCTCGTCGGTGGCGGGGTCCGTCGCATTGGTGATGGCGAGCTCGTTCAGGCGGCTGCTCTCCGCGTAGTTCTTGGTCTCGCCCTCGTCGATGCGCATCTGGAACTCCTTCTGGGAGAGGCCCGAGATCAGCTCGCCGACCAGGAGCAGGATGAGGCCGAGGTGGGCGATCCAGATCCCCGCCTTCTTCCAGCCCATCCTGAAGCGGTAGAGGTGCCCGGCGACGAGGTTCGCGAGCAGGAGCCCCCCGATCACGTATCCGCCCGGGAACACGGGCACCACGAGGCTGCCCACCTTCTCCGTCACGAAGAAGGAGTGGAAGAACTTGTGCTGCACCGCCCAGACCCCGAGGTTCACCTGGTCGAGCGTCGCCCAGAAGACCAGGACGATGGAGAGGGCCAGGAGCACCACGGTGGTCCGGAGCGAGACGAGGACGGCCTTGGCCTGCTTGAGGGTCTCGCTCATGGGCTCTGGGGCGCGCGGACCGACCGGAGGAAGTCGAGGAAGGCGGTCTTGGAGGCCTTCACGGAGGTGCCGGGGCCGGAAAGCTTGAAGAACCAGGTCGCTCCGCCGAAGGGGACGATCGCCCCGAGGATCGCCTTGTTCGAGGCGTCCCCCTTCGAGTAGAGCTCCACAATCGTCACCCTGAGGCCGCCCTGATCGATCCGCGCCACCGCGCCGTCGAGCTCATCCGCGGCGAGCGGGGGAAGCGCGATCTGCCCGCGCCAGCGGTTAACGTTCGCAAGCTCGCCGCCCACGTCACCGGGAAAGGCCGTGACCGAGAGGTCGCATTCGCCGGCGTCAGCCGGGACAGAGAAGCTCGCCTTGCGCATCGCCCCTGCGGGCTTTTGCACCCACGAGGCGGGGGCCTGCCAGGAGAGGTCGCTCCCGGAAGCCGTTGGCACGGCGGTGTCGGCCATGGAGGCGCCCGGAGCCGGGGCTGCGGGGCCGGCCGCTGCGCCGGGATCGGAGGCCGCGGGCATGTCCGCCTCTTTCTCCTTCGGCACCCGGTAGACCTCGACCTTGTCGTCGCCGCACGCGGCAAGCAGCAGCGTGGCGAGGGACAGGGTCGGGATGAGCGCGCGCGATCGCATGGAGGGTCAAGCCTCCGCCTTAGTCGCCGAAAACTCAACCCTCTTCCGCGCGCACCCGGGCCCGCCCATCGGCGAATTCTGCCTCGAGGCGCGCGCCTGGGACGACCCCTGCGCGGCGCAGGACGGGCCTACCCTTCTCGTCCCGGAGGATCGCAAACCCCCGGTTGAGGACCGAGCCGGGGCTAGCGCCCTGGAGGCGCTTGTAAAGGGAGAGGAGCCGGTGGGACTCTATCTGGACCCGGGTCTCCGGCGTCGCGCGGTCGAACCGCGCCGCCGCCCCGGAGAGCGCCTGGCGGCGCAGCTGGACCGAACTCCTGAGAGCGGAGGCAAGGCGGTTCGAGACGTCGTCGAGCCGCAGGTAGCCCCGCTCCACAAGGGCCGCGGGGGACAGGAGCCTGAGCCTCGAGCGCCCGTGGGCGAGCCTCTCCACTGCCCGCGCCAGGGTCTCCGTCGCCGACTGGCCCATGGACTCGCGGGCGGCCTCGGTCCTCTCGGCGAAGCTCACGAACCCGCTCGTGATGAGCTCGGCCGCGGCGCTCGGGGTCTCGGCCCTCCTGTCGGCCGCGAAGTCGCAGAGCGTGAAATCGATCTCGTGGCCCACGGCGGAGATGGTCGGGACCCTGCACGCCGCCACCGCGCGAACGAGCCTCTCCTCGTTGAACGCCCAGAGGTCCTCGATACTCCCGCCCCCGCGGCCGATGACGATCAGGTCGAAGATCCCGAGCTCCTCTGCGGTTCCGAGCATCCCGGCCATCTCCTCGGCCGCGCCCTCGCCCTGGACCTTGGACGGGAGGACGACCACGCGGCCCCTCCAGCCGCGCCGGATCAGGATCCTCATGAAGTCCTGCACCGCCGCCCCCGTTGGCGACGTCACGAAGCCGACGGTCTCCGGCATCTGCGGCAGGGCCTTCTTGCGGTCGGCCTCGAACAGGCCCTCCTCGGACAGGCGGCGCTTGAGGGCCTCGTACTCCCGCTGGAGGGCGCCCACCCCGTCGTCGACCAGGGTCTTTACGATCAATTGGTACTGGCCGCGCGGCTCATAGACCCCGACGCTGCCGAAGGCGGCGACCTGCAGGCCGTCCCTGAGCTTCACGCTGCTGCGGGCCGCCTGCATGCGGAACATCACGGCTGACAGCTGCGCGCCGGCGTCCTTGAGCGAGAAGTAGATATGCCCGCTCGGCTGGATCCTCAGGTTGGAGACCTCGCCCTTGACCCAGCAGGCATCGATGCCCCCCTCCAGGACAAGCTTCACGCGCCGCGTGAACTCCGTGACGGTCAGCGGCCTTGGGGCCGCCTCGGGCGGGCCAGGCTCAGCCGGGGCGCTTGACATAGCGGTTGCGGATCATGTGGACGATGACCGTCGCGACGGTGATCACGCCCACCCCGTAGAGGACCAGCTTGAAGTTCCCGTTGAAGACGCCCTTGCCGAGGACCATCGCCCCCACGGCCCAGGGAATGATGCACAGCCAGGACACGACCATATAGAGCCTGAACGGCACCTCGGCCAGTCCGAGGATGTAGCCCTGCAGGAAGAACGGGGGCCCGGGCGTGAGCCGGATGGCGAGCGCGATCGAGAGGGCGTTCTGCGGCGTGACGCTCGGGATCGAGTAGCCGTAGCTCTTGATGATCCTCGTCAGCAGGGGCCGCAGGGCGTAGCGGGCCAGCCAGTAGGTGAAGGCCAGGTTGACGGCGATCGCCAGGAGCATTGCGGCGATGACGCCCGGCATCGTCATTACCGGAGCGAAGAGTTCACCCCCGGTGATCGTGAACGCCGAAAGGGGGGCGCCGAAGGCCGGCAGGACGGCCGTCGCGGCGAGGAAGGTCACCGGGCCCGTCCCCCTGACGATCTCCAGGGCGCGCTCGACGAGGGCCTTGTAGTCGAGCCCCCGGAGCACCAGGAACGCGACCCCGAGGGCCGCGGCCGCGAGCACCGCAAGCTTGCCTAGGGGGAGCTTCTTCTTCGGGGGCGTGGCCTCGGGCTGCATCGGCTAGCAGCCTGCCCTCCCCTGCCAATCACCGTCAAGAACTCGCGGCCGCACCGCGCCCCATATCGGCTCGCAAGGCCCGTGGCGGTTCGTTGTCATCGATCCCGGTGGCCTCCCTTTCCCCAGAATCCGGATCCCGCTCGGCTGCGCCCGCCCTGTGGGCCGCCCTCGCGATAGCGGCCGGACTGGTTTTCGCGACCACGGGCCCCGTCGCGGGGGTGGCGCGCGAGTCGCTCAACCCCTGGCACCACTACGAGTACCTGACGGAGGGCTTTGCCCGGGGGCACACCTACCTGTCGCTTGAGCCCCCGAAGGAGCTTCTTTCGCTCGCCAACCCCTACCTGCCGGGGTCGCTCCCCGAGAAGCGGCTGTGGGACGCCAGCCTCTACAAGGGGAGGTACTACCTCTACTTCGGCCCGGCCCCGTCGGTCGCGCTGATGCTCCCCTGGAGGCTCGCCACCGGCCAGACGATGCCGCAGTGGGTCGCGGCCAGCCTCTGGGCGGTGATCGGCCTTGCCGGTCTCTCGCTTCTGCTCAAGGGGATCCGCGACCGCCACTTTCCCGGGGTATCGCCGCTCTGGCTCGGTTTCGTGGTCATCGTCGCCTTCCACGCGTCCTGGTTCCCCGTGCTGCTGAGGCGGCCCGCGGTTTGGGAGCTTCCGATCGTGGCGGCCATCGCCTGCGCGTGGTGGGCTCTCTTCTTCCTGTGGAAGTTCCACGTCTCCGGCGGCCGGCTGCGGTGGGCCCTGCTCCTTGGCGCCGCCCTCGGCGTCATGATCGGCTGCCGGGTCAACGCTCTCTTCTCCGCGGCGCTCCTGCTCGGGTTCCTCGTGGTGCCCTCCCTGCCGGGCGGGCCGGGGCTGCGCCTCAGGCCCGCCCTCTTCTCCGGCCTGTTCGTGGCCGCCGCCGGCCTTTCGCTCCTCGCCTACAACCATGAGCGGTTCGGCTCGTGGACCGAGTTCGGGACCCGCTTCCAGCTGTGGGGCTCCGATTACCGGGGGACGCGCTTCGTGGACCCGAGGTACATCCCCTTCAACGCCTGGATCTACCTGCTGGCGACGCCGCGGTTTAGCCCCTACTTCCCCTTCATCCACCCGGTGTGGCCCGAAAGCCAGCCGGCGGGCCACATGGAGACCGACGAGATGCACGGGATCCTTTTCTCGATGCCGGTACACTTGGCCGCCCTCGGCTGCATGACCCTTGCCTGGAGGAATCGCCGCGATCCCTCCTGGAGGGCGTTCTCAGTGACTGCCGCAGGGGCCCTTGGCGTCAGCCTCCTCTCGGCCGCCATCCTCCTGAATTGGGGCGGGCTCTGCTCGCGCTACACCGCGGAACTCTGCTCGGGACTGACGGTGCTGACCGCCATCGGCCTCTTGTCGGGGATCGGCGCGGCCCCGGGCAGGCGAAGGACGCTTGTCAGGGCCCTAGCGGTCGCAGGCTCGGTCTGGACGATCGGCTACACCTGGCTGGCCTCGGCCGACTTCAAGGGGTACATGAAGCGCGTCAGCCCGGGCGCGTACGCCGCGCTCGCCCACGCCTCGGACTACCCGAGCCTGTGGCAGGCACGGAGGCAGGGCGAGGTCTTCGGGCCGGTGGACCTTGTGGTCAGGATCCCGGAGGCGAGCACGGAGGAATGGACGCCCGTCCTTGCGAGCGGCCGGCCCGGGATGACCAACCAGCTGGTCCTTGAGCGCGTCTCCCCGAGCCGCTACCGATTCAGGCTGGTTGACGGCCAGCACACGACGGTCTCCTCCCCGGAGCTTGAGCCCAGGGCGGGGACACTCCGGGTCCATGTCGAGGCCCCCTGGCTCTACCCGCCCTCTGAGCACCCGTACTGGGACGCGATCGCGGACCCGGCCGCGCGCGCCCGCCTCCAGGGCCTCTTCGTGCTCGCGACGGACGCGGGCCGGGTCGAGGCCCTTTGGTCCCACGCCCCAGACCCAGTCGACTACGAACCCACCGTGCGCTCGCGCGACTCCGCGCAGCCGACCTCGCCCTGGGTTGAATCGGTGTCCCGCTCGGGGGATCCCGCCAGCGCCGAAAGGCCGCGGCCGTGACCGGTCAAAGGGACACATCCCGCACCCGCGTCCTCGCCCTCGCCGTTCCAGCCGCGGCGGCGCTCCTCTACGCGCTCGGGCACCTTACGTGGTACCTGGGGACGCCCCTTGGTAGGGTTCCCGTCCTGGACGAGCGCGAGAACTTGGACCTCGCGGCCGCCATCGCAGCGGGGACCGTCGAGCACGCCCCGTTCTACCGGGCGCCGGGCTATGCGCTTCTCCTTGCGCTCTTCCGCCTGGCCGGCCTCCCCGGGCCCGCCCTCTTTCCCGCAGCCCTCCTCCTCGGGGTGTTCCTCCACGCAGCCAACACGCTCCTCGTCTCCTTGCTCTCGCGGCGCTGGTTCGGCCCGGGGCCGGGGCTCCTCGCCGGCCTCCTGTTCGGCCTGGATCCGGTGATGGTGCACTACGCGACCCAGGCCCTCGACGCCACGCTCTCCCTCTCCCTGTTCCTGGCGGGCCTAAGCCTGCTCTTCCGCTCGCTGGCGCAGCCGGGCGGCCAGGCCGGATGGGCGGGCGCAAGCGTGTTGTGGTCGGCGGCCGCGGCGGTGCGTCCAAACTTCCTTCTGCCCTGGGTCGCCCTCTGGCCCGCGGCGCTCGCCCTGCCGGGTGCGCGCCTGCGGAGGCTCGCCGCGGCGCTCGCCGGAGTCCTGGTCCTCGGCGCGATGGCGCTCTGGCAGGCCGGCGTGACTGGCACCGCTGGAGTCACGCCGTGGCAGGGGCCCTACAACCTCTGGGCGGCGAACCGCCCCGGTGCGAACGGCCGCTACTACACCCAGCACATGAGCCTTCCCCCGGAAGTCGCCCGCGGAAACCCGGCCCGTGCCGAGTCGATCATCCTCTACCAGGCCGAGCACGAGGGCCGGAAGGCGGGCATCGCCGAGATGAACGCCTTCTGGCGGGCCAAGTTCGTGGACGAGGTCACCCACCACACGGGCCGGTGGACGGCGCTGATGCTCCGCAAGGCCTACGCTCTCCTGAACAACTTCGAGCAGTACAACAACAAGACGTTCGCCTTCCACAAGGCGCTCTCCCCGTGGCTGTGGTGGAACCCGATCTGCTGGGGCCTGCTCCTGATCCTTGGGACGGCGGGCGCCGCTAGGCTCGCCTCGGAGCGCCCGCTCCAGGCCGTGGTCCTCGCCTGGGTTGCCGCCTCGGTCGCCGCCTCCGTCGTCCTCTTTTTTGTGAGCGCGCGGTTCCGCCTGCCGCTCGCCGCGATCCTGGCCGCCCTTTCCGGGGGATGCGCCGGCTCCTACGAATGCTGGGCCTCGTGGGGACGGGGCGCGCGCATGGCCCTTGCCCTCGCCCTGGCCGGCGCGGCCGCCCTCGCCTTCTCCAGAGCCGGCGGCGTGGCCGACAAGTCCACCTTCGTGCAGGACCACGCCCTCCTCGCGCGCGCCGCCTACACCGTGGGCGACGATTCGCTCGCACTCCGAGAGGCCGAGGAGGCGCTAAAGCTCCAGCCGTGGCATCCGGACGCACTCGCGATTGCGAAGGCCGCACGGGAGGAGCTGGCTGGAAAGCCCGCGACGCCATGAGGAAACGGGGAAGCATCCTTTCCATCGCCGTCGCGGTCGCCGCGTGCGCCGCCGCCTCGTTCTGGATCGCGGCCGGTGTCGCCCCGTTTGAGCGGGAGCGGGGCAGCCTCTGGCACCACTACGAGTACCTCGCCGAGGGCTTCGTGCACGGGCACACGAGCCTATCCGTCGAACCCGCGCCGGAGCTAGCCCGCCTGCCCGACCCCTACGACCCCGCGGCCAACGAGCGCTACCGCCTGTGGGACGCGAGCCTGTATCACGGAAAGTACTACCTCTACTATGGCCCGACACCCGCGGTGGCGGTCATGGCCCCCTGGAGGATCCTCACCGGGCAAGAGATGCCCCAAAGGACGGCCGTCGCCGTCTTCGCATCACTCGGGATCGGATTCCTGGGGCTTCTCCTCTGGGAGGTGCGGGGCAGGCATTTCCCCGGAGTCCCCGCGGCCGCCTTGGGTGTGGTCGTCCTTGTCGCGTACCACGCCTCGTGGCTTCCCGTGATCCTCAGGCGGCCAGGAGTCTGGGAGCTGCCCATTGTCTCCGAGACCGCCTGCCTTTGGGCCGCGCTCTATTTCCTCTGGGGCTTCCATAGCCGTGACCGTAAGCTGCCATGGGCAGCCGCGGCCGGCGTGGCCCTCGCGCTCCTGATGGGGTCGCGTGTCACGAGCCTTTTCGCCTGCGGCCTCGTTGTGCTCCTCATGTTCGTCCCGGGAGCCGGCGGGGCGCCACGCGACCGATGGAGGGCCGCGGCAGCGGCAGCCGGGATCGCGGCGGCCGGAGGGCTGGCTCTCCTCGCCTACAACTATGCCCGGTTCGGGAGCCTGACGGAGTTCGGCCAGAGCTACCAGCTCTGGGGCCTAAACGAGAGGCACCTGCGACACTTCGACCCGGCGTTCGTCCCGTTCAACGCCAGGCTCTACCTAGCGTCGGTACCGACGCTAAGCCCCTACTTCCCCTTTATCCGGGGAAGCTGGCCCGACCTGCCGGACGGCTACATTGCGATCGAGGAGATGCAGGGCATTGCTTTCGTGATGCCGGTCCACCTGGCAGGCCTGGCCGCCCTAGCCTGGACCTCCAGGAACCGAGAAGCCGGCCAGGGACGGGCCCTCCTGCTCACGGTCGCAGCGGCGGCCGCCGCCTCGCTCCTCGCGGCGGCGGTCCTCTTCTGCTTCGCGGGCGCCTGCTCGCGCTACATCGCCGAACTGGTGTGCGGCTGGACAGTTGTGACCTCGGTCGGGTTGCTGGTCCTCTGGGACCAGGGAGGACGCCCGGGAAGGATCCTCGGCGCGGCGGCAGCGGCGTGGACCGTCCTCGGGGTCTGGTTTGCATCGGCTGAGTTCCGGGGATTCATGCGGCAGACCGAGCCCAGGGTGTACGCGTCCGTCGCGCACGCCCTCGACGCCCCGAGCCTCTGGTGGATCCGCTCGAGGGCGGTGGTGTTCGGTCCAGCGGAGCTGGAGATTCGCGTTCCGGAGGGGGCAAGGGGCGATACCGTGCTCCTTGCGAGTGGCCGGCCCCAGATGGTGGACCAGCTCGTCGTTTCCCGAATCGACAGCAACCATGTCGGGTTGCTCCTCACAGAGAACGGGCGGACCGCGGTCCGCACCGGTCCGCTGCCCCTCGACCACGGGCGGCTGACCGCGCGCCTGGACGCCCCGTGGCTCTATCCCCCCGCCGAGCACCCGTACTGGGACGGCGTTCCAGAACCGGAGCGCCGGGCGATTCAGGCCGGCGAGTCGATCACGTCTGCCGGACAGGTCTTTTCCGGACCCCTCGCCCACGCGTTCGACGCCGACGCGTTCGAACCGGCGATCCGCGGCCCTGGGACCGACGGCCCGTCGACCCCCTGGATCGAGAGTTTCACCCGCCTGGGGGCGGGTCAGGCAGGACCGGGATCGTCTGGGGCCCGGCATCCCTAAGCCTGGTGCCGCTCGTCCCGAGGCGGGCGGACTCGCACAGCAGCCTGGCAAGCTTCGCGGCGGCCTCCCGGGGAGGAAGGGCCTCCGTCCTGATGTTTGACACGCAATTTCGGTCGGCGTCGGTGCGCCCCGGGCCGGGCAGGAATGTAAAATAGGCCCCCAGGCTGTCGGGGGCGCCGAGGCCGGGCCTCTCGCCGAGAAGCATGAGCGAGTGCCGGGCGCCCAGGAGCGCACCCGCCTCGTCCTGGAGTTTGACCCGGGCAAAGGGGGCGATCAGCACCGGGTACATGCTCCAGCCTTGCGCCGAGAGCAGGGGCCGGAGCTGCGCGAGCGTCGCCACCGCGTGCCGCTCGGCGGCCAGCGCGGAAAGTCCGTCCGAGATGATGACCAGGAGGTCGCGCTCGCCCCACATGCTCCCGCCCTCGACCAGCGCCTCCCTGGAGTGGGGCGAGAGCACCCG
>CAISPT010000269.1 GCA_903887455.1 uncultured Opitutaceae bacterium | reverse complement strand
TCGGAGCCCAGGAAGTAGATCGCCCGTGCGATCTCGAGGGGCTGCCCGAGCCTTCCTAGCGGCAGGATAGCGCACATCCTTTGGATTTCGGCTTCGGTGTTGTTTTGCCGGGTCAAGTCGGTTTCGACGTATCCAGGACATACTGCGTTTACCAAGACGTTGTCATTGCCCCATTCGAGTGCAGCGGTCCGTGTAAAGCCGATGAGAGCGGTTTTTGAGGACGTGTAAGGTGCCCGCCCGGGTTTGCTCACTATGCCGAAAACCGAGCTCACATTGACGATGCGGCCCCACTTGCGGGACTTCATCCCTTGCGCCAGGCCTTTGGCCAACAACATCGGGGCGGTCAGATTCACCATGAGGTTCCTCTCCCAAGTCGCTAGGCTGAGCTCTGAAATAGGGCCGATGGGGTTCTCACCCGCATTGTTGATCAGGACGCTCACTGGTGCCGTGTTCGTTTTCAGCCAATCCTCAACCGACTGGGGAGAAGACAGGTCGAGCTCGGAACGGCTGGGTGCGATAACCTTCCATCCCTGCTCTGAATAGGTCACAGAAATCGCTTTCCCGATCCCGCGGGAGGCACCGGTGACAAGTACGACCTTATCTGGGATGCTCGTGGTCATGAGAAACTAGATATAGCTCGTGCGTATCTGGCCAATAATTATAGATCGATCACCATTGTAAACTGCGAACTGAGTGATGGTCTGGCAGGAATGGGCACTTCGATTCACTTTGCTGCGCCACGCCGCAAAGTTTGAGAATTCCATTGAGAGATACGTGAATAATACCCTGGCACGTTCGCGGGCATCTGGGTGCGTCGGGCGGATTCTTGACGAACCGGTTTTTAAGCTTCAGACGATGGCGGGTGAACCTTTCGCTCACGGCTAGGCAGACTTTCCGCAATTTGCTTGCGTGAGCACGGCGCGCCTCAAGCTTGGAGCAAGGCTATTGGTTTCGCTCGGCTTGGTCTCATGGCTATGCACCAAGGTGGATTGGCGGGCCCTCGGACTGAGAATCCAGGGAATGTCCGTGGTTTGGCTTTGGCCCGTCGCCGTTCTATCGCCTTTGTGCCTCGTTCTCCTGACGTTTCGATGGAGCCTGTTTCTTAGGTCGCGCGGATCAAAGTTTCGTTTTTTTGACCTGCTGCCCATTCTCTGGGGCGGACAATTCTGCAACACATTCCTGCCCGGTGCCGTCGGAGGCGACGTGTATAAAGCAGTGATTATTGCACGAATGAGTGAAGGGGCTAAGGCCGAGTCGGCGGCAACCGTCGTGCTCGACCGCTTCTGCGCCCTGGTGACATTGGGGGCATTGGGGGCCGCCGGCCTATGGGAGGAGAGGACCGTGCTCGGTGAGGTTTTTGCCCAGGGGGTCAATATCCCGCGAGGTATCGCGGTTGGAGGGGGGGTTGCGGTCGCAACTGCCATCCTGACGACTTTCGCCTTTTTCGCGATCCCGCGACTTAAGCCGAGTCGTCTCGCAATAGCCGCGATACTAGTGAGGATATGGTCCACCTTGCTAGCGGGTCTGACGGAGTGGAAAGTTATGGCGGTCGCCGTTTTTGTGTCGCTCTTGATCCACCTCTCCAATTTTGCCATCTTCTACTGCTTGGGACGTGGCTTACATTTCGAACTCACCTTTGGACAGGTGATGTTGATCATGCCGATGGTGATCCTGATTGCCATGCTACCGATCACCATCAACGGGCATGGCCTGCGCGAGGTGTTGCTAACGGCCTATTTTCTGTGGGCAAATCCGGGGCGGCTGATTGGCCTTGGCGCCGCAGAGGCCGCCATAGCCATATCTTTCCTATACGTGGCAAACGACCTAGTCTGGAACCTGCCGGGCGGACTGCTTATGGTCCTGAGAAAACCGAAAACTTCAATTGATGAGCACTAAGTCGAACCCTTTGGGCCGAGACCTCGACGAGGTGCTTGAGCACACCGAACGCGAGTGGCGAGACCTTAAGGGTGCCCGTATTTTTGTTACCGGCGGAACGGGATTCATCGGGACCTGGATGCTCGAGAGCCTCGTTTGGGCCAATGCGCGCCTGGGGGCCGATGTAAAGGCGACGGTCCTCACACGGACGAAGGATCGGTTCGCCGCAGCGAACCCACAGGTTGCCGCAGATCCCGCGATCAGCTTCCAGGAGGGCGATGTTCGAGATTTTGCCTTTTCTGCGGAAAAATTCTCCCATGTCATCCACGGTGCGACCGCGGCAAGTGCGAAGCTCAACACGGAGATGCCACTGGAGATGGTCGGAACGATCGTTGAGGGAACTCGCCGGACGCTCGATTTCACGGTTGAATGCGGTGCGCGTCAGCTCCTTCAAATGAGCTCCGGCGGAGTTTATGGCAGGCAGCCTCACGGTATCGCGAATCTGGGCGAAGACTATGAGGGTGCCCCGGACCCCATGGACCCTTGGTCGGCCTATGGCGAAAGCAAGCGCTTGGCCGAGATGCTGGGGATGCTCTATTCGAAGAAACACGGCTTTGAGCATAAGGTCGCGAGGATCACCGCCCTTGTTGGGCCAAGGCTTCCTCTCGATATTCATTTTGCGATGGGAAACTTCATTCGCGACGCGATCAATGGCGACACCATCCGCATTGCCGGTGACGGCACCCCCTATCGGTCCTATCTCTACATCGCGGATTTGGTCGCATGGCTCTGGACGATACTCGTGCGCGGCGCCAGCAACCGGCCCTACAACGCCGGCTCGGAGGTTCCCTTTTCCATCAAGGAGACGGCGGAGGCGGTTCAACGGGTGTGCGGCAGTCACAGCGAGATCGCGATCTCAAAGGTACCGGTGGCTGGTGCTCTGCCCTCCCGCTACGTTCCCTCCACCGAACGGGCGAGGACGGAATTGGGCCTGCAACAATGGACCGACCTGGGGACGGGTATCAGGAGAACCGTGGATTGGTACCGACGCGCCGGAGTGGTGTAGAACCATGACTTTTGGGCTCGTTTACGGACCTGTTTTACCTCACTAAGCCTCCTCAAATGCAGCGTCTCGCCGATTACGTTTTCGAGTATCTGTCATCAAAGGGTGCCAATCAGGTGTTCATGGTGACCGGTGGAGGAGCCATGTTTCTGAACGACGCCATAGGCAGGGCGCCTGGGATCAAATACGTGTGCTGCCATCATGAGCAGGCGTGCGCCATGGCTGCCGAGGGGTACGCGCGCGTTTCGGGGAAACCCGCCGTCGTCAACGTGACCACCGGACCGGGAACGATTAATGCCCTTAACGGTGTGTTTGGCGCACATACCGACTCGATCCCGATGATCATCATTTCGGGGCAGAACAAGAGGGAGACGATCTTGCCGACGTACAACCTCCCGGGCTTGCGCCAGCTTGGCGAACAGGAGGCCGACATCATTTCCATGGTCAAGGGGATCACGAAATATGCGGTCCTGGTAAACGACCCTAACACGATCCGGTACCACCTGGAGCGCGCCCATTACCTGGCGATATCGGGCCGTCCAGGGCCGACGTGGATCGATATTCCAGTCGACGTTTCGTCGATGCAGATAGATCCGGAAAAGCAAAAGGGGTACGATCCCGCGGAGGATGCCTACATCGTCCCTGCAGAGGTCCTGAGATCGACCGTCGCCAATGTCCTTGACCGAATCGCGACCGCGAAAAGGCCCGCAATCATGGCCGGGAGCGGGGTTAGGCTGGCGGGGGCCGTCGACCTTTTCGACAGGGTCATAGCGAAGCTGGGAATTCCGGTAACGACTGCTTGGACGGCCCATGATCTTCTCGATTCCGACAATCCGCTCAATTGCGGCCGGCCCGGGAGCATCGGCGATCGCCCGGGTAATTTCACCGTCCAATGCTCCGACGTGCTGCTCATCCTCGGAAGTCGTCTCAATATACGTCAGGTGAGCTACAACTGGAAGGATTTCGCCCGCAACTCCTTCAAGATCCACGTCGACGCCGACCCGGCCGAGTTGAATAAGCCGACGGTCCGGTGCGACATGCTATTCCAGTGTGATCTGAAGGTTTTCCTTGAGGAAATGGATCGGCAGCTCGCCTTGCCGACTCCCCGAATCGCCCGCCATGACGGCTGGCTCGGTTGGTGCCGCGAGCGAGTCAGGAAGTATCCGGTGCTCACGGAGAAAATGCGCACCTCGACCGGCAGGATCAACCCGTATGTCTTTCTGGACGCGCTCATGCGAAGGATGGGCGCCGACGACACGGTTGTGTGCGGCAACGGAACGGCGTGTGTGGTGCCGTTCCAGGTAGGCCGAATCAAGAAGGGCCTTAGGCTCTTCTGCAATTCGGGCAGCGCCTCGATGGGCTACGACATTCCGGCCGCATTGGGCGCCGCGTTCGCCACCGGCCACCGGATCGTCTGCTTGGCGGGTGACGGCAGCGCCATGTTCAATCTGCAGGAGCTGCAGACGATTGTTCATCATCGGCTGCCGATGAAAATTATCGTGCTCAACAATGCGGGTTACCTGTCCATGCGCACGACCCAGATGAATTTCTTCAAGGGGAACTTGGTGGGCGAGGGGCCCCGCAGCGGTGTGACCTTCCCGGACTTCGCGCGTGTTGGCGAGGCTTTCGGAATTCCTTCGTCGCGCCTCGAGCGAATGGACTTCGAAGCGGACCTGGACGAGTTCCTCGCAAAGCCAGGGGTGGGCCTGCTTGAGGTCATCCTGGATCCCGACCAGCTCTTCGAACCCAAGCTTTCCGCAAGGCAATTGCCGGACGGGAAGATTGTTTCACCCTCGCTCGAGGACATGTGGCCCTTCCTGCCCCGAGAGGAGTTGGAAGAGAACATGCAGGGAGCCCTAAGGTCCGCGCCCTGAGTCGCGCGGCCGTTTAGAGCCGGCGCCTCACCAGGGCAGGCGACGGGCGGCGGCGAGCCTTGCCGAAATTGCGGGCATGACGGCTGGGACAAGGCCCAGCGTGTCGGCGCCAAAGGTGACGGCAGTCGGCGGGAACTGCGCTTGCCCGGTTTCTGCTCGGAGCAAAGTCACTCCACCGGAGTCCACGGTGAGCTGGGCGCCAGGAAGCCGACTATCCAGGTCTCGGGGGGTGACCGCATTCAGGGAGCTTCCGACCGGAGGAAGGAGGCAGAGTCCAGATACGGTGAGGGACAAGGTCCCGCCGCTTTGGACGGCGAATTGGGGGCCTATCACGCGGTGCCCCTTGGAGTCCACCCACAGCAGCCGGAACTGGGTGCTGCTTGGGGACTCAAGGAGAAGCTCCGCGCCGTTGGCGCTGTCCCCGAGACAGATGAGGGGGTCAAATACACCGGCCGGGAGGGGAACCGGTGAGAGCTCCAGGGCAATGGGACCGTAGTTCCTTCGATCAAAGCGGGCCTCAAAGTCCCGTCGAGTGAGTTCGGGCCGTTCCTGGCGAATGATCTTTCCCGTAAAACGCGCTCCGAAGGCCGCATCGAAGGCCGATGCCCCGACCTGGTAGCTGCCGCGTGGAAGATGAAACGTGGCCCAACTGTCCAGGATCGGCTTCCCATCCAAAAGGACGGTGATCATTCGCCGAGCAAGGGAGCGGTCCTGCGGGGCGAGACCGATCAGCAGGGGATGGTCGTCGGGCGGCAAAAATGACCCGTACCAGATGCTCAGCGTGTGGGGCTTCGCGTAGTCGAGCTTCGTGTAGGGCGAGAGGGTCCCCCCGTAGCCGGACGACTCAAAGCCCACCCGTACCGATCCCGGTCCCGAATATACCAGGTAGAGAAAGTCCTGCGCCCCTTCCACGCCGTCGACAAAGAGCGGCTCGACACTCCCAAATTTGTCATTGGGAAGCTGGATGGTGAGACTTAATCCCCTAGGCTCGTCGTGCGCGAGGCGCTCATAGAGGTAAACAGCTTGGTTCAATGGCTTGGCCGCCCTCGCAAAGTCGGCCGGCCTCTGCGCATCGAAGAGTTCCGTCATCTGGGCCGTGGCAAATGTCTGCGAATAGAGGGAGACAACGCTCCAAGACAGCAGAATGAGCAGAAGCCCCATCAAGCCCCACCGCACGCCGCTTCGCTCCACATCAGTGAGACCCAGGATACCGATTCCAGAGAGCAAGGCCGCGGGTCCCAGGAAGTCGGCCGGGTATCGGTAGCAGCTTTGGGTGACGCCGGCCAAAAACAGGAGGTTCGCGAAGAATGCTGCGGCGAGAATCACCTTCAACGCCGTGCCCGAGGCGACCGTATCGCGAATGCTTCTGCCAAAGGCAACGCCCCCAAATAGGAGAATAGGAGTGATCAACAGAAACCCGTAGACTTGGTTGCTGTGCTCCTGGCCTGATGCGAGAGGGACAAACCCGTCCTTCGGCCCCTGGATAAAAGGGAAGTACCGTGAAAGGAGCGCCGGTCCGAGGGTGTACCGATGGAGGCCATAGGGGAGGTTGGCCAGGCGTGCGAGAGGCCTCACCAGCTTGGGATCCTGGGAAACGGTGTGCTTAAGCCCGAAATCGACGGGATCGCCGAAACGGAGGTAGTTCCACCAGGCCAGGGAGAGGCCAACAGCGACCAGCGGCGCTAGCACGGCGGCCGAAAGACGCAGGCGCCCGCCAGATCCTGGGCCCGCGCGCCGCGCCCTCCAGAGCAGAAACACAGCGATGGCGGCGACAGCCGGGAAATAATTCGGCCGGCAGCCCATCGTGAGTGCGGCCGCTCCTGCCGCCGCCATGTACCAACGGGTTCGCCGGCCATCGGACGTCTCCGCTAAGAAAAGAAAAAGGAACGCGGTCGCCAGAAAAGCGTAGGCCGCGGCGTTCTCGATCTCGTAGATGGCCGGGCGGGCCATGAGCGGCCACGTGCCGCTCGCGACGATGACCGTGATAAACGCAGCACAGGAAAGAAGGAAAGGGGTTCCGCGCTTCCATCGCTTGATCGCAAGCAAGAGGAGCGACCCATAGGCAAGGTATCCCCAGAGGCAGAATACGAGGATCGCCGATTCGGGTGAGAGGATGACACCGGTCACCTTATAAACGGGGACGAGCAGGAGTGCGAAGGGCACGATCCCGAAGTAGAGGTAGTACCTTCCTTGGTAGAGGGACGTGTCCAGCAAGAGGTACCGGGCCGCCGGGGACGAATACGGGTCACTCTCGGCGAGGACGCGGGGATCCGGCTGGATCTTGAGGTACGACTGACGGCTTCCAAGCGCCTCGGTGTAGGCCGTGACCAACGTGGCATCGCCCAGCTTCTTGCCTCCCGGAAGGAGGCCCAGGAACCATGCCTGAAAGGCGATCGATAAAAGGAGAACCGCACCAAAGATGAGGACGTGGCGCTTCATTTGCGTTTCCACGCCGGCCCGATCACACGAACTTAAGCTTCCGGGCGGCAAACAGCACCATCCTCAGAAGCAACCAGCCGTGCCTCCAGCGGTGGATGTTCGTCGATCCGTAGGTGCGGTCGCGGTACCGGATCGGGACATCCACGATCTTCATGTTGAGCCTGGCGGCTCCGAAGAGGAGGTCGAAGTCACCGAACGGATCGAAATTTCCGAAATAGGCCCTGTTCGCAACGATGCGGTCGTAGTCGGCGCGCCGAAGAACCTTGGTTCCGCAAAGGGTGTCCTTGAGCGGCTGGCCCAAGATCCACGTGAACAGGATCCCGAAGGTCTTGTTGGCGCACATGTTCAGGAAGCGCATGGCCGCCTTCTCCATCGGGTAAACGAGCCGGGAACCGTTTGCGAACTCGGCCCTTCCCGAGGCGATCGCCTCGTAGAACTTCGGCATCTCCTCGGGCGGCATGGTGAGGTCGGCGTCCAGGATGATGAAGAGGTCGCCCTCGGCGACGG
>CAISPT010000268.1 GCA_903887455.1 uncultured Opitutaceae bacterium | reverse complement strand
TCGAGAGCGTCCTTGCCGGCGGTGCCGTAGAGGGCGAGCGCCGAACCCGCACCGAGGAGCAGGACGACAAGGCTCGTGACCAGGATGAAATAGTGGGTGGCACCCTCCGCCTCCGGGACCTTGGAGAGGATCCCGTCGAAGGCTCCGCGGTAGATGCCGGTGTAACCGCCGACGATGGAGAGCAGGGCGAGGAGCACGAGGGGGGCGGTCAGGGAGACGCCGCTCTCGTGGGCGTGCCCCGCCTCCTCGCTGCGCGCCTTGCCGAGGAAGACGATCTTCCAGAGCCTGAACATGTAGAAGGCGGTCAGCACCGCCGTCAGGACGAGGACCGCGAACACAGCCTTGTTGGTCTCGAGCGCGAGGACGAGGATCGCGTCCTTCGAGAAGAAGCCGGCCAGCCCGGGAAGGCCCGCGATCGCCGCCACCGCGACCGTGAAGGTCCAGAAGGTCACCGGCATCCGGGCCTTGAGCCCCCCCATCCTGAAGATGTCCTGCTCGTGGTGGCATCCGACGATGACCGAGCCCGAGCCGAGGAACAGGAGGGCCTTGAAGAAGGCGTGTGTCGTCAGGTGGAACATCGCCGCCCCGGAGGAACCCAGCCCGAAGGCGGCCACCATGTAGCCGAGTTGGGAAAGCGTCGAGTACGCCAGGACCTTCTTGATGTCCCGCTGGGTGACGGCGCAGAGCGCCGAGTAGAGGGCCGTCAGGGTCCCGACCCAGGCGATCACCGTAAGGGAGTCGGGCACCATCAGGACGTGGATGCGGCAGAGCATGTAGATGCCCGCGGCGACCATCGTGGCCGCGTGGATCAGCGCTGAGACGGGCGTCGGGCCCTCCATCGCGTCCGGCAGCCAGACCTGCAGCGGAAGCTGCGCGGACTTGCCCACCGCGCCGCAGAAGAGGAGCAGCGGGATAAGCCTGCTGTAGACCAGGGCATGTCCCTCGCCGAGCTCGGAGAGGTTGACCGTCCCGTTCTTCCAATAGCAGAGGATGATCCCAAGGATGAAGCCGAAGTCGCCCACGCGGTTGACGATGAACGCCTTCTTGGACGCGTCGGCCGCGGACTGCTTTTCAAAGTAGTGGTTGATCAGGAAGTAGGAGCTGAAGCCCACGAGCTCCCAGAAGATGAACATCATGAACAGGTTGTCGGCCAGGACGATGCCGATCATCGAGAACATGAAGATGGACAGGCCACCGAAGAAGCGGGCCTTCGAAGGGTCGTCGTGCATGTAGCCGAGCGAGAAGACGTGGACGCACAGGCCCACGACGCCGACGATCGAGAGCATGAGGGCGGCCAAGTCGTCGAACTTGACGCCGAGCTCGATCGCGAAGGACCCCAGGCGGAACCACTCGAGCGAGCCAGAGAACCGGGATCCGCCGAAGGCCAAGGAGAGGGCGCCGATCGCGACGAGGGAAGCGGCCGCCACCGACACCGCGGAGGCGAGGGTCCCGCGCCGCCTCAGGAAGAGCGCGACCACGACGGCCGAGACCAGGGGGGCGACTAGGACGAGGAGTGCTGTGCAGAGGGGGTCC
>CAISPT010000267.1 GCA_903887455.1 uncultured Opitutaceae bacterium | reverse complement strand
GTCTAGGGGTAGGCGGCCCGCCACTTTTTTTGCCCAAATTCGGAGGTCGGTTCGCATTACGGTTCTAAAATCCCTTGCGGCCGCGGACGATGACCGCTTCTTCACGGGACCCCAATGCAAAAGACGTCGGACATCAATGTCGTCGAGACACGCCCCCTCCCCTCCCCGGCCGCCCTGCTTGCGGCCGCCCCGAAGTCGGAGGCCCAGGCCGAATTTGTGGGCCGAGCGCGTCAGGACATCCACCGGCTGATCTTCACGGATGACAGGCGCCTCCTCTTAATCGTCGGGCCCTGCTCGATCCACGACGTCGACGCGGGCCGGGAATACGCCCGGCGTCTGGCGGCCCTCGCCAAGGAGGTCGCGGACCGGGTGATGATCGTGATGAGGGTGTACTTCGAGAAGCCGCGCACGACGGTCGGGTGGAAGGGCCTGATCATGGATCCCCACCTGGACGGCTCCTACGACATCGCCTCGGGGCTGCGGATCGCACGGGGGTTCCTTGGGGACGTGCTCGACCTAGGCCTGCCGACCGCCACCGAGCTCCTTGATCCCATCACCCCGCAGTATATCGCCGACCTGGTGTGCTGGTCGGCGATCGGGGCGCGCACGGCCGAGTCGCAGACACACCGGCAGATGGCCTCGGGCCTCTCGATGCCCATGGGGTTCAAGAACGGGACGGACGGATCCGTGCAGACGGCCATCAACGCCATCCGCGCCGCCTCCCAGCCCCAGACCTTCCTCGGGATCAACCTGGACGGGGCGGCCTCGGCCGTCGTGACGGCCGGCAACCCGAACTGCCACATCGTGCTCCGCGGGGGCTCCGCGGGGCCCAACTATTCGCGGGAGCACGTCCAGAAGACGGAGCAGGCGCTCGAGGCCGCGGGCCTCATCAAGTCGATCCTTGTCGACTGCTCCCACGACAACTCGAAGAAGAAGCCCGAGCTCCAGCCCGAGGTGATGCGCGACCTCCTTTCGCAGATCACCGCGGGCAACACCTCGATCATGGGCGCCATGATCGAAAGCAACCTGGAAGCGGGCAGCCAGCCCTTCCCTCAGCCCATCTATAAGCTCCGCAGGGGGGTCTCTATAACCGACGGGTGCATCGGCTGGGAAACCACCGAAGCGCTTGTGCGGGAAACATATGCCTCACTTGGAAAGCGGTTCAGCTGACCGGCAGGCGCCCCCCACCCCTGAAATTTCCTCCGTGCGCTCGGGCGCGGTTTCACTTCATCATCCCGCTTCCATGAAAACACCCATCCACGTGGCCGTAACCGGCGCCGCCGGTCAAATTGGATACTCGCTGCTGTTCCGCATAGCATCGGGCTCGATGTTCGGGCCTGAGCAGCCCGTCGTCCTCCATCTGATCGAGATCGAGCCGGCCCTGCCGGCCTTGGGCGGAGTGGTGATGGAGCTGCAGGACTGCGCGTTCCCGCTGCTAAAGGGCGTGAAGGCGACGGCCTCCCTCGAGGAGGGCTTCAAGGGCGTCGACTGGGCGCTGCTCGTGGGTTCGGTCCCGCGCAAGGCCGGGATGGAGCGCAAGGACCTGCTCGGCATCAACGGCAAGATCTTCACCGGCCAGGGCCAGGCGATCGCCAAGCACGGCGCCAAGGGCGTCCGCGTGCTCGTGGTCGGCAACCCCTGCAACACGAACTGCCTGATCGCGATGAACAACGCCCCCGGCGTCCCGCGCGAGAACTGGTTCGCCATGACGATGCTCGACCAGAACCGCGCGGTCACGCAGCTCGCCCAGAAGTCGGGCAGCGACACCACGGCGGTCACCAACCTGGCGATCTGGGGCAACCACAGCTCGACGATGTACCCGGACTTCTACAACGCGCGCATCGCGGGCAAGCCGGCGATCGACGCGATCCCGGAAGAGGCCTGGTTCAAGGACACGTTCCTGCCCACAGTCCAGCAGCGCGGCGCGGCGATCATCAAGGCGCGCGGCCTGAGCTCGGCAGCCTCGGCAGCCAACGCCGTGGTCGACACGGTGCGCAACCTGACGACGCCGACCCCGGCGGGCCAGTGGTTCAGCGTGGCGGTGTGCTCCGACGGCTCCTACGGGATCGAGAAGGGCCTCATGTTCTCCTACCCCATCCAGAGCGACGGGTCCTCCTGGAAGATCGTCCAGGGCCTTAAGCTCACGGACTTCTCCAAGGACCGGATCGCCGCCACCGAGAAGGAGCTCAAGGAGGAGAAGGCCCTCGTCTCCGAGCTGCTCCCGAAGTGACCCGGGGCTAGAGCCGGGACTTGATCGCGAGCGCAAGCTCCAGGGCGTCCGCCACGCTGGCGCCCTGGACCGTGAAATGGCCCATCTTGCGCCCCGGCCTGGGCTCGGGCTTGCCGTAGAGGTGGAGCCTCGCCCTGGGCTCTGAAAGGACCGCGCTCCAGTTGGGCTCGGTGCCGCGGCGCCAGGCGTCGCCGAGGATGTTCACCATCACGGTCGGCCGGATGACGCCCGTTGGCCCGAGCGGAAGGCCGCAGACCGCCCTCACCTGCTGCTCAAACTGGCTGGTCTCGCAGCCGTCCATCGACCAGTGCCCGGAGTTGTGGGGCCTAGGGGCGATCTCGTTGACGAGCACCTCGCCCCAGGTGGTGAGGAACATCTCGACCGCCACCAGCCCCACGGCGCCCAGGCGGTTCGCCACCCGCACCGCCAGGTCGCACGCGGCGGCCTCCGCCGCCGCGGGGATGCGCGCCGGCACGATCGACACGTCCAGGATGTGGTTGGTGTGGAGGTTCTCCGCGGGAGGGAACACCCGGGTCTCGCCGGATGCGGTGCGGGCGCAGATCACGGAGACCTCCCGCTCGAAGTCGACCCACTGCTCGACCACGCACCGTCGGCCCCGGAAGATCGCCGAGGCCTGCACCAGGTCCTGGGGGGTCGAGATCTTCATCTGGCCCTTGCCGTCGTAGCCAAAGTCGGCCGTCTTCACCACGCTGGGGATCCCGACCTCGGAGGCCGCGCTCTCGATGTCCCCCTCCAGCGCCTCGGCGTAGCGCGCGTGGGGGAACCCGTTCGCCCTGAGCCACGCCTTCTCGCGGGCCCGGTTCTGGCACACGTGCAGGACCTGGCTGGAGGGGTGCAGCGGCACGATCGCCTCCACGGCGCGAAGCGGGCCGGCGGGGATGTTCTCAAACTCGTAGGTGACCACGTCGACCGAGGCCGCGAAGGCCTCGAGCGCCGCCAGGTCCTCGAACGGCGCGCAGGTCTCCCGGTCCGCCACCGCGCCCGCGGGGCACGGGCACTGGGGCTCGAAGACGTGCACCCGGTATCCAAGGTCCTGGGCCGCGTGGGCGAACATGCGGCCGAGCTGGCCGCCGCCCAGTACGCCGATCGCTCGCCCGGGGACGATCACGGCAGGCGGGCGCCCAGCACCTTGCGCGTCTGCGCGGCCCTATGGGAAGTGAGCGCGCGGGCGATCGCAGGGTATTCGCGGGCGAGGAGCGCCGCCGCGAAGAGCCCCGCGTTCGTTGCGCCGGCCTTGCCGATTGCGAAGGTGGCGACGGGGATGCCGGCCGGCATCTGGACGATCGAGCAGAGGGAGTCGAGGCCCTTGAGCGCGCGGCTCTCCACCGGCACGCCGAGGACCGGGAGCTCCGTGAGCGCCGCGGCCATCCCCGGCAGGTGGGCGGCGCCGCCGGCCCCGGCGATCAGGACCCTTAGGCCCCTTCCTGAGGCCGAGAGCGCGTACTCGTAGAGGAGCCGCGGGGTGCGGTGCGCGCTCACCACGCGCTTCTCGTAGGGCACCCCGAGCGCCTCCAGGGCCTCCGCCGCGTGGCGCATCGTCTCCCAGTCGGAGGTGCTCCCCATGATCAGGCCCACGAGGGGCCCGCGCCTGGGGAGGGGTTTCTTGGACGCGGTCGTTTTGGTAGCCATCTGGAGCAGTGCCTACCTTGCACCGCACCGCCCCAGGATTTCAACCGCCTTCTCGCTCAGACAAGCGAGGCCGGCTTCGGCAGCTTCACGACCACGGTGCCCGCGATCTTGTCGTGCCAGCCCTGCTTGTCGGCGTCGAAGGCGATCCAGAAGAAGCCGAGGCCGGCCATGACCATCGAGAGCAGGCAGGCCAGGGCCCGCACGACCGCCGTCGTCCAGTCAATCGGGGCGCCGTCCAAGCGGACGACGCGGATTCCGAAGATGATGTCGCCGACCGTGGCGCCGCGGAACTTCCACAGGAGGGCGCCGTAGGCGACGATGCCCGGCAGGAAGAAGTTGTGGAGGGGCGAGGTCACGATGGCGACCAGGATCAAGTCGATCAGGAGGGCCACCATGCGGATCCAGAAGCCCACCCTGGGCAGCGAGGCCTCAGAGACCGCGGAGGCTGCCACCGCCACCGGGGGGGGAACCGGGGTCTGGACCGGGGCGGGCGCGGCGATGGCCGGGGGCTCGCCGGACGGGGCCACGACGGGCGCCGCGACAACCGACTCCGCGGGGGTCGCCGCAGCGGCCATCACCGGGGGAACGATCGCGGCGGCTGCCGGGGGGACCGGCGGGGCCGCGGGAGGAACCGGCGCCTTGGGCTGCGCGGGCTTGTCGGAGGTGAAGAGTGTGGTGATTGCGCTTGCGAAGCCCAGGAAGGCCACGAGCGCCCAGATCGCCATGCCGAGGAAGGGGATGAAGTAGAGGACCAGGAGGATCGCGACGCCCACGATGACCGCCAGGGCTGGCGACAACTGGCGGCCCACGACGGAGCGGCCCACGAAGGCGTAAATCGCGGACTTGCCGAACATCACGGCGGCCAGGACCGAGATCGGAAGGACGACCACGGCGACGGGGATACCGACCACGGTCACCAGGAGGAGGATGAAGAGCACCGGCAGGCCGAGGACCGCCAGAATGCCCGTCAGGAAGGTGATCCCCGGGCGGCGGGCGAGTGTGTCGGCGCACTTGGTCACCCCGTTCGGGAAGACGAGCGCCAGCAGCACGTAGAAGGCAATCAGGCAGACATTGAGGACCCAAAGGAAGCCCAGGTGGGGGCCGAAGGCGAGGGGCCGGCCGAGCCGGAGGCCGTGGTGGAGCCACGACGCCGCGGGCGAGTCCTGCTCGAAGCCGAGGCCGCGGGCCTGCGTGACGATGTTGCCGCCGATGCGGGCGCCAGGGTCCCTGTCGACCGTGCCGCCCGCCGACACCACGTTGCCATCGACGCGGGCGGTCGGCCCGAGCCTGATGCTACCGAGGACGCCGACCACGTTGCCGTGCACGCTGCCGTTGATGGTTGTCGGGCCCATGACGCAGACGCTGTTGCCCTCGACGGTCCCGTCGACCTTGAGGGGCCCCATGACCGAGACGGCGTTGCCCTCGCAGCGCTCGTTGGCGAGCACGTCGACCGAGCCCATGACGGCGACCATATTGTCGTCATGGTTGGTCTTGTGGGCGGACTCCGCCTCCTCGGCGTGCTCCTCGCTCGGAGCAGGGGCCGGGACGGCCGCGGGAGCGGCGGGAGCAGGAGACGGGGCCGGAGCCTGGGACGCGGCGGGGACGCCGATTTCGTGGAGAGGGGTCTCCGCTGCGGGCGCCGCGGCGGGCGCGGGGGCGGCTGGGGCCTGGGCCGCGGGGGCGGCCGCGGACGCGTTGTCCTGGGGCTTGGCGGCGGCGTCCGCGCGGGCCAGGACGGGGAAGAGGGTGATCGCGGCGAGCAGGGAGGCTGCCCGGAGCGCCTTCAGTGTGGTGTTCATGGAGAGTGGGGTGATTTAGGAGGATTGCCGCGCGAAGGAGACCGCGCGGTAGGTTGCGGCGCCGATGGCTGCCAGGGTGGCGTAGGCCACGGCGACCGCGGCCGCGGTGCCGTAGAGCCAGAGGCTCGGGACCGCGGAGATGAGCTGGCGCACGTTGGCGTCGAAGGATCCCACGACGTCGCGGGCGAGGAAGAGCCAGGCGAACGTGCGGGAGATGGTCCCGCTCGCCTGGACGGCGCCGGGGGTTCCCGACAGCGCGACCAGGCCGGCGACGGCCCCGACGCCCACGGCGGCCGAGGCGGCGATAAAGAGGAGGCGCGCCGCGGCGGGCCAGTGGGCGAAGGACTTCCTCCACCACGGCAGCGCCGCGCGGCGGGCGATCTCGGAGAGGACGCGGGCCTCGAGCCCGGCGGGCGCACGCCGCGCGGGCATCTTGCGCAGGAGTGCCGTCACCGCCGCCTCGAGTTTTTCGTTTTCGTTGGAATTCATCTTAGTTTCGGTTTGCCATCGCCCGTTCGGCCCCGTCCCCGCGCGAGAGGATCTTCGCGAGGGCCGCGCGCGCCCTGAGGATGTCGGTCTTCACCTTGGCCAGGGAAACGCCAAGGCGGCGGGCAATCTCGTCGTAGGGGAGGTCTTCGAAGTGGTAAAGCACGAGGGGAACCCGCTGGTGGTCCGGCAGCCGGGCGAGCGCCTCCTCCACCCAGGCCCGCTTCTCATCGGAGTCGATGGCCTCGAAGAACGTATCCGGCGCCGCGAACTCGACGCCCGGCGCGTCCTCGTCCTGGGAGTCGCTCCCGAACTCGGAGAAGAACTTCCAGCGCTTCCTGTAGCGCTGGAGATGGTTGAGGGAAAGGTTCGTCGCCACCGTCTTAAGCCAACCGCCCGCCGACGGGCTGGTCGCCAGCATGTCGAAGTGCTCGTGGGCCTTAATAAAGACCTCCTGCGCGATGTCCTCGGCCTGGGCGTCGTTCCGAACGAGTCGCGCCGAGGTGGTGAAGACCATGTCCTGGTAGTTGCGCATGAAGGTCGTGAAGTCGGCCGGCGGGGCTAGCCCCGAGGGTAGGTTTTGCACTGGAGGTTCATCGTTCATGTCCAAAACACCCTTCGGGACCCGAAAGTCGCACATTTCCGGGCAACTAAAAAGCCCGCACTCGTGTGCGGGCTGGTGCTGCACCTATCAAGGAATTGCTAGAGGATGTAACCCTCTTCCTGGTGCTCAGTTACGTCAAGACCCTGCCGCTCGACCTCCGTGGTCGGCCTGAGGCCAAGGGTGACTTTGATCGCGAACCCGATGACGACCGTGGCCAGGATTGCCAGGATGAGGGTCACCCCCATCGCCAGCACCTGCTCCTTCCAGAGGCCCCCGTGGGCGACAAGCTCGGCCAGCCCGTTGGCCCGGGCCGCGGGGTTGGAGTCGGTGAGGTTGGGGTTCACAGCCGAGGTCGCAAGGACCCCTGTGAGGAAGGCGCCGAGCGTGCCGCCGACCGCGTGGACGCCGAAGGTGTCGAGCGCGTCATCGTAGCCGAAGACCGCCTTCAGCTTGATGCAGAAGAGAAAGGGGA
Organism: uncultured Opitutaceae bacterium; assembly: GCA_903887455.1. Taxonomy (GTDB): domain Bacteria; phylum Verrucomicrobiota; class Verrucomicrobiia; order Opitutales; family Opitutaceae; genus Palsa-1447. The sequence continues at coordinate 4,158 of CAISPT010000267.1, read as the reverse complement.
TGGCTCCGGCAAAGAGGCCGATCACGACCGCCCCGGAGGGGTCGACGAAGCCTGCGGCGGGCGTGATCACGACCAGCCCGGCCACGGCCCCGGAGCAGAAGCCGAGGATCGAGGCGTGCTTCTTGAAGATGAATTCCAGGGCCGCCCACGAGAAGGACCCGACCGCGGCCGCCAGCGTGGTCGCCATGAAGGCGTTCGCGGCGATCCCGTCGGCCGCAAGCGCGGAACCCGCGTTGAAGCCGTACCAGCCGACCCAGAGCATCCCGGTGCCGACCATGCAGAGCACGGTGCTGTGGGGCGGCATCATCTCGCGCTTGAAGCCGATCCTTGGCCCGACGATCAGGCAGAGGATGAGGGCGGACCAGCCCGAGGACATGTGGACCACGGTCCCCCCTGCGAAGTCGATCGCCGTCACCTTCGCCGCGGGATTTCCGATTCCGTTCAGAAGCCCATCCACGCCCCAGACCATGTGGGCGAGCGGGAAGTAGACGAAGAACATCCAGGCGGTCACGAAGACCAGGACGGAGGTGAATTTCACCCGCTCGGCGATGGCGCCCACGATGAGCGCCGGGGTGATGATCGCGAACATGAGCTGGTACATCGAGAACACGCTGTGGGAGACCCACGCGCCGTAGTCCAGGTTGGGGGCCGAGGCGACACCCCTGAGGAACGCATACTTGAGGCCGCCCAGGTAGGGCCCCCCCGCCGAGAACACCAGGCTGTAGCCCACGGCCCACCAGAGGATCGTCACCACCCCGGCGATGCCGAAGCACTGCGCGATCACGGACAGCACGTTCTTGCGCCGCACCAGGCCGCCGTAGAAGAGCGCAAGGCCCGGGAGCGTCATGAACAGGACGAGCGCGGAGCTCGTCATCATCCAGCCGTTGTGGCCGGGCCCGGGGCCGGCCACGCGGGAGGCCACGTCCGGGGTGCGGGCCCCGTTGTTCACGTAGGCCTCCAGGTCGGCGACCCGCTGCTCGAGCGTGGGCTCGGCGGGTTTGGACTCGGCCGCCTTCGAGGCGGGCGCGATTCCGAGGATGGCGAGTGCGAAGGCCGCGCAAGTCAAACGCAGCCAACACGTACGGATATGTCGGTTAATCATGGGGGGTTTTGACTGTCCTGCCGCTAGAGCGGGCGCTTAGCCGGGGGATAAGCGCTCTTCTAATCCCTCGCATGGCGACCGGGACCCTTGCAAACTCTTAGCGCAGGTATGACGCTGCGGGGCATGACTGAAGGTTCCCCGGTCGTGCCCCAAGTTACCCCGTTCCCGCGGCCCGATCCCAAGATGGAGGCCTCGGTGCGCGCCATCGGCGAGCGCCTGTTCGAGCTCATGGACGCCCACCCCGCGCCCGGCATCCTCTCCAAGAAGGGCGCCTACGCCCGGATCATGGAGTGGTCGATGAAGGACCCGGCCTTCAAGGCCCAGCTTTTCCGCTTCGTGGACGTGCTCCCGTCGCTCGAGTCCTCCTCGGAGATCGTGCGCCACCTGCGCGAATACCTCGGCGACAAGGCCGTCGAGCTCTCGCCCGCGATGAAGACGGGCCTTGCCGCCGCGTCCTTCGCCCCGGCGATGGTCGCCGGGCCCGTGAAGGCCAACGTGACCTCGATGGCGGGGCAGTTCGTTGCGGGCGCGACGCCCGAGGACCTCGTGAAGCGCCTCCGCCAAAACGCCTCGAAGGGGATCGCCACGACCATCGACCTCCTCGGCGAGACCGTCGTCAGCGAGCCCGAGGCCGAAGTGTTCCTGAGGCGCAACATGGAGGTGCTCGACACCGTCGCCAGCGCGATCGCCAAGGACGGCGCCCCTTCCTTCAGCGACCTGGGGCCCAAGGGCCCCCTGCCCCGCCTCAACCTCTCCGTCAAGGTGTCGGCCCTCACCCCGGAGGTGCTCCCCACCAACCCCGAGCACTCGATCGTCGCTCTCAAGGAGCGCCTGCGGCCGATCCTGCGCCGCTCGCGCGAGGTCGGGGGGTTCGTGAACTTCGACATGGAGAGCTACGCGCTGAAGGACCTCACGCTCTCGCTCTTCCGCTCCATCCTGGAGGAGGAGGAGTTCAAGGAGGGTCCCGCCGCCGGGATCGCCCTGCAGGCCTACCTGCGCGACTGCGAGCGGGACCTCCAGGACCTGATCGCCTGGGCGCGGCGGATGAAAAGGCCGATCGTCGTTCGGCTCGTGAAGGGGGCATACTGGGACTACGAGACGACGCTCGCCGACCAGCGCGGGTGGCCCGTTCCGGTCTGGTCCGAGAAGCCCGAGAGCGACGCCAACTACGAGAAGCTCACCGTGCTCCTCCTTGAGAACGCCGACATCGTCTCGCCGGCCTTCGCCTCGCACAACGTGCGCTCCTGCGCCCACGCGATCGCCCAGGCCGAGCGCCTCGGGGTCGACCCCAGGGCGTACGAGTTCCAGGCCCTCTACGGCATGGCGGACGAGCTGAAGGCCGCAATGGTGGCCACCGGGCACCGCGTGCGCGAGTACTGCCCGGTGGGCGACCTCCTGCCGGGGATGGCCTACCTGGTGAGGCGTCTCCTCGAGAACACCTCCAACGAGGGGTTCCTCAGGGCAAAGGACGCCGGCGGGGCCTCGCGCGAGGTGCTCCTGCGCAACCCGGTCGGGCTCCTCGGCGAGCGGCGGGCGGCCGCCCCGGTCCCGGGCTTCAGGAACGCCCCGAACACGGACTTCACGAAGGAGTCGAACCGCCAGCGCATGCGCGAAGCCCTCGCGGCCTTGGGGTCGCGCCTCGGCAGGAAGCACCCCATCGTTATCGGGGGCCGGAAGATCTCTGACCGCGAGTGGGTCGCCTCGACGAATCCGGCGCACACCAGCCAGGTCGTGGGCCTGTGGGCCCGCGCCACCGAGGCCGACGCCGACCTCGCGGTCGCGGAGGCCAGGGCCGCCTGGCCGGCGTGGGCGGCCCGACCCGCGGACGAGCGGGCGGGGATCCTCGACAGGGCGGCGGAGCTCATGGAGGAGCGGCGCTTCGAGCTGAACGCGCTCGAGGTTCTCGAGGCGGGAAAACCCTGGATCGAGGCCGACGCGGACATCTCCGAGGCCGTGGACTTCTGCCGGTTCTACGCGCAGGAGATGCGCCTCCTCGGCAGGCCAAGGGTCACGCAGCACGTCCCCGGCGAGCGCGACATCCAGCTGTGGACGCCGCGCGGTGTCGGCGTCGCGATCGCCCCCTGGAACTTCCCGCTCGCGATCCTGTGCGGGCTCGTCGTGGCGCCCCTTGTCGCCGGAAATGCCGTCGTCATGAAGCCCGCGGAGCAGACCTCGGTCATCGCGGCCGAGCTCATGGCGATCCTCACCGAGGCGGGCGTCCCGCCGGGCGTCCTCGCCTACCTCCCCGGCTTTGGGGAGGACGTGGGCGCGCGCCTTGTCGCCCACGCCGGCATCGACTTTGTCGCCTTCACGGGCTCGCGCCAGGTCGGCTGCAGGATCTGGGAGACGGCGGGCAGGACGCTCCCGGGCCAGGCCAACCTGAAGAAGGTCGTCTGCGAGATGGGCGGCAAGAACGCGCTCATCATCGACAACGACGCGGACTTGGACGAGGCGATTCCGGCCGCCCTCTACAGCGCCTTCGGCTTCTCCGGCCAGAAATGCTCCGCGCTCTCGCGGCTGATCGTGCTGGAGGGGGTGCACGACCGGTTTGTCGAGCGCTTCCTCGAGGCGTGCCGGTCGCTGCCTGTGGGCGACCCCGCGCTCCCGGGGACCGTTGTCGGCCCGGTGATCGACGCCGAGGCGAGGGACAAGATCCTCTCGATGATCGAGGCCGGGCGGCGCGAGGCGAACCTCGCGTTCCAGGCGGCCCTGCCCGCCGGGCTCGCGGAGAGCGGTACCTACGTGCCGCCCACGGTCTTCACCGGCGTCCTGCCGAGCCACCGGATCGCCCGCGAGGAGATCTTCGGGCCGGTGGTCGCGGTCATGAAGGCGCGGGACCTCGACCAAGCGTTCGGCATCGCCATGGGAGTGGAGTACGCACTCACCGGCGGGCTCTTCTCACGGAGCCCGAGCGCGCTCGAGCGGGCGCAGCGCGAGTACCGCGTCGGCAACCTCTACCTGAACCGCGGCATCACCGGCGCGGTCGTGGAGCGCCACCCCTTCGGGGGTTTCGGGATGTCGGGCGGGGGCACCAAGGCCGGCGGCAGGGGCTACCT
>CAISPT010000266.1 GCA_903887455.1 uncultured Opitutaceae bacterium | reverse complement strand
CTCCCGGTAGCCGATCGCCCGACGTGCGCTCGGATTTGAGAGGAGGCCCTCCCCGAGGAGCCGCTCGACCTCCCCGCGAAGCCCGCCGGAGAGCATGGCCGAGACGCGGGCCGAGATCCTCGACTCGAGGTCCGCAGGCGCTCGGTCGAGCCTCGCAAGCCGGACCTGCCATCCGCTGAACGGACCCTGGAGCCGGGCGAAGCTCGCGGTAAGCTCGGCAAGCGTCCTTCCGGAGGCGAGGCACCGTCCGAGGGCGCCGGCGACGCGGCGAGGGTTGGCCAGGTCGAGCGACCCGAGGCCGGCGGGGTTAAGGCGACCAAGCTCGGAGACCAGGGCCGGAAGGCCCCCCTCGGCCAGCAGTGTTGAGACCCTCTGCCTCACCTCGGCGGGAACCTCCAGCCCGTCGGACACCGGTGCGAAGAAGGTTCGAAGGTAGAAGCCGCTACCGCCGACCACCAGGACGGGCCGGCGCCTCGCCGCGATCCCTGCGGCGGTCTCCACCGCCATCGCCGCATAGACAGCGGCGTTCATGGGCTCTGAGACCGGCCGGATGTCGATCAGGTGGTGGGGCACCCGGCGCAGCTCCGCCGCGCTCGGCTTCGCCGTCCCTACGTCCATCCCGCGGTAGAACAGCAGCGAGTCGCAGGAGATGATCTCGGCCCCGCAGGACTCCGCCCAGCGCAGCGCCCACTCGGTCTTGCCCACGGCGGTCGCGCCGGTGAGGACGTGGAGCGTGCGAGGGGTCTCTGGCTCCCGGCTCACGTCGCCGCTTTGGGCTCGCCGGCCGGGACGGCCCGGTTGCGGCCCCTGCTCTTGGCTAGGTAGAGCGCCTTGTCCGCCGCGGCGAAAAGCTCGGAGGCTCCCCCACCGTCCGCCGGAATCGCCGCCACCCCGGCGCTGGCCGTCACGGGAATCGATTGGCCGGGGGAGAACTCAATCGGGCTCGATCCCACGGCGGCGATCGCCCGCTGGGCCACCTCCTGGGCGCTCGCCCTGTCCGTCTGGACGAGGATCAGCGCGATCTCCTCGCCCCCGATCCTCGCGGCCCTGTCGACCGTCCGGATGGAGGAGGCGATGCGGCGGGAGGCCTCCTTAAGGACGGCGTCGCCGGCAGGGTGACCGTGGGTGTCGTTCACCGCCTTGAAGTGGTCCAGATCGATGATCACCAGGGCGAGCGAGTTGCCAAAGCGCCTCGAGCGGTCCTCCTCCTCGGCCAGTATCCGCTCGTATTCGCGGCGGTTGAGCAGCCCGGTGAGCTCGTCCCGGGTCGCTAGGCGGCGGAGTGCCTCGAGGGTCTCGCCGAGTTTCCTCGCGTAGCGCAGCGAGCGCTCGAGCGAGCGCGGCGAGATCTCGCCCTTCACGAGGTAGTCGAGCGCCCCGGCCTCCATGGCCTGGATGTCCACGTTGCCCGAGGACTCCGCGGTGAGAAAGACGATCGGCGTGCGGCATCCGGCCCCTGCGGCCTCGCGGATCAGCTGGAGACCGTCGCGCTCGCCCAGGCGGTAGTCGAGGAGGCAGACTTCGTAGGCGCCCGTGAGGAGCCGCGATAGGCCGTCCTCGTAGGTCGACGACCAGTCGAGCTCGTAGGTGCCCACCTGGAAGTTCTTGAAGTGGGCCTGGACCAGCTTCCATTGAAGCCGGTCGTCGTCGATCACCAGTACCCGCGTCATCGCCGTGGCGTTCCCGCCCGGAGGTCCGCGACACGGCCGGCGAGCGCCGGGGCGATCCCCTCCGGCTTGGAAAGGCCGTCCCGGATAATGTTGACCAGGGCGCTGCCGACGACGACTCCGTCGGCCGCGGCCGAGACCTCCGCCACCTGCTCGCGGGTCGAGATCCCGAACCCGACGGCCACCGGCAGCGCCGTGTGGGCCCGGATCCTGGCGACGGCCTCCGGTATGCCCACGGCCAGCCTGTCGCGCACGCCCGTCACGCCCTCGCGGGACACGTAGTAGATGAAGCCCGTGGCCGCGGCAGCGATCTTCGGGAGCCTTGAGTCGGGGGTCGTCGGAGCCACGATGCACACGGTGTCGACCCCGTGCCTGGCACACGCCGCCGAGGCCTCGCCCGCCTCCTCCGGCGGGAGGTCCAGGATCAACATGCCGTCGACGCCGGCCGCCTTGGCGGACGCGACGTAGCGGTCGACGCCGTTTGAGAAGACGAGGTTGTAGTAGGTGTAGAAGACGATCGGGACCTCCGTCTTCTCGCGGATCCGCCTGACCAGCTCGAAGACTTTGACGGCCGTCATTCCAGACTCGAGGGCGCGCTGGGCGGCGAGCTGGTTGGTAAGCCCGTCGGCCAGCGGGTCGGAAAACGGGACTCCGAGCTCGAGGACGTCGGTCCCTGCGCCGGCGACCGCCACGCACGCGGAGAGCGAGGTTTCGAAGTTCGGGTCCCCCGCGCACAGGTAGGCCACGAAGGCCGCCCGGTTCTGCGCCCTTGCTCTCGAAAATGCGTCTTGGATCCGTCCCATAGGAAGGGCGATCAAAGGCAATTCGCCCGGCTCACGCCACTGAAAACTCAACCAGGACCGGCCGGTGGTCCGAGAGGAAGGACCGGACGACCTCGCTCGTCACGGCCCGGCAGCCGGGCGGGATGAAGACGAAGTCCAGCGCCCGGCTCGGCAGCGGGGACGGGAATGTCGGGCCGAGCTCCGGGTGCAGCACGTAGTCCCCGTAGTCGCATAGGTGGCTCAGCAGGGACGCCGTCGCGTCGTCCTTGGTCCCGGGCGTATTGAAGTCCCCGCACACAATCGGGAAGACCGACCAGTCCCGCTTGCGCTCCCGCTCCTTGCTCCTGAGCCAAGTGACCAGCATGTCGAGCTGCTGGAGGCGCTTGCGCTTTGAGCTGAAGTGCAGGTGGAGGTTGACCAGCGGGACCAGGCGGCCGTGGACCTCGATCTCGGCAAAGAGAAATCCCTTCTCCCCCACCCGGCGCCTCCCGAAGACAATGGTCTCGGTCTCCGCGATCGGGAAGCGCGACAGAATGGCGTTGCCGTAAGAGAGGTTCATGATGCCCTCCCTGCGGTTGTTGATGCCGAACGCGGCGTGGGGAAAGCCCGCATGGGTCCTCAGGTAGTCGAGATGGTCGAAGCTGCCGGACCAGACCGAGCACTCATCCACCTCCTGCAGCGCCACGATGTCCGCCTCGAGGGTTCCCAGCAACTGGGCGATCCGGCGAAGGTTCAGGCGAAGCTTGCGCGAGGAGGTGAACCCCTGGATCGGCGCCAGGCCCCTTCCATGGGCTATGTTGAACGTGACTAGCCGCAGACGCCTCATGGTCACGAACATAGGTTGGGGCCGCCTCTGGGGGGACACAACCCGCAAACGCGCGGCGGGAGCGACAAGGCGAAATTCGAGTGGAGCTCGCAGGGTTGGCCGGGGGTATGCTAGGGACCCAGGGGCGTGGCCAAGGCCCCAGCCGCCCGCAAACCCTTTTCCTTGGCGCCGCAATGGATCAACCGACATGAAACCGTCCTCCACGAAGCCGCTCCTTGTCATCCGGAACGCCCTCTTGATCACGATGGCTCCGGGCTCCGCGCCCTTCCTCGGCCACATGGTCGTAGGCGGGGACGGGCGGATCACCTCGGTCGGGCCCGGCGATCCCCCGTTGGGGATTGCCGGTTCGCAGGAGGTCGATGTCGCCGGCCGGATCGTCGCCCCGGGCTTCATCTCCGCGCACAGCCACCTTTTCCAGAGCCCCCTGCGGGGTCTCGGGACGGACCAGACCCTCTACGGGTGGCTCAACACGATCAAGCAGCTGAGCGAGCACGCCACGCCGGAGGACATCTATTGGTTCTGCCTCCACGGATCGGTCGACTTTCTGAGAAGCGGGATCACCACGGGCTACGACTTCACCTACTCCGGGGACCTGGGAGGGGGCCAGCGCTCGATCGGGATCGGGGAGTCCCTTTCGGCGTCCGAGGTGAACCAGGAGCCCTATGAGGAGGCCCAGATCCGCGCCAAGGTCGACTCGGGGCTGCGCTTCATCAACAGCATCAGCATCGTGCCCCAGGGCACCGAGCAGGAGATCGACGAGCGGATCTCCAGGATCCTCGGCTTCGCCCGGCAGTTCTCGGACAACCCGCGCTTCCTGAAGATGGCGGTCAGCGGGTGGGTCCAGCGGTCCTCCGGCATCGAGAGCGCCTTCAGGGAGGTGCGCATCATGCGGGCCCACGGCCTGATGAACCAGGCCCATTTCCTGGAGAGCCCCGAGCGCGTGCCCGAGCAGCAGGCCAAGTTCGCCTGGTACCGGGACGCGGGCGCGCTGGGTCCGGACTTTGTCTTCGGGCACTTCATCCACACCACGCCGCAGATCGTCAAGGAGACCGCCGAGAGCGGGGCGTGCATGTGCTGGCAGCCGTCGGCGAACGGCCGGATCGGCTCGGGAACGGCCGATATCCCGGCCCTCAGAAGGGCGGGGATAAAGATTGGGATAGGCTTGGACGACCAGTCCTGCAGCGACCTTTCAGACCCCTTCCAGAACTTGAGGATAGGCCTCTACTCCATCCGCTCCCACTACAAGGATGCGACGGTGCTTTCGCCGCAGGACGTCCTGCACTTCCACACGCTCGGGGGCGCCGAGATCCTGGGAATCGAGTCGAAGGTCGGAAGCCTGGAGGCGGGAAAGTTCGCCGACTTCCTGGTCGTTGACCCTCGCCATCCCGACACCGGGCCCGTCCACGATCCTGTCGCCACCTACGTGCTCGCCTGCAGCCTGAGGAACCTAAAGCAGGTCTACGTGGGCGGCGCCCTGGTCGCGGAGGGTCCGGACCTCGTGGGCTTTGACGAGGCGCGCCTGAGGCTCGAGGTAGATACCCGCGTCGAACGGCTAAAGGCCGAGCGATCGCGATCGGTCGCCACGCTTGACCTGACGTAGCCGGCCGGCCCTCACCTACTCTTCGGCGAGCTTCCGAAGATCCTCGGGGAGGTAGTCGAAGCTCGCCACGCGCCCGACGTCCAGGTCGCCTGCCACAAGCCCCAGGTCGCGCATGGTGGCGATCTGGGACGCGAGCCGGCGCCGGGTCACCAGGCACAGGCTCTCCCCCTTCGACGGGTCGCCGTCCACGATGTGCGCCCTCCGGAGCTCCCTCCACCCGTAAGCGAGCAGGTCGGGGGTGCTCTCGGCGTGGTCCAGGGTGATCAGCCGGTTGCCCGGCCCCGGGTCCCCCGAGAGGTAGTCCTTCCAGCCGCGCAGGCTCGCGCGGATGAACGCCTTCACGACCTCGGGGTTGGCGGCAGCGAACGCGCGGTTGCAGAACAGGGCGCGGTACGGGTCGTAGCCCGAGTCCGCCACGAGCAGGGTCCGCGTCGGGACGTTGAGCTGGCTAAAGACGTACGGCTCCGCGGTCAGGAACCCCTGCTCGATGAAGCCCTTGTCGGCCAGGAACCCCGCGTTCTCGTAGTTCTCGGGGATCACCTTGATGTGGATCGAGAACTTGCGCTCGACGTAGCTTATCCAGGCCGAGCCCGGCTCCACCATGACGCTCCTGCCGTCCAGGTCCTGGAACCCCTTGACCGGGCTCTCCGCGTGCAGGACGACGACCTGGGGATCGTGCTCCAGCTGAGCGGCGACGATCAGGACGGGCAGGCCCTGCCGGGCGGCCATGATGAGGTCATCGCTGCGCGCCACCGCAAACTGCACCTGGCCGGCGGCGACCTTCTGCACCGGGAAAGCGCCCGGCCCCCCCTGCGCGATGCTGACATCCAGGCCCTCCTCCCTAAAGTAGCCCTTGGCGAGGGCCTGGTAATACCCGCCGTATTCCGGCTCCGCGTACCAGTTGGTCTGCAGGACGACTCGTGTGAGCACAGCGCCGGCGTCGGCAACCGGCGTCTGTTTCGCGCACCCGGCGAGCACGGCGAGGGCCAGGCTGGCGGCGTTTCGCCTCCATCGAGGGATGTCCATGCCGCGCCAAGAGCACACGCGGTGCCAGTCTGGGGGCCATGCCCCCGAGGCCGCGCATCCTTGCGCGGGCGCTCCCCCTCCCAACGCGGTTACAGAAGTTACTAGCAACTAAATATTTCCTTAGAAATACGGCCGGCTGTCGGCAGCGCACCCCGACGGGGGAAGCCGGCGGCAGACCCGTCCTGCTGATGCGGCTGCCACCCTTCCACCGCTCCGCGTTCGCCCCCCGATCCCCCTCAAACCGGGCGCGCGTGGGCCGCAACGTGGACCCAAACCTTGATACCTTGACTTCGATGGCCCGAGTCGCGAATTTCACCGTTCCCAAATTTACGGCGGTCATAGCTCAGTTGGTTAGAGCACTAGATTGT
>CAISPT010000265.1 GCA_903887455.1 uncultured Opitutaceae bacterium | reverse complement strand
GAAGGTTGGCGGTGCAAACCACCACTTGCCCTCCATCAGCGCGCGCACGAAGCGGTCTGGAAGACCCCAGGCCCACACCCAGGCGAGCGGCACGGTGATCCAGGCAAGCTCGGTGTCCGGCTCCACCTGGACCAGGCTGTGCGGAGTCGACCCCCAGAAGAGCGCGAGGCGCTTGGGCCCAAGCCGGCGCATCGAGCCCCGGTGAAGGTAGGTCACCCCGCCGCTGAAGACGTAGTTCATCTCCACCTCGTGGTGGTGGTGGATCACGCCCATCGGCTTCGGAAGCTTTTGGAGGTGGGCGTTTAGGCCAAAGGTTTGGAAACGAACGTCGGGCATACCCTTGTTAGAGAGGCATCATGCCCAACTTGTCGGGCGAATCAAACGTCATCGCCTCATGGGTACGGGGGCGGCGGCCCGATGCGGGCCGATTTTTCCCGCTGGGCAGCCGTGCGGATGGCGTGCCCCCGACCTTATTTTCTAGGAAGGCTTTCCGCGGAGACTGGAGGCAGTCGGCAAGGAATGTGCTTATACTCCGCGTCACGCTCCGAAGCCCGGCGGCGTGCCAGCACCATGAAAACAATAGACCCTCGAATGGTCGGTGTGGAGCACCCTTGCGGAGCTGTCAGCGGATATTTTCCGGGGAAACAAGCCCAACGGTCAGAGCTTACGCCCTGGGAGTGTTGAGGCCACGAAGCCAAACAGCGTCAGACACCAAAAAAGAACCATGAACATGAGATCCACCAAGCTAGTACGCGTCAGTTTTGCCATGGCCTGCACGGTTGCAGGTCTCTCGGCCGGGTTAAGAGCGCAAAGCTCGACGCCACCGCCGACGTCGGACACCTCCTCGACCTCGGCGTCGACGGGCAAGGTGACTAAGATGGAGAAATACACTGTCAGCGACGTGCCGATCGAGGACCAGGTGCTCCCGACCGTCCGCCCCCTCGACGACGTGATGGGCGACGACCGGAACATCCTCGACATCCCGCGCTCGGTGACGGCGGTCAACTCCGCCCTCATGTCGGACCGCCTCGTAAAGTCCGCAATGGACTTGGGTCAGTTCTCACCGGGCGTCTACTCCGCCGCCCAGTACGGAATCCCGGCCGTCCCCTACATCCGCGGTGACCTCTCCCAGCTCTACGTTGGCGGCCAGCAGGTTCCCTTCTCCCGCAACTCGACGCCGCCCAGCTTCAACGGCGCCGACGCGTTCAACATCGTCAAGGGCCCGGGCTCGGCGGTCTACGGACCCCAGACCGAGGGCTCCGGCGGCTACGTCGACTTCGTCATGAAGGAGCCGTATTTCGACAAGGAGCGCACGAACCTCTCCTTCACGATGAGCGGGTGGGCGAGCGGCCACTCCTATTCCAACCCGGAGTTCACCATCGATACGGGTGGTCCGATCACTGACAAGCTGGCGTACCGGATCAGCTACCTGAGCCGTTACGGTAAGAACTACTACCTGAACGATCACGACGAGACCCAGGACGTCTACGCGGCGCTCGCCTACCGGCCCAACTCGAAGCTCTCGATCGACAGCTGGGTCCAGGTCTACTCGGACCGGACGAACGAGATCGCAGGCGTCGGCCGCGTGACGGAGGATTTCATCAAGAACGGCAACTACATCGCGGGTCCCGCGAGCCCGACGACCTCGGGCCCCACGGCATATTTCGGCTACGACATCATCACCTACCCGAATCCGCCGCCCTACACGTTCGGCAGCGCGGCCGACGGTTCCTATGTGACGGTGAACCCGGCCACCGCGCACACGGTCAAGCTCTCACCGGCCGTCGCGCTCATCAATCCGTCGGACACCGCTCGGGCCTTTGTTGCCCAGGGCCAGATCAAGGCGACCCTTGAGCTCACGCCCGACTCCTCGATCGTGAACCGCTTCTTTGCGACCTCCGGGCACTCGAACAAGACGGAGACCCTCGGCTACAGCGAGTGGGTCCCGAAGAACGACCTCGTCCAGGACAGGATCGAGTACCGCAACAAGTTCGCGATCGGGACGTTCGATAACAGCCTGATCACAGGCCTGGACTATAAGTACAGCGCCCTGACGGCCTACCAGGACTTCACAACGGAGCCGGCGAGCTACTACGACCTGACCCAGCCCGCGTCCACGATCTTCTACCCGGGGTACGCGAACGAGAACCAGACCTGGGGCGGCGACTTCCGCATCCCGGGCGCCCCGGTCGGCTACAGCGCGGCTACGCTTGGCACCCAGGTCCAGGAGCGTGTGGACGACGCAGCCTTCTTCTTCCAGGACGACATTCAGCTCTCGAAGAAGATCGTCCTCACGGCGGGCTACCGCATCGACAACATCTACGCCACCGGCGAGAACCCGCCGTTCGAGCAGTACGGCTACTACAACAGCTTCTTCACCTACATCCCCCTGGCGACCCCGGTTTATATCCCGGCGGGGGGCTCCTCGGCGCACTACACGGGCTACAACAACAGCCGGACGGTGAATGACCAGTCGTTCTTCACCAGCGTGACGTACAAGCCCACGGAGAGCTCCACGATCTACGCCACCTACGACCATGTGGACGGGATTCTGGGGTCCTCCAACTTCGGCGGCGCCAACGCGCAGTACCTCGACCAGGTGCTGAGCACGAAGAGCACGCTCTACGAGGTGGGCTTCAAGCAGAGCTTCCTCAACAACACGCTCTACTTCTCATCGGCGCTGTTCCAGCAGCTCAAGTACGGCACCCAGATCACGGGCGGGAAGTTCCCCATCAAGGACAACGGCCTTGAGCTCGAGGTGGTGTACCAGCCGAGCAAGGCATGGAACTTCAACGCGAACCTCACGTTCCTGGACGCCACGGCCTTCGGGTACTTCTTCCAGTCGACGGGCAACTACCTGGACGCGTTCGCGACCACTACGCCCGTGGACGGCACCTTCGGAACCGGCAAGGGCGCGCCCAACTTCACGGGCTACGCCCCCCCGGGACTGCGAATGAGGGCCCCCGGCATCCCGCAGCTCCAGGGCAACGCCTTCGCGGAGTACACGAGCCCGAGCGGCTGGGGCGTGGGCCTCGGTCCGCAGTTCGTCGGCAAGATGTACGCGAACGACCAGGACACCCTGTACATCCCGCCCGAGGTGCAGCTCGACGGCTATGTCTTCTACGGCACAAAGATGTGGGACGTGCGGGTCAATGTTAAGAACATGCTTAACGCCCGCCTCCTCGACCCGATCGACGTGAGCTTTGCCGGAAACAGCCTGATCTTCGTCAGGCCGCCGATCACGGCCTCGATCACCCTGCGCCTGCATTACTAAAGAATCCACCGGGGCCGCGAGGCTCCACGTTTGACGGCAGGCTGCGGTCCGGTATCGGATCGCAGCCTGCTTCGCTTTCTTGAGATAACCCCCATGCTTAGGCCCTTCGACAACAACCTCCCGCGCCGCCTTCGCTTCGGACGCGGCATCAGCGGGGAGCTTCCGGCCGAGCTAAGGAGGCTGGGCTGCTCCCATGCCTTCATCGTCACGGACGCCGGCGTGAGCGGCGCCGGGATCCTCGCCCGGGTCATGGTCGCCCTGCAGGCGGAGCGCTTCGCTGCGGCCGTGTTTGACAGGACCGAGCCCGAGCCGCCCTTCGCCTCGGTCGCGGAGGCCGTGACGCTCGCCCGGCGGTCGATCGACGCTGACGTGGTCGTGGCCCTCGGGGGCGGAAGCGTCATGGACACGGCAAAGCTTGTCGCCGCGACGCTCAGGGACGGTCGCGACGCTGCGCTTCTGGCCGGCATCGGCAAGGTTGTCCGCCGCCCGCTTCCCTTGGTCTGCATCCCAACCACCTCCGGAACCGGCTCGGAGGCGACCCCAGTGGCCATCTTCACCGACCCGGCGACCGGCAACAAGGTGGGCGTCGTCGACCCGTGCCTGGTCCCCGACGTCGTATTGCTCGACCCGGAGCTCACGGATGGCCTCCCGAAGCTTCCGACCGCGGCCGCGGGTATGGACGCCCTCGTCCACGCGCTCGAGGCCTTCATCGCAAGGACGGCGACCCCGCTGGCGCGCGGGCTCGCGCTCGAGGCGGCGCGGCGCATTGGACCTGCGCTGCCGGCCGTCTGCCGGAACGGCCGGGACCTGGCTGCCCGCGACGCGATGCTCCTCGGGGCGAACCTCGCCGGCCTCGCCTTCGCAAACTCGTCCTGCTGCGCGGTCCACGCGCTCGCGCTCCCGCTCGGAGGGCGGTTCCACATTGCGCACGGCATCGTGACCGGGTGCCTGACGGCCGAGACCATGAGGCACAACCTGCCCTTCATCCGGGAGGACGTCACGGTGTTCGCGGCCGCGCTCGGCTGGGGGGACACCACGCCCGACGCGTTTCCGGACCGGGTCGCGGCACTCGCCTCTGAGATAGGCCTCGCCTCCGCGCTCGGCTCCGTGCCCGTGCCCCGGTCCGCCCTGGAGGAACTCGCAAGGGCGGCCGTCGCCAACCGGCGGCTCATGGACCCGAACCCGGCTGCCATCACGGAGGCCGACGCGGTCGCCATCTACTGCAGGACACTCGGACTCCATGCCTGACGCCGCACAGAGCCTTCTCTCCGGACTTGGTGTCACGCCTGGGATCATGCTCGGCGGGGAGTTCCGCGAAGCCGGGGGCGGGGAGGTTCCCGTGCGCAACCCCGCGACGGGCGCCACGATCGCCGTTGTCCCCCTTGCGGGCCCCGCCGACTTTGCGCTCGCCATCGACGGGGCGGGGGAGGCCTTCGGCCGCTGGTCCCGCGAGACCGGGGCGGCCCGCGGTGAGGTCCTGAAGCGGGCGGCTGCGCTCCTCTTGGCCAGGAGGAGCGATATCGCGCAGCTTCTCACCCTGGAGCAGGGCAAGGTGCTCCCGCAGGCGCTGGGCGAGGTCGACTATGCCGCCAGCTTCTTCCAGTGGTTCGGGGAGGAGGCCCGCCGACCAACCGGCCGCCTCCAGCCCCACCCCGTCCGCGGGCGGGAGTACCGGGTAAAGGCAGTGCCGGCCGGCGTGGCTGGCCTGGTGACCCCGTGGAACTTCCCCCTGGCGCAGGGCGCCAAGAAGATCGCCGCGGCGCTGGCCGCAGGGTGCACCGCAGTGTGGAAGCCCTCGGAGCTCACACCGCTTGTCGCCTTGGCCCTCGGCTCCGTCCTCAGGGAGGCGGGCCTCGCCCCCGGGGTCCTCCAGGTCCTCCCGGCCCTGGGTCCGGTCGCCGGCGAGGCGTTGACCGCGGACCCGCGGGTCCGCGTCATCTCGCTCACGGGGTCGACGGCCACGGGCAGGACGGTGCTCCGCGCGTCGGCCAGGCACCTGCCGCGGCTTTCCCTGGAACTCGGCGGCAACGCCCCTTTCGTGATCCTCCCGGATGCCGACCTGGACGAGGTCGTCCCGGAGCTCGTGAAGCTGAAGCTCCTCTGCTCCGGCCAGGTCTGCGTCACGGCCAACCGGGTCTTCGTGCCTGCGGCCCTCGAAGGGAAGCTGGTCGAGAAGCTATGCGCCGTGTGGCGCGGGCTCCGGGTCGGCAACGGCCTCGAGGCCGGGACCGACGTCGGCCCGCTTATCCACGCCGAGGCGTGCGTGCGGGTCCGGGGCCTTGTCGAAGGGGCGATCGCGGAGGGGGCCGAGCTCGTGGCTGAGAACCGCAGCCACCAGGCCGACCGCGGGATCGCCGCGGGGGGATTCTACACGCCGCAGATCCTGCGCGGGGTGCGCGACACGATGGCGATTGCCCGCGGGGAGATTTTTGGCCCGGTCCTCCCCCTGCTCACCTACGTCGATGTCGACGAGGCCGTCCGCCGGGCCAACGCAACCGAGGCGGGCCTCTCCGCCTACGTGTACGGGAGGGACCTTTCGCTCGCCAACGCCGTCGCCGACGAACTCGAGGCCGGGATCGTGGGCGTGAACGAATGGCGTCCGCTCCGGGCTGAAATTCCCTTCGGCGGGACCAAGGCAAGCGGCCAGGGATGGGAAGGCGGCGAGGAGGGACTGCGCGAGTTCACGGAGCTGAAGGTGATCTCGGCGCCGGTGCCGTCGCTCCGCCCGCCGGCGCGCTAGTACGGGCCGACCCGATGACCTCCCGGACCTTCGGCAAGCTCCCCACGGGCGAGACGGTCCACGCCCACACGTTGTCGAACGCGTCGGGGTCCTCGGTCGAGATTCTTTCCCTTGGCGGCATCGTCAGGTCGCTCCTTGTACCGGACCGCGGGGGGCGTCTTGACGACGTCGTACTGGGCTTCGGTAGCCTGGGGCCCTACCTTTCACCGCACCCCTACCTCGGGGCGATCATCGGGCGGATCGCCGGCAGGGTCACCGGGGGCGTGATCGCGGCGGACGGCCGAACGTGGCCGCTTCCGCGAAACGAGGGGCCGAACCACCTTCACGGGGGCGTGCGCGGCTTCGACAAGCGCCTGTGGGCGGCCGAGGCCGTGGCGAGGAAGGACGGCGCGGACAGCCTGCGCCTCACCTACTCGAGCCCCGATGGCGAGGAAGGCTATCCGGGAAACCTCGAAGTCACTGCGACCTACACGTTGACGGCAGACAACCGCCTCGTCTTCGAGACTGAGGCCCGGTCCGACCGTCCGACTCCCGTGAGCCTCACGCAGCATTCCTACTTCAACCTCTCGGGGGAGGGTTCGGGCGATGTGCTCGGGCACGAGGTCAGGATCGCCGCCGCGGAATACGTGCCCGCCGACGCGGCCTTCACCCTCTCCGACCGGAGGGAGCGCGTCATTGGGACGGGTGCCGACCTGAACAGGCCAAGGAGGCTTTCCGACGCCCTCCCGGGGATCTTCCGCGCGCATGGCGACCCCTACCTGCTGCGTCCAGTGGGCACGGGGACGCCCTCGGCGCCCACGTTCGCGGCGCGGGTCCACGACCCGGCTACCGGGCGCGTCCTGGAGGTGCACACAGACGAGACCGTGCTCCAGTTCTACTCGGGCGTTGGCCTCGACGGGTCGCTCTCCGGGAAGTCCGGGAGGCCCTACGGGCCGCACGCGGGCCTTTGCCTGGAATGCGAGGGCTACGCGAACGCCTCGGTGGCCGAGGGCTTCGGCGACATCCTCGTGAGGCCCGGGTCTCCCCAGCGCCGCAGGACCCTCTATGCGTTCTCGTCGGCCTGAATTGGTCCGGCCGGCAGGGCCTGCAGTCCAAGCGCCGTGGCATACCTTGTTCGGCTGGGACCGTTGGTCTTCGGATTATAGCGAAGGCCCGCCAGCCTCAGTTCAGGCTGTGCCAGGTCCGATATTGGCGGCAGCTCGTGCAGGTACTTTAGAATAGCCCACCGGGTGCCTGCCTAATTCGGCGGGGACACGCTTACGCTCGGCGTCGGATTGACGTCGATGAGAACCAGAATCCCCTTAAGCGGAAGCTGGTAGCGGAGTGAGGTGGCCCCCGGAAACTGACCTTCAGGACAAGCTCGGCGCCGCCCAGAAGCTGATCGCTGACCTTCAAAAGGCCGGGAAGCCTTAGGGCTCCCGGGCCTATGCCAGTGCTAGGCCCCGAAACGAAACCGCCCCGGCCTTCTTGGGGGCCGGGGCGGGTAACACAACAGGCTAGGGCGGGCATGCCGACTGGCATGGGCGCCTGACCTCTTCTTCGGCCCCGGGGGCTGTGACTTGAGTGGAGATTGGGAGCAGGGTGCCGGAGGCCGGGGCATTTTTGCCCACACTCCATGCCCAAGTGGCCGATAGTGATGGGATAACCTCCACCACAGACATTTCCCCTGGCGGCGCCGCCCCGAGGCCCGCCGCGCGCGCGCGATTTCTGGCGGGATCCGGGAAATGGATCCTGTTCAGCGGCATTGTCTTGGCCTGGTTCCTGAGCGCCCCGTCGCGCACGCCGGCGCACCGGCAGTTCGGCGTCCTGATTCTGACGCTCCTAAGCCTCGGCCCGGTGATCTATTTCCGGCGGGCCTCCAGGAGGAAGGACATTCCCCGGCAGCTCGCACGGGGCCTGTGGTGGATTTTCGCCGGCATGGCCCTTGAGACCGTCGGGGCGATCTACGTCCTCGTGGACGCCATCGTCGATCCGAAGTCCCAATCTCCCTTCAACTTCTCGGACATCATCTTCCTTAGCACCTACGTTGCGCTAATCGGCGGCCTCCTGTGCTTCCCCCGCGCCGAGCGGACGTCGATCGGCCTGGCCCGTTACGCGGTGGATGCCGGCGTCTTCGTCGCCGGCGTCGGGATTCCCCTCTGGTATGTCGCGGTGGCGCCGGCCCTG
This sequence comes from uncultured Opitutaceae bacterium, assembly GCA_903887455.1. Taxonomy (GTDB): domain Bacteria; phylum Verrucomicrobiota; class Verrucomicrobiia; order Opitutales; family Opitutaceae; genus Palsa-1447. The sequence goes on along the minus strand of CAISPT010000265.1, from coordinate 5,685 downwards.
CCGAGGGCCAGCGGGTACGAGTCGGTGATGGATGTCGTCTACCCGCTGGTGACGTTCGCCGGGATCGCCACCCTCAATTTTGTCCTCCTGACCCGCAAACCCGCGCCGTCCCTGACCGCATTCCGGCTGCTCGTGGTCTCGATCGGCATCAGCTGGCTCGCCGACCTTCTGTACCTCCTGGACAGCGTCCAGGGCTACTTTGCGACCACGACGATCAATTTCACGAACGCCTTCAACGCGGTCTCCATCGGTCTCTACGTGGTCGCCGGCGAGCGGATGGGCAGGGAGCGGATCGAGGACCAGGCGGACACCCAGCCCGCCGCGTCGAGCCCGCTGCCGATGATGACGATCGTGGTCGTCTGCGCGTGGCTGGTCGTGTTCGCGATGAAGGGGCACCCGGCCGCCGACGTCGTCTCCCCGATCTTCTGGGGCCTGGCCATCCTGTTCGTGATCCTCTCGATCCGCGAAATGTACGTGATCCGCGACAGCGCCCGGTGGATGGCCCACGAGATCGAGCGCAAGAGCCGCGCCCGCTCGGAGGCCCTCGTGCGTTACGCCTCGGACCTGATCATGGTCGTCGACCCCTCGCTCTCCGTCCGCTTTGCGAGCCCGGGCGCGGTGGGCGCCCTCGGCACGGCCCCCGGGGAGCTGATCGGCCGGCCGCTTCTCTCCCTTGCGCACCCCGAGGATCTCCCCCGGGGCACCGCCTTCCTCGAGCAGGTCGCCGCGGCCACCGAGCACCCGCCCCGGATCGACTGGCGCCTGAGGCACAGCGACGGGACCTACCGGCAGTTCGAGACCGTCGGCAGTAACCTCGCGCACGAGTCGGCGGTCGGCGGCCTGGTCATCACCTCGCGGGACATCACCGACCGGATAGCACTCGAGGAGAGCCTTCGCCGGAGCCAGAAACTCGAGGCCCTGGGCCAGCTGGTCGGCGGGATCGCCCACAACTTCAACAACATCCTCACCTCGACCATGATGCGGCTCGGCCTCCTGCGGGAGAACCGGGACCTGCCCGCGGATGTGGTGCTGGAGATCCAGGCGCTCGAAAAGGAGGCCAAACGGACGGCCTCCCTCACGCAGAAGCTCGTCCTCGTCGGGCAGCAGCAGTTCCTGCGCAAGGAGCCCGTGAACCTGAAGGATACCGTCGCCAGGCTCGAGCCCGAGATCGCCGCGATGCTCGGCAAGGCGGTCCAGTTCTACGTGACGGGACTTACATCGGCGGAGTGGGTCGAGGTGGACTCCTCTCTCCTGGACCAGGTGATCCTAAGCCTCTGCGCGAACGCGCGCGACGCGATGGAGACGGGCGGCTGCCTCATCATCGAGATCGCCGAGCGCGACCCGGCGGACCCGCCCCCGAAGGAATTCGAGGGCCCGCGCGACGGCCCCTTCGCACGGCTCAGCTTCCAGGACACCGGGTGCGGAATGGACAGCGCCGTCCGCCAGCACCTCTTTGAGCCGTTCTTCACGACCAAGGGGTTCGGCAGCGCGCTCGGCCTGGGGCTCGCCGTCGTGAACGGCATCGTCAAACAGCACCAGGGCTGGATCGAGGTCGAGAGCGCGCCGGGACTCGGGAGTACTTTCAGGGTCTTCCTTCCCAAGGTGCCGGGGCCCGCGGCCAAGTACTCGACGATCACGGGCTAGGCGCCCCGCCGGGGACGCTAGTCGTCGTGCCGCAGGGTGAAGAGGATCGGGACCTGCATGTGGGTGAAGACCGCGTGGTTGTTCTTCCGGCCCGGGACGAACTTCCACTTGGCGACCGCGATCACCGCGTTCTCCTCGAACTCGTTCCGCGAGGAGCGGACGGCCCGGGCGTTCCTCACCGCGCCCTCGGTGTCGACGATGAAGTCGACCAGCACGTCGCCGGTGATCCCCTGGCGCGACATCTCGGTCGGGTAGAGGGGCCTCGCCCGGTACTTGGCGACCGGCACCTGGTCCAGCTGCGAGATGTCAATCACCGCGACGGCCCCGAAGAAGGAGCGCGTCTCGGGGATACGGACCACGTTGTGGGAGATGGCGGAGAGGTCGGGCGGCGGGGGCTCGATCGGCTGGACGAAGGACTCCGGCGTCACGACCTGCGGCACGTCGGTCTGCATCGGCGGGGCGATGTCCAGCTGCGGCGTGGGGGCCGAGCCCTCGACCACGTCAGGCGGGTCGGGATCGAACTTCGGCATCGCGATCTGTATCCGGGTCTCCTCCTCCTTCACCTTCTGGGGAGCCTTGTAGTGGGTCAGGTTTCCGCCCCAGGCCACAAGGAACTCCGTCGTCACCGTGACTGCGAACCCTATCATGAGGCCAGGGCGCATGGGAGCTGTGGGGTTAGGCCCTACTATACGCCCCCTTTGCGTGTTTTCGTAGTCCCGTGCGCACAATAGTCGGCGGGGTAATAGCCGATGATAATTTTACAACTGCCCCCGGCCGCGGCCCCGGGGAAAAACTTCGCGGATATTTAACAGGATCCACGCGGGGGATGCGCCGATATAGAGGTATAACCCAACCGCACCCCATGACCCGCCGACCCTCCAAAGCCTCCTGGTACCGCCTGCTTGCCGAGCTCATCCGCGTCCCGGAGGGGTTTGAGGAAGCCAACGGCCCGGGTCTCGGGGCGCAGGACCTTCCCGAGGCGACCGAGGACCGCGTCCCGGATGAACTTTACTTCCGCCGGCGCCCGTTCGCGCCGAAGGCGGGCCGCTCGGTGAGGGAGCGGATCGCCGCGCTCGACGACGGCGTGTCGACGGGCCTGAACTAGGCTCCCGGCCTGCGCTTCGGGTCCGGGGGGACGGCCTTGCGTGGGGCCGGCGCGCGGCTACTGTCGCGACTCCCCCCATGAAACCCCACCGCCTGTCCGCCTTCGTCCTCGCCTCGATCCTCCTCTCCTTCGTCCGCCTTCCCGCCGCGGGCCTGGACGGCGTGTGGCGCCTCGACGACCCCAAGCCCTGGGGCGTGAAGCTCCACACCTTCATCTCGCTGCACACGAAGGACGGCGCGCTCACGGGCGGCGTCTACCCGAACGGCTCGGGCGAGATCCCGATCCGCTCGGCCCGCGAGGAGGCCGGAGAGACGGTGTTCGCGATGGACTGGGGCTGGACCTTCCACGTGCGTCCCGAGGGCGAGAACCTGAGGGTGAAGGTGGTCTACGGCGACGGGAAGACCTCCGCGGGGCTCGCCGTGCCGGCGACCGCCGCCGAACTCCAGCCGCCGGTCGCTATTCCGCTTCCGGCCGAGCGCGTCCTCCCCGACAACGGGCTCGCTCGGACGCCGCCCATGGGCTGGAACAGCTGGAACCACTTTGCGGAGAACGTCGATGAGCGGGTGGTCCGCGAGACCGCCGACGCGATGGTGAAGAGCGGCATGGCTGCCGCCGGCTACGTCTACATCAACATCGACGACACCTGGGAGGCCGGGCGCGACGCGAAGGGTGAGATCCTGACAAATTCGAAGTTCGGGGACATGAAGGCGCTCGCCGACTACGTCCACTCGAAGGGGCTAAAGCTCGGCATCTACAGCTCCCCGGGCCCCCTCACGTGCGGCGGCTACACGGGCAGCTTTGGCCACGAGGAGCAGGACGCCAGGACCTACGCCCGCTGGGGCATCGACTACCTCAAGTACGACTGGTGCAGCGCGGGGCGCGTCTACCCGAACGCCCTCCTTCGCGCCGGCTACCAGAAGATGGGCGAGGCGCTCCTCTCCTCGGGTAGGCCCATCGTCTACAGCCTCTGCGAGTACGGGATGGGGGACGTCTGGACCTGGGGGCCGCTCGTCTCGGGCAACCTCTGGAGGACGACGGGGGACATTTCCGACAACTGGGCCTCGATGGACCACATCGGGTTCAACCAGGGGGCGCTCGCCCCCTTCGCGGGCCCCGGCCACTGGAACGACCCGGACATGCTCGAGGTCGGCAACGGCGGCATGACCCCGACCGAGTACCGGACCCACTTCAGCCTCTGGTGCCTGCTTTCGGCCCCGCTTATGGCGGGCAACGACCTGCGCACGATGTCGGATGAGACCCGCGACATCCTTTCGAACCGCGAGGTGATCGCGCTCGACCAGGACCCGCTCGGCCGCGAGGCGACCCGCGCCTTCGCCCGGGGTGGGATCGAGGTCTTCACGAAGCCGCTCGTGGACGGCTCGGTGGCCGTCGGCGTCTTCAACCGGAACGCCAGCGACACGCCGGCGTCGTTCTCATGGGTGGACGCGGGCTTGACCCGCAGGGCTGTCGGCATCCGCGACCTCTGGCGGCACCTGGACCTGCCGGTCTCCGAGGGCTTCGCCGGGACGCTTCCCGGGCACAGCTGCGTGATCCTAAGGGTGAAGCCGGTCGGCATCATCCGTTAGCCGCCCGCGGGGGGGGCAGGGCCCCCCGATTTGCGTGGAGCCCCGGCCCGTGGGGATGCACGATTGCGCGCACTCCCATGACCGCGCCCCCGCCGCCCCCAAACCCCGACGGGCGGTCGGCCGCCCGAAGCCGGAAGGACGACCTGAGGGTGTCGCTCGGCAACTGCACGAGGGAAGGCATCGTCGCGATGCCGATCGTCACGATGGCGCTCCCGGCCAGCATGGCGGTCTCCGCGCTCATCACGAAGGCCTTCCCGCTGCCGACGACCGAGATCGGCATCATGGCGTCGATGCCCTTCATCGGGAACTTCCTTCAGATCTTCGTCTCCCCGGCCCTCATGCGCTGGCGGCCCGCGAAGACGGTCACGGTCTCGGCCGCCGTCCTGCACCTGCTCAGCTGGATCGCCCTCGGCTTCCTCCTGCCCTTCATCCCGAGGGACTCCCCGGCCGCGGCGGGGCCCTGGCTCCTCGGGTGGTTCCTCGTGTCGAGCTGCCTCGGGGCCGTGGCCGGGATCTCGTGGAGCACCTGGATCGACGAGTGGATGCCGGTCCGCCTCCGCGGGAAGTTCTTCGGGCGGAGGAACCAGCTCACGCAGTTCTCGACCGTGGTCTTCCTGACCCTCTCCGGCTGGGTCCTCTATGCCTGGGGCTACAGCGTCGCGGCCTTCCAGGCGGTGATCTTCGGCTCCTGCTTCCTGCGGATCTTCTCGCTCCGGTGGCAGTGGCTCTCCCCGACAAGGCCCCACCACCCGGCCCCGGCCGAGGCGGGCACGGTCGGCTCCCAGCTCGACATCCTCCTCGGGGCCCCGGCCTTCCTGGTCTTCGTCCTCTTTGGCGCCGTCTGGAGCTTCGCCGCCAACTGCTTCGGCCCCTTCTACTTCGTCTTCATGTTCGACCGCGTGGGGTTCTCGGCGCTCGACGTCGGGATCGTGACCGCGCTCTCCCAGGTCGGGGGCGCCCTGTCGCTTCCGGCCTGGGGCAAGCTGCTGGACCGCTACGGCAACAAGCACGTGATGGTGGTCTCGCTCCTCCTCTGGCAGCTCTCGATGTTCGCGTGGTGCCTGGTCGTCCCCGGCAACCGGTGGATCCTCTACGTGCTCTGGACCTGGATCGGGGCCACGAGCGCCGGCTTTGTCCTGGGACAGTTCATGATCCTCCTCAGGCTGATCCCCTCCGGTGCCAGGAAGCTGGCGATCGGCGTCAACCTGGCCGTGTCCTCGCTGGTCGCGGCCGTGGCCCCGGTGATCGGTGGCTTCGTCCTCTCGCACGCCCCGGCGGGGTGGGGCGGCCCCCTCCAGGTCTACCACCTCTGCTTCGCCGTCCAGCCCGTCGTGGCGCTCCTCGGGGCCT
>CAISPT010000264.1 GCA_903887455.1 uncultured Opitutaceae bacterium | reverse complement strand
TGCAAACGTTGTCAAAAGGAGACTTCGGAGGTCATTTGTTGCCCTCGCCCCCCTCGGGACTGACGCTGGCGGCAGAAGATGGACACGGCGATCGTCACGACCGCAGAGTTAGTCGACCCAGACCCCACTATGAACCCCGCCCACAAACGCATTTCCAGGGCCGCGTGCACGGCCCTCCTTTTCGCCGCCGCCGCGGCGTCGACCTTCGCCGGCACGCCGCTTTCCGCGCCCGCGACCGAGGCCAGGGTCGAGGAGCTGCTTTCGAAGATGACGCTCGAGGAGAAGGTCGGGCAGCTCAACCAGCTCTCCTCGGGTTCGCTCACCGGTCCGGCCCAGGTGGTCGAGGACGGCGACAGGCTGATCCGCACGGGAATGGTGGGAAGCCTGTTCAACTCGGTAACGGCGAAGGAGACGAACGCCTACCAGAAGGCCGCCGTCGAGGGCTCCAGGCTCCACATTCCGATCCTCTTCGGCCTGGACGTGATCCACGGGTTTAGGACGGTGTTTCCGATCCCGCTCGGGCTTTCCTCAAGCTGGGACCCGTCGCTGATCGAGCAGACTGCGCGCTTGGCGGCCGCCGAGGCCTCCGCCCAGGGCGTGCGCTGGACGTTCTCGCCCATGGTCGACATCGCCCGCGATCCCCGCTGGGGCCGCATTGCCGAGGGAGCCGGGGAAGACCCCTACCTCGGAGAGGCGGTAGCCCGGGCCTATGTCCGCGGCTACCAGGGCGCGCGCCTGGACGACCCGGCGTCTGTCCTCGCCTGCGCCAAGCATTTTGTGGGATACGGCGCGGCGGAAGGCGGCCGGGACTACAACACCACGGAGATCTCCGAGAGGACGCTGCGCGACGTCTACCTGCCGCCATTCCACGCCGCGGTTGACGAGGGTGCCGGCACGATCATGTCCGCCTTCAACTCGCTCGACGGCGTCCCCTCCAGCGCGAATCCCTTCACCCTCACCACCATCCTCCGGGGAGAGTGGGGCTTCCAGGGATTCGTCGATAGTGACTGGACCGCAGTGCGCGAGGTCATGCTCCACGGGATCGCCGACACGGAACCGTCTGCGGCGGCGAAGAGCTTCAGCGCGGGCGTAGATATGGACATGCAGAGTAACATCTTCCTCCCCCATCTTCCTGGACTTGTGAGGTCCGGCACGGTCCCGATGTCCCGGGTCAATGACGCTGTGCGGAGGATCCTGAGGATAAAGTTCGACCTTGGGCTCTTCGACCGCCCCTACGTGCCGTTGCCGTCCGACGCCAACCCCACAACGACCCCGGAAAGCCGCGCCCTCGCTCAAGGGGCCGCTCAGGAAAGCTTTGTCCTCCTCGAGAACCGCACGGTCGCGGGTGCCCCGCTCCTTCCGCTCGCGCCCGTCGCCGGCCAGAAGGTAGCCGTCATCGGGCCACTCGCCGACTCCGCCGAGGACATGCTCGGCTCCTGGGAGGGGCAGGGCAGGGCCGAGGATGTCGTCACGCTAAAGACCGCACTGACCGAGCGCGCAGCCCGTGGCGGGTTCACGGTGGGCTTCGCCGTGGGCACGGACATTGAGGGCAAGGTCGGCGATCTGCAGAGGGCCGCCCTGGACCTGGCCCGGGCGTCCGACGTCGTAATCCTGACCCTCGGCGAGTCCGGCCACAGCTCCGGCGAGGCGTCCGCCCGGTCTCGGCTCGACCTTCCGGGCGACCAGGAGGAGCTGCTCGAGGCGGTGGTTGCGACAGGAAAACCCGTGGTGCTGGTCGTCTTCAGCGGCCGGCCGCTGGCGCTCGCGTGGGCGGCCAAGCACGTTCCGGCTGTGCTGATGGCCTGGTTCCCGGGGGTCCAGGCGGGTCCCGCCCTCGTCGGCTCGCTTTTTGGCGACAGCGAGGTGGCGGGCCGCCTGACGGTCTCCGTGCCCCGCTACGTGGGACAGGTCCCGATCTACTACAACCACTTGAACACCGGCCGGCCGCGCGTGGACCCGATCGGCCTCGGCTCGACCAAGGCCGACCCCAAGTACGTCACCGGCTACATCGACGAGGAGAACACCCCGCTGTACCCGTTTGGCTACGGCCTTGGATACACGAGCTTCAGCTACTCCGCGGTAACGCTGGGACAGGACCGGGCCAGCGCACGGTCCCTCAACCAAGGCGGCCCAGGCATCAAGGTGAGCGCCGTCGTGACGAACACGGGGCGCCGGACGGGAACTGAGACCGTGCAGCTCTACATCCGCTTGAGGGGCACCAGCGTGGCAAGGCCGGTGCGCGAGCTTAAGGGCTTCCGCCAAGTGAGCCTCGCCCCCGGCCAATCCCAGCGCGTCGAGTTTATGGTCGGCCGCGACGAGCTCTCGTTCTGGAATTCAGAGATGAAGCACGAGGTCGAGCCTTCGAGCCTTTATGTGTGGGTCGCACCCGACTCCGCTTCGGGCGAACCCGCCAGGGTCGACATCGCCGATTAGCCGCCCCAAGGAGCACCCCACCTTGACCCACTCGGCGTCCAGCATCCGCTCCCCGCTAAGGCTCCTCGCGGGCCTGGCGTGTTTGGGCGCGGTCTCACTCGGGATTCTGCCGTGTCATGCTGAGACGCCGAAGAGCCTTTCGCCCTGGCCCGGAGCGCGCCCGTCTGCGGTCCTCTCGCCCGAGGATGACGCGCTCCTGGACGAGCTCCAGCAGTCGGCCTTCAGGTATTTCGCCGAGCAGGCCGACCCCAAGACGGGGCTTGTCAGGGACAGGGCGCGCTCCGACGGCTCGCCGAGCGAGGGCAAGGCGAGCATCGCCGCTTCCGGGTTCTCGCTAAGCGCATGGACCGTGGCCACGCAGCGGGGCTGGACAGACCGTGAGACCGCTCTCCAGCATGTTCGGCTCGCCCTGCGCTTCCTTGCGGACAAGGCGCCTAGGCGCCACGGCTTCTTCTATCACTTCATGGAGATGGGCACCGGCGAAAGGGCCTGGAAGTGCGAGCTCTCCCCGATCGACACCGGGCTCTTCTTCGCCGGCGCAATCGTCGCCAGGGAGTACTTCAACGATCCGGAGACCACGGCGCTCGTGAACAGGCTTTTCCACGACGTCGACTGGGAGTGGTTCCTCAATGGGGGCTCGACGCTGGCCATGGGCTGGCACGACGAGCACGGCTTCTCGCGCTACCGATGGGACCAGTACTCCGAGGACATGATGCTTGGGTTCCTCGGAATGGGAGCCCTGGAGCGGCCGCTGCCCGTAGGGTACTGGAACGCCTGGTCGAGGACGCCGGTCGGCACCTACGCGGGCTACCACTTTATCGAGGGCCCGCAGCTCTTCATCCACCAGTTCACGCACGCCCACGTCGATTTCCGCGACCTGCGTGACGCCTACGCCGACTACTACCACAACTCGGTCCTGGCGACGCTCGCCCAGCGGCAGTTCTGCGTCGACCTGAGGGGCGAGTTCCCGGCGTGGGGTGAGCGGCTCTGGGGCATCACGGCCTCGGATTCTGCGACCGATTACAAGGCGTGGGGCGGCCCGCCGAGGACCGAGGAGGCCAATGCGCTGGACGGCACGATCGTCCCGTGTGCGGCTGCCGGGTCGGTGGCCTTCGTCCCTGCCGAGGCGATGACGACTCTCAGGTACATGAGAACCGCCTACGGCGACAGGATCTGGAGCCGTTACGGTTTCGTCGACGCCTTCAATCCCGAGACGGGCTGGGTCAACAGGGACGTGATCGGGATAGACCTTGGGATCACGCTCGTTCAGGCGGAGAACGCGCGCTCGGGCCTCGTATGGGCCGTGTTTATGCAGGCGCCCGAGGTCCAGCGCGCCCTGGTGAGGGCCGGGTTCGTTTCCCAGAAGCGCGACCTTCCATGGGCCGACCAGTCGAAGTTCCACGACGTCGCCCTTTCGGCCTGGCGATCCCTCGAGTCGATTCCCGCGACCTCCGAGAACCTTGGGCTCAGGCTCTCGGCCGTTCTCTCGGCGAGTTCCCTAGGGCTCATCCCCGAGGACGACGCGGTGAACCGGATCTCGACAATGCTCAAGGACACCCCTCCGCCTGCGGGCGAGCAGGCGGTTGGGCCGTACGCGGCCAGCCTTGTGACGCTCAGGCAGGCCATACCCGCGTTTGCGTCGGAGGCCACGCGCAGGCTCGCGTCGATTGACTGGGCCGCGCTGCCGGTCGACTCCGACCTCCTCGGCTCCTCGAGCCGTCTCTCGGTCTTTCTCCAAGTGGCCTCCGGAGCCCGGCCGCCGAGCGCGTGGACCTCGATGCGCCGGAGCGCGCAGGCTGCCGGGCATGTCTATGTCCTTCAGCCCGCTCAGGTGCGCGACCAACTGCTGCCCGGCCTTTGGCTCGATGAGCGGGCGATCGTGACCGGCGCCTCCTCAGCGCAGCTGGCCTACGCGATCGCGGTCGAGAATCGCAAGGCTTCGACCGCCAACTTTCCCTACGACGTCCGGAGCACGGCGCTCCTGATGGAGCAGTACCCCGCGGAGGCCGCGGCTGCACTCAGGGCTGCGCCGCTGCCGGCCAACTGGCTCACGCAGTCGACGGTCGAGGACCGCTGCCTGCTGCTTCTTAGCCTTGCCAACCTGCTTGCGCCCGACTGCCTGCGGGAATGGTTCCAGGAGGACCCGCTCGTCATCAAGGGCAGGTCGCTGATCGGCGAGTTCGCCGAGGCCGCATTCGGCGGCAACAACTCGGTGTATGCGAGGAACGAGCTGGCGATACCCCCGACGGTGCCGCCCGTGCGGAGGGCGGCCGTCAGGTCGTCGCTGTTGCCGCGGGAGGCTTGGGACTGGGTGACCGTCAAGGGATCCGAATTCAAGTTCTCCGAGGCAGACATCCGTCCAGGGGACCCGGACCTTGAACTCAGGTTCGCACTCACGTGGGACTCGGAAGCGCTCCATTTCCACGCCGAGGTCCTCGACACCCCCCCGGGCTTTGCGGAGCCGGCCGGCAGGCGCTCGGTCGAGCTCTTCATCAACCCGGCCCGCGACGGGCTGCTGTGGCTTTCGTCGAAGGACTACCAGTTCGCCTTCAAGCCCGACGGCACCGCGATGGAGTGGTTCCACAACCGGCGCACCGACGCGCGAATCACGAAGACCGCGAACGGCTACAGCGTGGAGGCCGACATCAAGTGGTCCGACCTGGGGCTCTTGCCCCACCCGGGGCTCGAGCTCGACGCCACGGCCAGCGTCACGGCGGGCGGCAACAACGAGTGGGACCCCTCGCTCGAGCTGAGCTGGAGGTACTACGCACGGTCGGACGATCGCTTCGGCCTCGGCACGGTGAAGCTGGAATAGGGGGGCGATTCCAAGCCTGGAACCCATGCGCCCCAAGACCCTGCCCCTGCTGATCTGCCTCGCACTGCTCGGCTGGGGCTGCTCGAGGCACCCGGGCGCTGGCACCGCCGGCGGGAGGGTCGTGGTCAGCTACTGGGAAAAGTGGAGCGGCTTCGAGGCCGACTCGATGCGCGAGGTCGTGGACGACTTCAACCGGAGCCAGGACCGCATCGAGGTCCGTTTCCTTTCAGTCGCCGGG
>CAISPT010000263.1 GCA_903887455.1 uncultured Opitutaceae bacterium | reverse complement strand
TCGATCGCAAGTCCGGTAGAGACCGCGTGCCGCCGGACGAGCTCGTGGTCCTCGGGATCGGCCTCGAGGTTGAGCACTCGCAATGTGTCACGGCTCATGGGAAGGTAGTGGGATTGTGGCACCCGGGGCGGTGGCTGCGGGCGCTTGAAGTCCGAGGCGAGATCCTGTTCCTGCGTCGGTGCCTAGGCAAGGATATCCAAGGCCGTTCACAAACGTGAAAGGGCGAGGATGCCAAATGCGATTAGGATGCAGCCCGATACCCCGCTTACGGCACGAATCCAGGCGGGCTTTAGGCGCTTGCGGGCGAGGCCCGAGGCCGAACTTAGGATTAACCACCACAGCGCCGATCCGGCGAAGACACCGGCCACGAGTCGGGCGGCCGCCGCATACGACGGCGATCCCCCGACGCCGAGCGCTGCAAAGACCATCGTGAACGAGATCAGCGTCGCCGGGTTTGAGAGCGTGAGCAGGAGGGTGGTGCCGTAGACCGCCGCGCCGGATGCCGGGCGGGTTGTGGCCTCCCCGGCAGGGGGCCGACCCACGAGCGCCCTTAGGCCGAGGTAGCACAGGAAGGCGCCCCCGAAGAGCTGCATCGGTCCCTGGTACCGGGAAAGGAGATCGGAAACAGACGTAAGGCCAAAAGCCGCGACGCAACCGTACGCTGCGTCGGCCGTCGCCGCCCCGAGCCCAGCGGCGAACCCGGTGGCGACACCGTCGCTCAGCGTCCTCCTGATGCAAAGGACGCCGATGGGACCGACCGGCGCGGCGATCGATAAACCTATGGCGGCTCCCTTCAGGAGTGGGTCGAGGCTCATTGCTCGCAAGCCTTGCCGTGGCCGCTCGACCTCAGTCAATGCTATTCCGGGATCATGGCCCTCCGAGGTGAACGAGGCAGGGTTCTTGCTTTGTCGGGGCGATTGGATTCAATCGAGGTGATCCCAGGAGCGTGACAAGTGAGGCCGGGTGCCTCGCGTTTGCGGCGAAAGCCTCCGAAATGTGCCATCTGAAAACACCTCATCGCAATCCCAGCCGGCGGGCGGGGATGCGCGGCGGATCGCGCGTCGGGTCCGATTTCCCAGGGTGAAAAGGCCGGGCGCAGCCGTCTTCCTTTCTGCGAGCGCCAGGGCGCTTGCCTTGGGAGTGCTGGTGGTCTGCACGCTCGAGGTGCTGGGCCCTTTCTTGGGCATATCGGACACGTCCATCGACCCCTTCGGCACGTCCGCGATGAAATTCAACTCCGCGCTCGGCCTGTCGCTTTGCGCCGTTTCGTCGGTGCTGTTGAGCGGCGGCCCCGGAGCGGGCCGCGCAATGCTCGTGGGGCGCGCGCTTGGAGTGCTGGCCCTGTTAATCGGCGTCGTAACGATGGCTGAATACCTCCTGAAGTTCGGCATCGGTATTGACGTCCTCGTCGAGCCCCAGCCGGGCCCCGTCACCGGTCACCCCCAGGCCGGCCGGATGTCGGTCACCTCGGCATACTGCTTCGTTCTGGCCGGATCCGCGCTGGTCGTAGCTTCCATGGACGCCAAGGTGCGCTACCGAGTCCCCGTGTACACGGCCCTCGCGATCACGCTGTTCGTGGTCGGCTGCTTCAACGTGGTCGGCCACCTGTATGAGACGCCCGGAGCTTTCAGCTGGTGGACCCAGGCTGGCATGGCGATCAGTTCGGCGGTGTGCTTCACCCTGTTCGGGCTAAGCCTGGCCGCCATCGCGGCCTCGGAGGGCGAGTTCATCTGGGCGCTTAGCCCGCGCATCGCGGCGGGCTTCCTCGTGGGCGTGATCGTGATGCTCCTGGCGACCGGAATAGCCTTCAACTACACGGTGGTGCTTCGCGACGCGTCCGAGCGCGTCAGCCATACGCAGGAGGTCCTCCGTGACATACAAAACTCAAGGTCGGCCCTCGCCACCCTCGTGAGCAACCAGCAGTCCTTCCTGATCTCGGGCAACAAGCAATGGCTTGAGCAGCAGGACGCGCTCATGAACGAGATCCAGGCTAGCGCGAGGGTCATCGCCCGCCTGACCGCCGACAGTCCCGCGCAGCAGGCGCGTGTAAGGCGGCTCGAACCCCTTCTAACCAGGGACCTCGAGATCCGTCCCGAGGCGGTCGCCGGCCGGCTGTCCCCGGGACCCGCGGCGCAGTTGCGGTCGGACTTTGCCGCGGCCTCCTCCGCCGCGGAAAACGCCGGGGCGCTCTTGCGCGCGATCGGGGACGAGGAGTTCTCGCTTCTCGGCCAGCGGACCCAGGCGGCGGATATCGCTGGAAAGACGACGCTCGTGCTGCTTCCGCTCGGGGTCCTCGTCAGCCTGACCATCCTCTCGGTGGGACTGCTTGTCCTGAATGGAAGCTACAACGATCGCGACCACGTCGAGGCGACCGCGCGGAAGCTCGCGGCGATCGTGGAGTCCTCGGACGACGGCATGATCGGCAAGGATCTCAACAGTGTGATCACGAGCTGGAACCGCGGGGCGGAGACGCTCTTTGGCTACACTGCGCAGGAGGCGCTCGGGCGCTCGGTCATGATGCTCATCCCCGAGGAGCGCAAGTCAGAGGAGTCCCAGATCCTCGGGCGAATCGTCAGGGGCGAGTTCGTACAGCACTTCGAGACCGTGCGGGTGACGAAGGACGGCAGGCACATCGACGTGTCGGTCACGGTGAGCCCGATCAAGGATCCATCGGGCCGGATCGTCGGCGCGTCGAAGGTGGTACGCGACATCACCGAGCGCAAAAGGGCCGAGGACAAGATCATGGACCTCAACCTGCGGCTCGAGGAGAGGGTGCAGGAGAGGACCGCGCAGCTGGAGGCCGCCAACCACGAGCTAGAAGCGTTCTCCTACTCGGTCTCGCACGACCTTAGGGCACCCCTGAGGGCCGTGGACGGCTTCTCGCAGGCGGTGCTCGAGGATTACGGCGAGAAGATGCCGGACGAGGGCCGCCGCTACCTCCAGATCATCCGGGACGGGGCCCAGCGGATGGGCACCCTGATCGACGACCTCCTGGCCTTCTCGAGGCTGAGCCGCGCCCCCGTCAACAAGAGGCAGGTGAACATGGCTCGGGTTGTATCCGACGCCCTGGACGAGATCGGCTTGGTCCGGGACGATCCGAAGCTCAGGGTGAGCGTGGGGCCGATGCCCGAGACACTCGGCGACCCAGCCCTGCTGAAGCAGGTTTGGGTCAACCTGATTTCGAATGCCGTGAAATACTCGCGGAAGCGGGAATTGCAGGTAATCGAGATAGGCAGCCAGACGCTGGAGGGAAGGAACGTGTTCCTGGTGAAGGACAACGGCTCGGGCTTCGACATGCGCTACGCCAACAAGCTCTTCGGCGTCTTCCAGAGGCTCCACCGGACCGAGGAGTTCGAGGGGACGGGGGTAGGTCTCGCGATTGTCCAGAGGATCATTCACCGCCATGGGGGGGAAGTCTGGGCCGATGCGGCAGTTGACCGCGGAGCCACTTTCTATTTCACGCTTTCTGAGGAGAAGAGCACATGAACAGCGAACAACAAGGCGATGGCGTCGAGCTCCTGATCGTCGAGGACTCCCCGCAGGACCTTGAACTCGCGCTAAGGGCCCTCAAGAAGGCGAAGATATCGAACCGCATCCATGTCGCTCGGGACGGGGCTGAGGCCATCGATTTCATTTTCGGCGGCGGGGCGTATCCCAACAGGCGCCCCGAGGACGCACCGAGGCTCGTGCTCCTTGACTTGAAGCTCCCCAAGGTCGACGGCCTCGAGGTCCTCCTGAGGATAAAGAGCGATCCAAAGACGCGCTCCATCCCCGTCGTGATGCTCACCTCCTCTCGGGAGCAGAACGACATCGTCGAGAGCTACCGCCTCGGCGTGAACAGCTATATCGTCAAGCCCGTGAGTTTCGAGCGCTTCGTGAGCGCGGTGCACGATCTGGGCATCTATTGGCTTCTCCTGAACCAGGCCCCTGAGCACCAGGGACCCGGCCCGTAGGGCAGCCGGGCCGAGGAGGCGGAGCCCAGCGCCCCGTGGGTCCCGCATTTTAGGCTGCCCCTTTGGGTGCCCCCGCCACACCCTCTGCCATGGAAAAACGCCCCTTTGCAGAGCTTGGTGTGTCGCAGGAGATCCTGAAGGCCGTGCACAAGCTCGGGTACGAGGAGGCGTCCCCCATTCAGACGGCGGTGATCCCGGTTGTCCTCAAGGGTCGCGACGTGGTGGGCCAGTCCGCGACGGGCTCGGGCAAGACTGCTGCCTTTGCGATCCCGGCGATCGAAATCGCGAAGGCACAGGTCCACAAGGTGCAGGTGCTCATTCTTTGCCCGACCCGAGAGCTGGCAGTCCAGGTGGCCGAGGAGACTGGCAAGCTGCTCTTCTTCAAGAAGGGTCTGAACGTAGTGCCGATCTACGGAGGCCAGTCCTACGACCGGCAGTTCCGCGCCCTTGCCGCGGGGGTCCAAATCGTGATCGGCACGCCCGGGCGGGTGATGGACCACATGGAGCGTGGCACCCTGAAGCTGGATGCCTTGCGGATGGTCGTCCTCGACGAGGCCGACCGGATGCTCGACATGGGATTCAGGGACGACATCGAGCGCATCCTCTCTGCAGTCCCCGAGCAGCGGCAGCTGCTGTTTTTCTCCGCGACCATGCCGCGCGCGATCAAGGATCTGATCGGCAGGTACTCGCGCGACCCCGAATGGGTTCGCGTTGAATCCCATGCGCAGAACGCCCCGCAGGTCGACCAAGTGTACTATGAGGTGGACCGCCGCTCCAAGCTGGAAGTGATCACCAGGCTGATAGACATCAACGACTTCCGTTACGGACTCATCTTCTGCAGCACGAAGGTGATGGTCGACGAGCTCGACCAGCAGCTCCATGCCAGGGGATACGCCACCGACCGCCTCCACGGCGATCTCAGCCAGGCTCAGCGCACCCGTGTGATGGAGAAGTTCCGCAAGCGCGCTTTCGAGTTCCTTGTTGCGACGGATGTCGCGGCCAGGGGACTCGACGTGGACGACCTCGAGGTGGTCTTTAACTTTGACCTGCCCAACGACGCCGAGGACTACACCCACCGCATCGGCCGCACGGCACGCGCCGGCAAATCCGGCAAGGCCGTGACGTTCGTCTCCGGCCGTGAGCTCTACAGGCTCCAGAGCATGGTGCGGTTCGCGAACCTGAGGATCCGGCGCGAAACCGTCCCGTCCCTGGGCCAGGTGGATGAGGCGCGGGCCAATGCCTTCTATGAGAAGATCCGGGGAGTCATCGACTCGGGGCAGTTCGAAACACAGGACCGCGTCGTCGACCGCCTCCTGGACCAGGGATATTCGAGCACCGACATCTGCTCGGCCCTGATCCAGCTGCTCAAAGGCGGGGCCCCTGCGGGCCCAAAGACAGTTGTGGCAGCCCCCAAGCCCGTGAAGGAATTCGAGGAGATGCGGCCTCCCGCCGCGGAGGCGGCCGAGTCCGAGGAGGCGGAGCAGGAAGGCCAGGAGGTCCCCCGGCCCGTGGGGCGCACGGGCAAGGAGGAGGGCATGACAACCCTCTTCATCAATGCCGGCAGGAAGAACCTGGTGACGACCGGCGAAATCGTCGGGAAAATAACCGGCGTCACCCGGCTGGACTCCACCGTTGTGGGTGCGATCGACATCCATCAGAGGCATTCGCTGGTGGACGTCGCTAGCGAGCACGCCGAGCTCATCCTCAGGAAGCTGACCGGCATACGACTGCGCGGGCACGCCCTTAAGCTTAGCCTGGCGACAACCGAGGACCGCGCCCGCGACTAGGAGGGCTCGCGGCCGGCTGCGTTTGACTTTCTGCGCACGACCCGGCGAGAGTGCCCGCATGGAACCCCATGCACCCGCAAGGATAGCGCTGGTCGTCCTCGTTTCCGGATTCTTCGCCCTGCCTCACCTCGTCCGGGCGGCCCCGGACGCGCCCTCTAGGGGGCTGCTCCTCGTCGCCAATAAGCAACCTGCGACGCTCTCCCTGGTGGACCCGGAATCGGGCCGCGAGGTCGCGGCCGTCCCGGAGGCCGCAGTGACGGGCCACGAGGTCGCCGCGACGCCGGACGGCCGGCGGGCCTTCGTGCCGATTTACGGTGATTCCGGCGTCGGAAGGCCCGGCACCGACGGAAGCCTGATTCGGGTTGTCGACCTGAGGACCCGCACGGTCTGCGGTACCCTCGACCTTGGCAGGCCGACGCGGCCTCACAGGCCGGTCTTCGGCCCAAGAAACGGGCTGCTCTACGTCACGACGGAGCTCTTGGACAGCGTGACGATCATCGACCCTGGAACCCTTAGGGTCCTTGGATCCGTTCCGACAGGACAGGCGCAGTCCCATATGCTCGCGATTTCAAGTGACGGGCGGTTCGGCTACACCGCCAATGTGAGCTCAGGCACGGTCTCCGTGCTGGACCTCGACGCCAGGGCGCTTGTCGCAACGATCAAAGTCTCCCCGTTCATCCAGCGGATCGCGCTTTCAGTCGACGACCGCTATGCCTTCACGGCCGACCAGACGGCCGCCCGGCTCGCCGTGATCGACACCGCCGCTCGCACGGTCGCGCGCTCGGTCGCGCTCCCAGGGCTGGCGTACGGCACCGCGCCCACGCCGGACGGCAAGTCACTGCTTGTCGCCATTCCCGCTCTCTCGCTCGTTGCCGAGGTGGACCTTGGCTCCATGCGGGTCGTGCGCACGCTCTCGGTTCCAAAGTCCCCGCAGGAGGTACTGGTGCGGCCCGACGGTGCGGTGGCCTATGTTTCTTGCGACGCGAGCGGGAAGGTGGCCGCCATCGACCTGGCGGGATGGCGGATCGACAAGCTGATCGCGGTAGGGTCCATGGACGACGGATTGGCCTGGTCCCCGGTCCCCTAAGGGAGCACCGGGGATTCCCAGGATTGAGGGGGCGCGGCTCAGTGGTTTAGGAGGTGGTCCGCGGCCAGGACAAGGAACACGTAGTCCGAGGTGGAATACCCGAGGCAGTATTCGCCCTGCTGCCAGAGGAAGGGCCACTCGAGGAGTTCAGGGAAGTCCGGGCGAATCAAGGCGGTGCCGGAGGCGATACCGCCCGGAATGTAGGACCAGTCGCCCCGGTTCATTCCGTAGGCCGGAATCATCGACTTGGCTCCGACTCCTGAAACGAAGGATGCAGTGTTGGAGCCCGGATGGCAGCCCAGGATGAAGTCGATCGAATGGAGCATGTAGGTGGCCGGGAAGATGTCGGGGGCCCCGACGTGCAGGAAGTACTGCTGGACCCCGAAACGCTCCACGTTCCATCCGGCGCCCCAGATCTGCGGCTCGTAGGGAAGCCCATAGGGCGTGTTGGCCTCCTGCGTGTCGATCTGCTTTCGGTAGGTCTCCAGTGCGGCGCGAACCTTGGCCGTGTACGCGGGATCCTTGATGAGCGACATCGCGCGGGCGCCGAGCCATCCGAATCGCTGGACCCGGGCGATCATCGTATCGGCAAGGGCCACGATCTCGTCGGCGTAAACCTTCTCGCCAGTGGTCTGGTACAGCTCAATGGCGGGTTCAAGCCGCGCGAGCGAGGATGCGGGGGACTTGGCGCTCGTCCAGAGCTCGCGCGCTATGCGGAGGCAGTCCTTAGAGAGGGGGTCGTTGTACCCTGCGAGTGCCCGTGAGGCGGCGGCGAGGCCACCTGCGGTGTTGAGCTCGCGGAAGGGGTTCTCCTCGGTAAAAACCCAACGGTCGTCCGCCGATCCGAGGGACCCGAGTGGGGGCAGGTGGTCGATCTTCGGCTCGGACTGGTCGCCAGCGATCGCCGCGGCCGCAAGCACCTTCATTGCCTCGCCGCTGGTATCGTTGAATACGACGTTGTCGGTCATGTCGGCGGCGTCGCCAAGAATCGTGTACTGGTGGAGCGAGGCATCCTGGATGCCCCTGTAAAGGCGCCCCATCGAATTGTAGGCGCCCACGATGGAGAGCACGCCGTGCTCGATCTGCTGGAGCACGTCGGGTTTGCCGTCGGGGCAGTGGATCTCGACCACGTGTAGGCTCTGGTCCACGGTCGTGTTATCCAGCGTCGGATGGAAGAGCTCCCACGCGAGCGCTAGCCCGTGAACCGTGTCGATCTGAGACTCGATCCTCAGGTCGTGGTCTCCCGCGTCGAACCAGCCGCCCTGATTGAGCCCGGGCACGTGCTCGCCGGGCTTGAACTTGGTCAGCGTCGACGGTCCCTGGGCGTAGCCGTCGAAATGGTTGTAGTTCACAGGCGCCATGAGTGCGTCATCCATGTGATCCAGGCCGTGCCACACGCGGTAATGGTCGTTTACCCGCATGTGCGCCATCTGCACGGGCAGGAAGTACTCCACCGTGGGCTGCCAAACATTCCGTTCGAAGACATGCTCGCTAATCTGGAACGCGTTCGAGCGCCTGTCGCCATAGCCCACCATGTACATGCCCGGTTCCACCACGTCCGAGAAATCAAACTGGAGGTAATGGTAGCGCAGGAACCTTCCCCAGTCCTTCGCCGGTCGCTCGGCGACCTTGACGTTTCCGGCGTCGGTGAGCTTGTAGAGGGCAACCGGCTTGAAGTCCGTATCGTGCCGGTCGAGCTCGATGACGGCGATCTTCGGCTGTTTCGGGTGGTAGCCGACCTGGGACACCTGGACAACGGGTTCCGATTTCCAGCCCGGGATGGCATTGGGCGTGACGAGCCACTCGATCGCGCCCTTTGTGGCGCCGGCGGGAACGAGGGACCGCACGACGAACCATCCGTTGTTGTGCTGAGCCCTTCCGTCGAGGAGGGCCAGCTCGCCTCCGCGCACGGCCTCGATGGACATGCGCTGGGCATCCGATTCCGGCGCAACCGTGAGCTTTTGCCCGTGGCCGAGGGGGTCGACCTCGTAGTCGCCGTCTGTGACCGTCCCCGGCCCGTTTGCCTGCCGGGTGAACGTCCCGAACTGGCTCCCGATCTCGAAGGACTTTCCGAAGAGAATTCCGGGGTAGAGCTCTAAGTTCAGGCCCACCTTGCCGACCCATGCAGGGGGAAGGGGTTCGTCGAGGTCGACGATGATGCGGAAGGAGCGGCCGTCGGGCTTCACCTTAACGGAGTACCCAAGCTTGAGGTCGGGGTAGCTGATTGGGTTAAACCCTTTCCTGTCCATGCTACTGTCGGGATACGACATGTGGACGCTGATCTCCTGGGTAGCCCGGTCGACCTTGCGGGGTCCGACGACCGGCGTGGGCTGCCACTGGCCCGGCGTGGGCTCGAGGCGGAGGTCGCCGTTGGTGGCGACCCTCTGCCCGTTCTGAATCACTCCCACGCCG
>CAISPT010000262.1 GCA_903887455.1 uncultured Opitutaceae bacterium | reverse complement strand
CGTGACCGACCAGACGATTACCTCAATTTCCCGGGAATCCCGGGTTGTCAGGCCTTCGGCCGAGTTCAAAGCCCAAGCAAACCTTGGGAGCGAAGCTCAATATAAGAGGCTCTATGCAGAGTCTGTCAACACTCCCGAGAAGTTCTGGGGCCGTCAGGCGAAGGAGCTGCTCGCGTGGCGTAGGCCCTTCAAGAAGGTACTCAGTTGGAAGTTGCCGCATGCCAAGTGGTTCGAGAGCGGCACGCTTAATGTCGCCGAAAACTGCCTGGATCGCCACCTGACGACCGCCAGGGCGAACAAGGCGGCCATCATCTTCGAGGGAGAGCCGGGCGATGTCCGCACGCTCACCTACCGCCAGCTCCACCAGGAGGTCTGCAAGATGGCCCACGCCCTGACGGAGATGGGGCTCGTCAAGGGCGACCGCGTGGCGGTGTACATGCCGATGGTGCCCGAGGCCGCGATCGCGATGCTCGCGTGCGCCAGGCTCGGTCTCATCCACACCGTGATCTTCGGCGGGTTCTCGAGCGAGGCCATCAAGGACCGCGTGAACGACTGCCAGGCGAAGGTGATCATCACGGCCGACGGCGGCTGGAGGCGGGGAAAGATCGTCGAGCTGAAGGCGAACGTGGACCGGGCCCTTGCGGGGACCCCGAGCGTCCAGACGGTCGTCGTTCTTAAACGCACGGGTCAGCCGGTCACGATGACCGAGGGCCGGGACCGGTGGTGGCACGACGTCGTGAGCGGCAGGGCCTCCACGCACAAGGCGGCCGCGTTCGGGGCGGAGCACCCGCTCTTCATCCTCTACACGAGCGGGTCTACCGGAAAGCCGAAGGGGGTCCTCCACACGAGCGGGGGCTACCTGCTGCAGACGACGATCACGATGAAGTACGTCTTCGACCTTAAGGACTCCGACGTCTACTTCTGCACGGCCGACGTGGGCTGGGTGACGGGCCACAGCTACGTGGTCTACGGGCCGCTCTCGGCCGGGGCGACGGTCCTCATGTACGAGGGTGCCCCCAACTTCCCCGAGCCCGACCGCTTCTGGGAGCTGATCGACAAGCACTGCGCGACGATCCTCTACACGGCTCCGACCGCGATTCGCGCCTTCATGCGCTGGGGCGATGACTACGTTAACCGCCACAGCTTGGCGTCCCTCAGGCTCCTCGGCTCGGTGGGCGAGCCGATCAACCCCGAGGCCTGGATGTGGTACCACAACGTGGTGGGCAAGAAGCGGTGCCCGATTGTCGACACCTGGTGGCAGACCGAGACCGGGGCGATCATGGTGACCCCGCTGCCCGGCGTCACCCCGACCAAGCCCGGCTCCTGCGCCGTGCCGTTCTTCGGCGTGGTGCCGAAGGTGCTCGACGAGACGGGCCGGAGCGTCCCAAAGGGCTCCGGCGGAAGGCTCTTCCTTGCCAAGCCCTGGCCCTCAATGCTCCGCACCCTCTGGGGTGACGACGAGCGGTTCAAGCGGCAGTACTGGAGCGAGCTCGACGGCTACTACTTCGCCGGCGACGGGGCGCGCTTCGACAAGGACGGGTACCTCTGGGTGGTCGGGCGCATCGACGACGTGCTGAACGTTTCCGGGCACCGGAT
>CAISPT010000261.1 GCA_903887455.1 uncultured Opitutaceae bacterium | reverse complement strand
AGGCGCTTGCGCTCGAGGAGGAGGGCCAGGAAGCGGACCAGCCGGTCCGTCTCGGGGGTCGACTCGGTCGAGGGATCGACGAGCGTCAGGAAAAGGGTCTCGGCGGTGAGCTTAAGCGCCCGGTCCAGGTTCTCCTGCTTCTGCTGGGGCTTGTAGACCTGGACCCAGCGGCAGGCCACGAACCCCTGGGGGGCGAGGCCCCCGGCCTCCGACTCGAGGGCGTCGTAGCGCGCCACGGCGCCACTCTCAAGGCGGGTGAGGAGGCTCACCACGCGGTCCCCCTCGGCGAAGGGCTGTCCCGACACGAAGCACAGGGTGGCGCGCGGCTGCAGGTTCAATTCCATGGGTTGGAGCCTTTCTTGTTTACTTCACCCACCTGTGGACGCTAGCAAATTGCGCCGCAGCGCACCTGTGGCCTTCCCTCCCATGACAGGACGCCTCATTGCCGTCGGCGACATCCACGGATGCCACACCGAGTTTGCAGAGCTGCTCTCGCAGCTTGAGCTCCAACCGGACGACCGCGTGGTGTTGCTCGGCGACCTGGTCAACCGCGGTCCTGAGAGCGCACGGGTGATCGACACGGCGCGCTCGATGCGAGCGATCTCGCTGCTCGGCAACCACGAGCTGCGGCTGCTGAAGTACCGGAAGACCGGGGACCGCAAATACATGAAGGAGCATGACCTGGAGACCTTCGACTCGCTCCGGCCCGAGGACTGGGCGTACATGGAGACCATGCAGCTCACCTTTCACGAGCCGGAGCTGAACACGGTCTTTGTCCACGGCGGCTTCCTTCCGGGCGAGCCCTGGCAGCGCCAGCCGAGCGAGGTCGTGACCCGGATCCAGGTGATCGACCGCGACGGCCGGGCGCGCAAGCGCGCCGACGCGCCGGACGCCCCGGTCTGGGCGGACCTCTGGGGCGGCCCGCCCTTCGTCGTCTACGGGCACACGCCGAGGGCAGAGGTCTACAAGCTGAAATGGTCGATCGGGATCGACACGGCCTGCGTCATGGGCGGGTTCCTGACGGCCTACATCCTGCCCGAGCGCCGGATACTCCAGGTCAAGGCCCGCCAGCGCTACTACCCATGAGCACGGTGGGCGCGGTCGAGGGGGCCCTTCTCCTGTGCCTGGACATGCAGCCGGTCTTCGTGCGCGCGGTGGAGGACGGCGAGGGGGTCCTCGGGCGCTGCCGGTTCGCGGTGGCCGCGGCCCGGGGTCTCGGGCTAAGGACCGCGTTCACCGAGCAGGTCCCGTCCAAGCTCGGGGGCACCGATCCCCTGCTTCTCTCCCTCGCCGATTCCCCCACCGTGCACCCGAAGGATACCTTCTCGGCGCTCTCCGCGGCGGGTCCCGTCCGCGGCGCGCTCCTGGGGGACGGGTCCCTGGAGCACCTGATCCTCTGCGGGGTCGAGACCCCGATCTGCGTCTACCAGACGGCGGTCGACGCGCGCAAGGAGGGCCTTGCGGTGACCCTTCTCTCGGACGCGGTCGGCGCGCGCCGCCCCGCAGACGCCCGCACCTGCCTGGAGGCGCTGGCCAAGGCCGGGGTCCACGTCCTTCCGTCGGAGACCGTGTTCTACAGCATCCTCGGCGGCACGGCCCACCCCTTCTTCAAGGCCTACACCCAACTCGTGAAATCCCATGGCTGAAACGTCCCCCGCCCTCCCGAGCGTCCGCGACCTGAAGGGCGCCGACCAAGCCCCCAACCGCAGCTTTTCAAGCGTGCTGGTGCTCCGAAAGGTGACGGCGAAGACCGCCTCCAACGGGAACCCCTTCCTGAGCGTGGAATTCGGGGACCGCACGGGCACCTTCTCGTGCACGGTGTTTAACGACAGCCCCGTGTTCGAGGCCCTCAAGGGCGCTTCAGAGGGCGCTGTCCTGCGGGTGGAGGGCAAGGTAGACACCTACCAGGGGCGCCTCTCCCCGAAGCTCTCGAGGGCACAGCCGCTCCCGGAGAGCGAGCTCTTGAAGCCCGAGGTGATCGCGAACCTGGTCGAGACCGCCCCCGAGGACGGAGACCTCCTCTGGAGCGAGTTCCTCGCCTTCGCCGACGCGATCGCCCGCCCCGAGCTCAGGGCCACCGTCCGCAACGTGATGGACGAGATCGGGGAGACCTTCCGGACGGCGCCGGCGGCGACCTTCATGCACCACGCCTACCGGCACGGGCTCCTGGAGCACACCGTCCACATGGCCAGGGACTGCCGGGCGCTCCTGCCCCTCTACCGGGAGGTCGACCCCGACCTGGCGATGGCCGGGATCCTCCTGCACGACACCGGGAAGACGATCGAGTATGAGGGGACCCTGGCGACCAAGCGCGGGAGGAAGGGCATCCTGCAGGGACACGTGGTCCTCGGCTACCAGCTGGTGCGCAAGGCCGCGCTCAAGGCGAAGCTCGACCCCGAGCGCACCGAGCGTTTGGAGCACATCATCCTCAGCCACCAGGGCAAGCCCGAGTGGGGCGCGGCCGTGATGGCCGCCACCCCCGAGGCCGTCTTCGTGTCGATGA
The DNA here is from genome assembly GCA_903887455.1 of uncultured Opitutaceae bacterium. GTDB lineage: Bacteria > Verrucomicrobiota > Verrucomicrobiia > Opitutales > Opitutaceae > Palsa-1447. The sequence continues at coordinate 1,221 of CAISPT010000261.1, read as the reverse complement.
TCGACAACCTGGACGCGCGGATGGGCATGGTCCAGAGGGCGCTGCGCACGGCGCCGGAGGGCGACGAGTTCACGGAGCGGCTCCTCGGGCTCGAGGCCCCGCTCCTCCTCAGGAAGCTCCCGGACTAGACCTCGCGCAGGCGGGCGCCCATCGCGACCAGCTTGTCCTTCATGACAACGGGGTCCTGGGCCTTCTCGAGGGCCTCGTCCGGGGAGACGAGCTCGCGGTTCACGAGGTTCATCAGGTGGGTGTCCATCGTGATCATCCCGAGGTTCGCGCCCGTCTGGATGTCCGAGGTGATGCGGAAGGTCTTGTTCTCGCGGATCAGGGACGCGATGGAGCTCGTATTCACCATGATCTCGTAGCCGGCGATGCGGCCGCCGCCGATCTTCTTGCAGAGCACCTGGGAAATGACGGCCACCAGCGAGGATGCCAGCTGGGTCCGGATCATGTCCTTCATGTTCGCCGGGAAGGCATCCACGATGCGGTCGATCGTCTTGGCCGCGCTGTTGGTGTGGAGGGTGCCGAACACCAAGTGTCCGGTCTCAGCGGCGCTGATCGCCGCCTCGATCGTCTCAAGATCGCGCATTTCACCCACCAGGATGATGTCAGGGTCCTGGCGGAGGGCGCGCCGGATGGCCTCCGAGAAGCTCGGCACGTCGACGTGCACCTCGCGCTGCGTCACCACGCAGCGCTTGTGGGCGTGATAGTACTCGATCGGGTCCTCGATCGTGATGATGTGGCCGTCGCGGTTCTCGTTAACGTAGTTGATCATCGACGCGAGCGTCGTCGACTTGCCCGAACCCGTCGGGCCCGTGACCAGGATCAGGCCACGCGGCCGGTAGAGGAGCTCCCGGATCTTGTCGGGCATGCCGATGTCGCGGAGCCCGAACATGCGGTTCGGGATCTGGCGGAGCACCATGCCGTAGTTGCCCTTGCTCTTGAGGACCGACACGCGGAACCGCGCCTTGTCCATGTACGCGAAGCCGAAGTCGGCCCCGCCGTTGAGCTTCGTGCTCTGGATGTGGACGTCCGGCGTGATCGAGAGCATCAGCTTCTCGGTGTCGATCGGCTCGAGCGCGGGCCCGTCGATCGGGGTCATGCTGCCCGACAGGCGCAGCGTCGGGGGCTGGCCCACCTGCAGATGGAGGTCGGAGGCGTTTTGCTCGAAGACGAGTTCGAGCAGTTCGTTCATCTCGTAGCTCATGGTGGGCCCGGGTT
>CAISPT010000260.1 GCA_903887455.1 uncultured Opitutaceae bacterium | reverse complement strand
GGTAGCCTGCCGGTCACGATGAGGGCGTTCCCGAACACCCCCGTGATCATGAGCTCCTCGAGCCGCATGCTGATCGAGCGCATGCTCCACAACTCGGCCAGCGTGATGCTGCGCCAGCGCGAGGACCAGAACATCCCCGACTACCCGCTTTTCACCCACGAGGAGATCGACCGCATCTCCAAGCGCCTGACCCCCGTGCAGTTCGGGGTCGTGAAGAAGTTCAAGGCCGGCAAGGACGAGATCGAGGTGATCCTCCACCCGGCCGGCCACGTGGCGGGAGCAGCCGCGGTCGAACTCCGGCACAAGCACCGGGCGATCTTCATCACCGGCGACGTCCTCTTTGAGAACCAGCGGACGCTCCCCGGGGCCAAGTTCCCGGCCGGCCACTTCGACACGGTGATCATGGAGACCACGCGCGGGACCACCGAGCGCCACCCAGAAAAGACCCGGGGCCATGAGATGGCGCGCCTGGTGGCCTCCATCAACGACACGATCCAGAAGGGCGGCTCCTTCCTGATCCCCGTCTTCGCCCTGGGCCGTATGCAGGAGATTCTCTCGATCATCCACGACGCCCGGAAGTTCAAGCGTCTGGTCGACTGCCCGATCTACGGCTCCGGCCTCGGCATGGACTTGGTCGACTATTTCGACGAGATCAGCCGCAAGACCAAGCACGTGCAGTTCAACCGCGGCATGGTGAAGGACCTGAAGGTCCGCCCGCTTCCGCGGCAGCTCACCCCGGGCGAGGACCCGCAGCAGAACGCCCTTTACATCATCAGCTCCGGGATGCTGGTCGAGCGGACGCCGAGCTACACGCTGGCCTCGGGGCTCCTCGGGCATGCCCGGAACACGATCGGCTTCGTCGGCTACTGCGACCCCGACACCCCCGGCGGGGTCCTCCTCTCCTCGAAGCCCGGCGACACCTTCCTCTTCAAGACCGCCAACGTGAAGACGAAGATCAAGGCCAGGGTAGAGCGCTTCGAGCTCTCGGGCCACGCCGACCGCGAGGAACTCCTTCAGTACGCGATCCAGACCGAGGCCCGCAGCATCGTCCTCACCCACGGCGACCCTGAGGCCCGCAAGTGGTTCGCCCTGCAGCTTGCCGAGAAATTGCCCTCCACCCGGGTTATAGACCCGGTCCCTCTCCAGCAGTACCAAGTTTAAGGCCGAGGGGCTTCGAAACGAGGGAGGAGAGGCGGGCCACGATCGCCGGGTGTCCGGCCACGTACATGATGCGCTTCATCTTCAGGTCGAACACCTTCATTGGAAGCTGCTCGCCGTTCAGGAAGAGAACCTCGCCGCCCGCCGCCCTGCAGAGCGGGATGGCGGCCGCCAGGTCCCAGATCTTCACGTTAAAATCGATCGTCCCCCCGAACATGCCGGCGGCGACGTAGGCCAGGTGGAGGGTGGCGCTTCCCAGGCCCCGGATCTTGAAGTGCTGGATGACGGCGTCGGCGGCCGGGACCAGGGACTTGTCGCTCGGGCTGTGGAAGCCGACCAGGGTCTCCGGTGTCGGCTCGGCCTGCGAAACGGTGGCCTTGCGCTCTCCGTCGAACATGCCGAAGCCGGGGCCCCCGTGCATGAGCACCTTCCGCGCGAGGTCATAGACGACCCCGTAGACCGGCTCGCCGTGGACCACGAGCGCCAGGGAGATCGCGCAGTACGGTATCCCGAGCGCGAAGTTGTTGGTGCCGTCGATCGGGTCGAGGACCCACGCGAAGCGCGAGGTGACCGCGACCGGGCCGTCGCCCTCGGGCAGCTCCTCGCTGAACATCTGGTCAGCGGGGAAGCTCGACTTAAGGCGCTTGAAGATGTTCTCGGAGATCGCGATGTCGATGGCCGTCACCCGCGTTCCGTCGCTCTTCCACCTGCTCTCGGCCTTTCCGAACTCCCGGTGAAGCAGGGCCGTCTCGGCCAGCACGGCCGCCTTGGCCGCGTCGATTCGAAGCGTGAGTTCGGTCAGGTAGTCGCTCATGAGAGAAGGTTGCGCTGGACCGCGCCCCAGGGAGGTGCTCCACGGGGCGCTGGCCGGGCGCCTGACACCTTCGAGGCCGGGGCCGTGGCAGTCAAACTCCGCCGAATCGGAAGAAGGCAGGGTTGCCATTTTCTTGGAGGGGCGAACACTCGGGCCCGATGAGGTCTATTTCATTGTCAGGGCTAGCCTTTGCGACGCTATTGACCGCCTCTGCCCAGGAGGACCCCGCCCGGCTCGACCAGGCCGCAGCGAGGATCAAGGAGCACATCCAGGTCCTCGCCTCAGACGAGTTCGAGGGCCGGGCCCCCGGTTCGGCTGGCGAGGAGAAGTCGGTCGCCTACCTGCAGGCGGAGTTTCAGAAGCTGGGCCTGGAGCCGGGAAACCCCGACGGGACCTTCGTCCAGAGCGTCCCGATGGTCGGGATCCTCTCCCAGCCCACCGTGGCGTTCAGCTTTGGCGCAACGCGTATCGTGCCGACCCCCGTGAACGACTTCGTGGTGAGCTCCCGGGTGCCAGAGCCCCTGGTGACGGTGAAGGACAGCCCGGTGGTCTTCATCGGCTACGGGGTCGTGGCCCCGGAATACGCCTGGGACGACTTCAAGGGCGTGGACGTCCGCGGCAAGACCGTGGTCGTCCTGATCAACGACCCGCCCGTCCGGGACCCGAAGGACCCGACCAAACTCGACGAGACCATGTTCAAGGGCAAGGCCATGACCTACTACGGCCGCTGGACCTACAAGTTCGAGGAGGCCGCGGCCAAGGGCGCGGCGGCCTGCCTGATCGTCCACGAGACGGGGCCCGCGGGCTACCCGTTCGCAGTCGTCACCGGCAGCTGGGGGCGCGAGAGCTTCGGCCTGGTCGATCCGGCCGGCGGCAGTACGCTCAAGGTCCAGGGCTGGCTCACCCTCGACTTTGCCAAGAGACTCTTCGCCGCGGCCGGCAAGGACTTCGACGCCCTGAAGGCCGCGGCTGTAAGACCCGACTTCCGTCCCGTGGAATTCCCCTCGACGGTCAACTTCTCGATCAGCAACTCAATCCGGCCGCTCGCCTCGCGAAACGTGATCGCAAAGCTCGAGGGGGCGGACCCCGCGAGGAAGGGCGAGTACGTCGTGATCTCCGCCCACTGGGACCACTTGGGGAGGAACCCAAAGCTGAAGGGGGACCCTGTATACCACGGGGCCGCCGACGACGCCTCCGGCTGCGCCGCCATGCTCGAGATCGCCCGCGAGTTCGTCCAGCTGCCCCCCTCGGAGCGCCCGCCGCGCACAATCCTCTTCATCGGCTTCACCGGCGAGGAACAGGGCCTGGTCGGCGCGGAATACTACTGCAAGAACCCGCTCTACCCGCTCACTAGGACCCTGGCCGACATCAACCTCGACGGCACCGGCGGGATGCAGCCTGCGGGGCTCGCTCGGAACATCGAGGTGGTGGGCTTCGGCAGCTCCACCCTCGACGATGACGCGGCGGCGATCGTCGCCCGCCAGGGCCGCCACCTCACCCCGGAGAGCAACCCGGAGAAGGGGTTCTTCTACCGCGCCGACAGCTTCGAGTTCGCGAAGGTCGGCGTGCCCGCGTTCTACGAGGCCCCGGGCCTGGAGATCATCGGCAAGCCCGAGGGCTACGGCGCGATGCGGCGGGCCGAGTACATCGCGGACGACTACCACAAGCCGACCGACGTCATTAAGCCCTGGTGGGACCTGCGCGGCGCCGCGCAGGACTCCGACGTCCTCTTCCAGCTCGCCCTGGTGACGGCACGCGCCGAGCGCTGGCCCGCGTGGAAGCCCGGCAACGAGTTCAAGGAGCGGCGAGAGGCGATGCTCGGCCAGTCCGCCAAATGAGCCTCGCCCTTTCGCCCATCAAACGACCCGAGCGCGGGTCCCACAGGCGCCCGGTGCGCCCGAGACGCGAATGATCCGCTTCGTCGCCCAGCGCCTCGTGCAGACGATCCCCGTGGTGTGGGTCATCATCACGGCCACCTTCTTCATGATCCGGTTTGTCCCGGGAGGGCCCTTCACCGCCGAACGCGCCGTGACGCCCGAGATCATGAGGAACCTCGAGGCCCACTACGGCCTCAACAAGCCCCTCTATGCCCAGTACCTGGACTACTGCGGGAAGGTCCTGCGCGGGGACCTGGGACCGTCCTTCAAGTACCCGACCCGCACGGTCAACGAGATCATCGCCGAGAAGCTGCCGGTGTCGATCGAGCTGGGCCTTATCTCGCTGGCCGTGGCGCTCGGGCTTGGGCTGCCGCTCGGGGTCCTGGCGGCGATCAAGCGCAACACCTGGATCGACTACGTGTGCTCCAGTTTCGCGATGGTTGGGATCTGCATCCCCACCTTCGTCATGGGCCCCGTCCTGATCCTCGTCTTCGCCATTCATTTCGGCTGGTTCAACGCCTCGGGCTGGTACGGACCGATCGACCGCGTGCTGCCGAGCCTGACGCTGGGCCTGGTCTACGCGGCCTATGTCGCGCGCCTGACGCGCGGCGGCATGCTCGAGGTGCTGAGCCAGGACTACATCCGCACCGCCAGGGCGAAGGGCGCCAGCGAAACCCGCGTCATCATGAGGCACGCGCTTAGGGGCGGCCTCACCCCCGTCGTCTCTTTCCTCGGGCCCGCGATCGCGGGGATCGTGACAGGCTCCTTCGTGATCGAGACCATCTTCCAGATCCCCGGGATCGGGCGCGAGTTCGTGAACTCGGCCTTCAACCGGGACTACACGCTGGTCCTCGGCACGGTCGTTCTCTACGCCGGTTTCATCATCGGAATGAACCTGGCGGTCGACGTCGTCCAGGTGTGGCTCAACCCGAAGCTGAAGTTCGAATGAGCACCGAAGAGACCGAGCGCGGACGCTCGCTCTGGAGCGACGCCTGGCATCGCCTGAAGAGCAACAGGCTGGCGACCGCCGGGGCCGTGGTGCTGGTCGTGCTCGCCCTCGCCTGTGCGGCGGGGCCGTTCTTCTCCCAGTCCTACGAGGACCAGAACCTGGACTTGGGGGCGGTCCCCCCGTCGGCCCAGCACTGGCTCGGCACCGACACCCTCGGCCGGGACCTCCTGGCCCGCATCCTCTACGGCGGGAGGATCTCCATCACCGTTGGCCTGGTCGCGACCTTCGTCGCGCTTGCCATCGGCGTCACGTACGGGGCGGTGGCGGGCTTCGTCGGCGGCAAGGTCGACGCGGTCATGATGCGCCTGGTGGACATCCTCTACGCGCTGCCCTTCGCGATCTTCGTCATCCTGCTGATGGTCTTCTTCGGGCGGAACATCTTCCTGCTCTTCTTCGCGATCGGGGCGGTCGAGTGGCTCACGATGGCGCGGATCGTCCGCGGCCAGGTGATGTCCATCAAGAAGATGGAGTTCATCGAGGCCGCCCGCGCCCTGGGCCTTGGAAGGCGCAGGATCATCTTCAAGCACCTGATCCCGAACGTGCTCGGGCCGGTCATCGTCTACACGACGCTCACGATTCCCTCGGTCATGCTCCTGGAGGCGTTCCTGAGCTTCCTCGGGCTCGGGGTCCAGGCGCCCATGAGCTCCTGGGGCGTCCTCATCAAGGACGGGTCGGAGAAGATGGAGGAGTACTGGTGGCTGCTCGTCTTCCCAGGCGCCCTGTTCTCGCTCACGCTTTTCTCGCTGAATTTCCTAGGCGACGGCCTCCGGGACGCTTTGGATGTGAGGTCCTCCAAGGACTAGGCGCCCAGGAGAAGGAGCCCCCGCCAACGCCCCAACCCTAAGCATGTTCCGCCGCTTCAAGCCCTACCTCCCCTACCTCCGGCCCGTCCGGGGGACGCTGGCTGGCGCCCTGACGGCGGGGATCATCTTCGGCGCCGCCAACGGCATCGGCGTGCCCTACATCATCAAGCACGTCTTCCCCCGCGTGTTCGATACGAACGCGGTGCCGATGACCACCTGGCAGATCGTAGCGATCGCGATGGAGCTGCCGCTCGTGTTCGTCGTCCGGGGATTGGCCGGCTACCTGAACACCTACCTTATCCAGGTGGCCGGCGTCCGGATCCTCGAGGCGATCCGCCTGGACTACTTCCGGAAGCTCCAGGTGCTCCCGCTCAGCTTCCTGCAGCGGCAGACGACAGGGGACCTGATCTCAAGGGGCCTGGCCGACACGAACCAACTCCAGACAACCCTAACGACCGTCGCCAACGACGGCATGAAGCAGCCGGCCACCCTGCTCTGCGCGCTCGGCTATGTGCTCTACCTGGCCTCCCACGAAAAGGGCAGCGCACTCATGGTGGCGTGCATGGCGATCGTGCCCCTGTGCGTGTTCCCGGTGCGCTACGTTGGAAAGAAGCTCGTGAAGAGGGCCTACCAGATGCAGGCCCAGATGGGCTCCGTGACGAACAGCCTCTCCGAGAACCTCGGCGCCGCCAAGGAGGTCAGGGCCTTCGGGCTCGAGGAGCGCCAGGCCCAGGCGTTCTCAAAGGAGACCAGCGCCCTGATCGCCATCCAGCTGAAGGTCGCAAAGTACGCGCAGGCGCTCGCCCCCTCAATCGAGATCATCTCCGCCTTCGGGATCGCCGTCGTCTTCGTCTATGCGAAGTTCGCGGGCGTCACGTGGGATTCGTTCCTGGCCATCGTGGGCGCCCTCTTCATGAGCTACGACCCCGTGAAGAAGCTCGGGGCGATCAACAACGACATCAAGCGGGGCGAGGCGGCGCTCGACCGGCTGGAGGTCGTCTTCAACGAGCCGGTCACGATCCGGGATCCCGACCGCCCGGTGGATTTCGGTCGCGCCCGGGGCAACATCTCCTTCCGGGACGTGACGTTCGCCTACAAGTCGGACGAGCCGGTGCTGACGAACGTCTCGGCGGAGATCCCTGCCGGCACGGTGTGCGCGCTCGTGGGCCCAAGCGGTGCGGGGAAGACGACGTTCGCCAACCTGGTGCCCCGCTTCTTCGACGCCGAGTCTGGCCGCATCACGATCGACGGGGTGAGCATCCGCGACATGCGCCTCTCCGACCTCAGGCGCAACATCGCCCTCGTGTCCCAGGATCCGATGCTCTTCAACGACACGGTCTACAACAACCTTCTCCTCGGCCGCCTTGACGCGACGCCCGAGGAGGTGAGGGCCGCCGCGGTCCAGGCGCATGCCGACGAGTTCATCCGCGCCTTCGACAAGGGCTACGACACGATCGTGGGCGAGCGCGGGGCGAGGCTATCGGGGGGCCAGCGCCAGCGCCTGGCCGTCGCCCGAGCCTTCCTGAGGAACGCCCCGATCCTCATCTTGGACGAGGCCACCTCGGCCCTCGACTCCCAGAGCGAGCAGATGATCCAGGACGCCCTCAGGAAGCTGGTGGTTGGCAAGACCGTCCTGATCATCGCCCATCGCTTCAGCACGATCCGCGACGCGAGCATGATCCTCGTCTTTGACAAGGGCCTGATCGTGGCCCGGGGAAACCACTCCGAGCTCTACGCGGGCGAGGGCCTCTACCGCACCCTCTACGACCGGCAGCGGACTGAGGCCTCCTAGCCCGCGGAGGCTCCGCCCCATGGAGAAAACCCCGAGGGTCCTCGTCATCCGGCGCCGCTACCTGGGCGACGTTGTCCTCCTGGGTTCCCTCTTCAGGAACCTGAGGCTCCACTGGCCCGGCGCGCACCTGGCCGCACTCGTCGAGTCGGCGTGGTCGCCCATCCTCTCCCTAAACCCCGACGTGGACCAGGTCCTCGAGCTTCCGAAGGGGCTCGCCGCGTGGCCGGAGTTCGTCTCCAGGGTCCGGGCCGAGCGGTTCACGCACGTGCTCGACATCGACAACACGGAGAAGACGGCGCTCGTCTCGCGGCTGAGCGGCGCCCCGCTACGGGTCGTCCTCCACCACGGCGCCCACCCGGTGAAGCTCCGAGCCCTTTACTCGGACATCGTCTACGAGACCGCCGAGGTGCACGAGGCTCAGCCTATCAGCGAGTATTACATGAAGGCGCTCGGCCCGGCGGGAGTCCCCGTTTCGACCCGGCAGGTTCGGCTCGTCCCCGGGGAGGCGGACGTCGCGGAGTGGCGGCGCTTCGTCGGCGCCTCCGGCCGCACGCTCCTCGTCCACCCCGGCAGCCGCAGCGCGTGGAGGATCTGGCCCTCCGACCGCTTCGCCGCCCTGTGCGACCGCGTCCAGGACGAGCTAGGGGCGCAGGTGGTCCTGGCCGGCGGCCCCTCCGAGGGCGGTCTCATCTCGGCCATCCGCTCCAAGGCCAAGACCCACCTGCTGGTGGTCGAGGGCCAGACCCCGCTCCCCAAGTTCGCCGCGCTCGCCGCCGCATGCCGGGTCATGCTCTGCCACGACAGCGGCCCCATGCACGTCGCCGCGGCGGTCGGCGCGCGGGTCGTCGCCCTCTACGGCTCGCAGAACCCCATGCTCTTCAGGCCCCACGGGGAGGGCCACACCCAGCTCGTTCCCCCCTCGCCATGCGCGGCCTGCGTCGCGCCGGAGAAGTGCGTCCCCGCCGACTCGTACCACAACTTCTGCGTCCGGCTGCACACGGTGGACACCGTGTTCGACGCCGTCCGCGCCGCGCTCAAGGGGGTCGCGTAGGTCATGTCCGACGAACCCCACAGGCTCAGCCGCATGGCCGAGGACCTGATCGCCTCTCTGCGGAGGATACCCTCCGAGGACCCGCGCGGGATCCGCCGCAAGCCCTCTAAGGGGGTGAGCGAGGTGATCGAGGCTCTCAAGGCCAAGTACGGCATCGGGGTACTCACGGCGGAGCAGTCGATCCGTGACGTCTGGCCCGAAATCGTGGGCCCGGCAAACGCCTCCTACTCCCACGCGGTCAGGATCGACGAGCGCATGCGCCTGATCATCCACGCGACCCACGCGGTCGTGCGCAACGAGCTGTTCCTCAACAAGGCCGAGATCCTGGACAGGGTCCGCAGGGTGCCCGGATGCTCCGGGATCAAGGCCCTGCACCTGATCCAGGGATAGGCCGGAATTCCGTGAATTTTGGCCTTGCGCCTCGGGGCCCGGTTTTTGACGATATTCCCTTGCGTCAGTGGGTACCCGACAGTTGAGGGGCCCGCCATGACTGGTCCGGCATCCCGCCGGGCTGGAACGGTGACGCCGGCCAAACGGGGCTCAAACCCCCGAGGGGCTGGTGGCACGGGACTTCGCAAGAAGTCTCCTACAGTCGTGCAACCCAACTAAATACAAAATGCCTACAGTCGTTAAGCCCGAGATAATCGCAGAGTACAAGATCCACGATAAGGACACCGGTTCGAGCGAGGTGCAAATCGCTCTTCTGACCGCCCGAATCAACCACCTCACCGAGCACCTTCGCACCCACCGGAAGGACTTCCACTCCCGCAGGGGCCTGCTCCAGATGGCGAGCCGCCGCCGCAAGCTGCTCGACTACCTCAAGCACCACAACCTGCCAAAGTACAACGAACTGCTGCAGAAGCTAAATCTGCGCAAATAACGCTTTCGCCACACAGGCGACCCGATCCGCGGGTCGCCTGTTGTCATTAGGACACTCGACTAGAGAAGCGGGACATTTCCGTTTGGCGCCAGGAGGCCCCGGCCCTGCCCGGGCGCCAAACGGAAATCTCTCGAGTCTCGAACCGAGACCGACGCAAAGCACGCAGGGCCCGCGCGCCCCGCGCATCGCCACCCAAATAGAGTCCGGCACCCCACCCCCGCCGGCGTCAGTGACTTAAGAACAAAGAAATCAAAGACATGAATCAGAAACACAACGTTACCGTCCCGGAATACGGGATCAAATTCTCCACGGGCTCCATTGGCAAACTCGCCAACGGCGCCGTCAACGTGACCGTCGGCGAGACCAACGTCTTCGTCGCCACGACAGTTGCCTCGACCACCAAGCCGGGCCAGGACTGGTTCCCGCTGACGGTCGACTACCGCGAGAAG
>CAISPT010000259.1 GCA_903887455.1 uncultured Opitutaceae bacterium | reverse complement strand
TCCCTGCTTCAGCGTCCGCGATCGCCTTGCGGGCCCGAGGATTGGCGAGCAGTTCCGTTGTCTCGATAAGGGCAGCCAAGTCGTCTGCGCCCATCATGTAGGCGACAGCCTTCTCGTGGCGGGTGATCGTAGCCAAGCCCTCCTACTCGGCTTCCCGCACCAAGCTCGTGAATTGGCTTTGGGCATCTTTGATACTATACGTACTTTTCACGTGAAAATGCCTTACCAATGGGTTGATCCTGTCAGTACTGCCGGTCACCTGACATCCACGCGGTGTTGGGGCTGCTAGCTGTCGGCCTAGCGGCGTCGGCGAGGCGTTATGCCTACAGCCCGGGTGAAGGCGTGGGCCAGGACCTGGTGTCCGAGCTTGGTGGGGTGAATCCGGTCGGGCGCGACCGCCTTGTAGTCGAGCCGAGCGAGCACCCGGTCCATCGCAGCCTGGGTGTCCACGAGAACGGCGTCATGCCTTTGGGCCAGGTCCTTCACCACCTTGGCGTACTCCTCCATCATCATGCGCATGGGGTCCGCGCGGTCGGTCTGGACGTAGTAGGGGGTCATCAGGACAAGGCCCTTCAGGGACGGCCGAGTCCGCGCGAGAAGCTGGCTGTAGGTGTCCCAGAAGACGTCCAGGGTGACCGAGGCTGCGACCGCGGCCCGGCCGACCTGCCGCCACGCGTCGTTGATGCCGATCATGACCGAAAGCCACTGGGGCTCGACGCCGAAGACATCCGCCTCCCACCTCCGGGCCAGGTCCGTCACCGCGTCCCCGTCGGTCCCCATGTTCACGATCTGCACCGGGCGCTTCTCGTAGAAGGGCTCCAGGAGCGCCGCCGCCTCGGCGACGTAGCCGGACCCGAGCGCCTGGAGCGATCCCCGGCCCACCGGCCGGAGGCGCCCGCAGTCCGTGACCGAGTCGCCGATGAAAAGCAGGCGTGAGCCGGGAGTGATCTTCACCGGGCAATTCACCCTTCAATGCGTAGCCCCGTCAACCCTGAGTCGCCGACGGCCGAGGCCCGGCCGGCGGCCAGTGCCACGGCTTGGCGCTTTACGTGGCCTGTTGCCGCGGGTCAGATACTGCCATGCCTACCCGCGAGAAATCCTATGCCGCGCTCCTAGCGGAGCTGCGCGAGATCAGCCTCCTTAGCTACACCGGCCAGGTCCTTAGCTGGGACGAGCAGACCCAGCTCCCAAGGAAGGCGGCGGACTTCCGCGGCGACCAGCTCTCGCTCCTGGCCCGCCTGGCCCACGAGCGCCTCACCTCGGACAGGCTCTCAGACACGTTGGGCGCGCTCGAGTCCTCGGGGTCGCTGGGCGCCGAGGACTCGGACTTGGCCGTCAACGTGAGGCAGGCGCGCCGGTCCGTGAACCGTGCCAAGAAGATGCCGTCGGACCTGGTGGCCGAGCTGGCCCGGGTCGGCGTCGTCGCCCAGCAGGCCTGGGTCCAGGCGCGCAAGGCCTCGGACTTTCCGTCGTTCGCGCCGGTTCTGGAGCAGATGTTCGGGCTCAAGCGCCAGCAGGCGGCCTGCCTCGGGCCGACGGCTCACCCCTATGATGCCCTGCTTGACGAATACGAGCCGGACGAGACGGCTTTGGGCGTCTCCGCGGTATTCGAGTCACTGCGCGCCCCGCTGGTCGACTTGGTGGGCCGCATCGCGGGGTCCGCAAGGAAAGGGCGCGGGGAGCTCGTGACCGGGGATTACCCGAGGGCCGCTCAGGAGGCGCTCGCCAGGGAGGCGCTGGTCGCGATCGGATTCGACTTCGACCGGGGGCGCCTCGACGTGAGCGCCCATCCCTTCTGCACCCACCTGGGGCCCTCGGACACGCGGATCACCACGCGCTACAATGAGCGGCGCTTCAACGACGCCTTCTTCGGGGTGATGCACGAGGCCGGGCACGGCCTCTACCAGCAGGGCCTGCCGACGGAGCATTTCGGAACGCCCTGTGGGGACCATGTCTCGATGGGGATCCACGAGAGCCAGTCGAGGCTCTGGGAGAACTTTGTCGGACGCCGCCGCTCCTTCTGGATTCATTTCCTGCCGAGGCTCCAGGCGGCCTTCCCGGGGACCAGGGGGGTGTCGGTGGACGACTGGTACCGGGCGGTCAACCACGTCGAGCCGAGCCTGATCCGGGTCGAGGCCGACGAGACGACCTACAATCTCCACGTCCTCTTGCGCTTCGAGCTCGAGAAGGAACTGCTTACGGGAAATCTGGCGGTCAGAGACCTGCCGGGGGCGTGGAACGCGAAGATGAAGGCCTATCTGGGACTCACGCCGCCGGATGACGCGCGGGGCGTCCTTCAGGACATCCACTGGGCGTTCGGCGGGGTGGGGTACTTCCCGACCTACACGCTTGGCAACCTCTACGCGGCCCAGTTCTTCGAGCAGGCGCAGGCTGACCTCGGCGACCTGGACGCGGCCCTCGCGAGGGGCGAGTTCGCGCCCCTTCTCGGGTGGCTCAGGGACAGGATCCATTCCCGGGGGCAGCGCTACACGGCGCGGGCGCTCGTCGAGCGCGTGACGGGCCGGCCGCTCTCGGCCAAGCCGCTCCTCGCCCACCTGGAGCGGAAGGCGAGCGAGGTCTACGGCGTCTAGCGAACGGCGGCCGCAAGGCCCTTAGGATCTGCTTTTCTTCTCGGCGGGGAAGGCGTAGCATGGGCTTTCCCCGACACCAGCCCGTCGGGCGGCACCCAAAGCGCCCCCCAAGGTCACCCCCTTTCCCCATGAAAACGACCCTGTGCCTCCTCATGACCCTCTCACTCCTCGGCGGCGTCCTCGCCGCAGATGCCCCCGCACCGGTGGGCCCCAGGATCAACATCCTGGTGATCTCAAAGACGGCGGGCTACCGCCACCAGGTGATCCCCACGGGCATCAAGGCCCTGGAGGAGATCGCGCAGCACCAGAAGTGGGGCATCACGGCGACCGAGGATACCTCGCTCGTCACGCCCGAGTTCCTGGCCCACTTCGACGTCATCGCCTTCCTGATGACGACAAAGACGATTTTCTCTTCCGAGCAGAAGGCTGCAATCGAGGGATTCGTGAAGGGCGGCAAGGGCCTGATCACGATCCACACCGGGGCGGATACCGAGTACGACTGGCCCTGGTACAACCAGCAGCTCGGCGTCAAGTTCATCGGGCACCCCCCGGCCCAGAAGGCCCGCCTGGTGATCGAGGACCGCACCCATCCCGCGACCAGCTTCTTCCCCGCGGCCGAATGGGTCACAACCGACGAGTGGTATAGCTTCAATCGTGATCCCCGCGCCGATGTGCATGTCCTGATCTCGATCGACGAGTCGACCTACAGCGTCGACGACAACCGGTGGTTCGCCGGCGTGAAGCAGAGGATGGGCGACCACCCGCTCGTCTGGTACACCCAGAGCGAGAAGGGGCGTGTCTTCCAAACCGCGCTCGGGCACACCGAGGAGATGTGGGCCGACCCCCTGTATCGCCAGCACCTGACGGGGGCGATCGAGTGGACGGCGGGGACCAAGTAGGGCGGCAGAGTCCGCCTCGGGCCCGGTCCCTG
>CAISPT010000258.1 GCA_903887455.1 uncultured Opitutaceae bacterium | reverse complement strand
CTCCTCCTCCTTCTGGTCGAGCTCGATCTCCCTTTCCTGCTGGGCCTGAACCTTCTCGAAGAGCCGGGTCTCACTCTCGTCCATGAACTGCTCGCGCTCCCTAAGGGCGTTCTGGGCCTCCTTGAGGACCGCCTCCTGACGCTCGAGCTCGGCCCTAAGCCCCTCAAGCGCAGCCTTCTCCTCCGGGGAGACCGAGGAGGAGGTGGACTTGCGGGAGGCCGCCACCAGCTGTTCGCGGGCGGCCATGAGCGCCTCCGCCTCCGCCAGCTCCCGCTCGAACTCCTTCAGCCGCGCCTCGCGGTCCTGGACGATGCGCTCGCGCTCGGCGAGCTTGAGTTCTAGCTGCCTGAGCGAGCGCTCCAGGTCGGCGATCCGCGCGTCCTCTCCCGCCGCCCTGCCCCCGACCGCGGGCCGGGTCGCCGAGACGATGGCACGAATGGATTCCCTGGCCTGGGCCGTGGCCTCGGAGACGGTGAACGGGAGATTTGTATCCGTCCGGTTTCGCCGCAGCGAGAGGTTCCCTACAGATTCAGTCCGCTTTACGGGAAACCGAATATTGGAGGGATCAGACATCCTGCGTGGCGGTCTCGGCTCGGCCTACGGCCTATTTCTTGAAGAGGCGCGAGAAGAAGCCGCCCTTGCCCGTCTGGGCGAGGCTGGAGGTGCTGCCGGGCTTGATCAGCTGGCGGATGAGCTCCTGCACCTTCTTCTCGAGCTCCACGTTACCGAGGACGCCGAGCTGGCGGGTAAGGTTCGGGTTCTCGACAAAGTCCTTCTTGAGCTGGTTGAAGTCGGCCTCGAACCAGGCCACCGACTCGACGGCCTTGGGGATCGGGTTCGGAAGGCGCGCGGCGTGGCCGAGGGCCTCGATCAGGTGCAGGCCCTTCGCGCCCTTCCTGAAGGGCAGGATCTCGGCGAGGGTCGCCTCGTCGAGGTTCGAGAGCGCGTTCAGCAGCTTCCTGAAGTCGCCGCCGACGATCACGCTCTGCGACATGCCCTGCGCGAAGACGGCGAACTCGCCGAGCGTCTTCAGGTGCTCGAGCTTGCAGAACTCGACCGTGTCGGGCCCGAGCGCCGTGAGCGCGATCGGAAAGTTCTCGGGGACGCCGATCCGGGTCATGTTCTTCAGGAGCGGGTTGTCCCTCACCGAGGCGGCCTCGGTCTGCTCCACCATGTCGCCAAACGGGTCGTCGAAGGCCAGGGTCTCCTTCAGGATCGAGATCAGGAGGTCCAGCTTGTCGGGCTCCTGGCCCTTGAGCGCCAGGAGCTCGATGGCTTCCTCGTAGCTCAGGTCGATGTACTTCGCCGGGGTCTCGTCCTTGGACTTCACCGGCCACACCGGTCCGTCGAGGTTCTGAGCGAGGCTCGAAACCTGGGTATCCACCATGATGGAGCTGGCGAACGCGGTCCGCACGTCGTTCCAATCCTTTTCGGTGTATTTGGGTTGGGCCATTTTCGTAGGGCTAGAAAGCGGGTTCGTGCTGCGCGAGCTCGGAAGCGAGCTTCCGGTAATCGTTGGTCACGGAGTCGGTCGTGTCTGCGCCCTCCGATCCGACGAGGATCACGGGGAGGCCGAGCGCGACCGACCGCCTGACCACCATCGCGTCGCGGATCTGGGTCGAGAAGATCTTGGCCGAGGGGGCCGCGCGCTTGGCGGCCCGGAACTGGTTGAGGCGAAGCTGCATCCTCATCTTCGGGACCTCGATGTCGACGCCCGTGCGGATCGAGTTGAAGATGAGGCCCTGGACCTGCGCCGCGGCGCCCATCGAGGCCTTCCGGAAGCTGCCCGAGAGCGCGTGGAACTTCTGGAGCTTGTCGACCAGGAGCGTGAAGCCGATCAGGCTGAGCGCGTCGGGGTTGGACGGCACATAGATCTCGTTCGACGTGAACACGCCGCACTGCGAGGCGCGCAGGATGTTCGGGGGGCAGTCGAAGAGGATGAAATCGTAGTTCGGCTCGAGGGCCGCGACCTGCTCGCAGAAGACCAGGTAGGCGGGCCGCTTCGGGTCCCCGATGTACTCGGCCTCGAGGTCGACCAGGTTGAAGGTCGTCGGCACCAGGTCCAGGCCGGGCAGCAGCTTCTCGCCGGCCTTACCCTCGACCACGTCCTTGATGACCATGTCCTTGATCTGGGCCTTGCCCGGGTCGAAGATCGAGTAGATCGAGCCGTCGCCGGTGGCGTTGATCTTGTTCCAGCGGTCGAGCTTCAACAGCCAGATGCTCGCGTTCGACTGGGTGTCGAGGTCGAACAGAAGCACGCGCTTGCCCATCTTGGCTAGTGCAGCGGCTGTGTTAACAATGAGCGACGTCTTGCCGACGCCTCCCTTGTAGTTGATGAAGCTTATTTTGCGCGCCATTCGTTAGATGCGTGAAGTTCGCATACTGCCAAATACCATGCGGAGGGAGCCGGCACTGCGCCAGTAAAAAACTTCCGGGGTGCGGGCCGGCCGCTAAGGCATCCAAAGTGCACTAACTGGAAGCCGACCACTTGAAGACAAGGGTGGTGAGCGGGGGAAGCGTCAGTTCGATCGACTGCGTGTAGCCGTCGTGGGGGACCTCGGTCGAGGAGCGGCCCCCGTCGTTGCCGAGGCCCGAGCCCCCGTAGTACTCGCTGTTCGAGTTGAGGACTTCCTTCCACCAGCCCCGGCGCGGAACCCCCACCCGGTAGGAGCGGGTGGCGCCCCCGAAGTGGCCCACCACCACGAACAGGGTCTGGTCGGAGGCGTCAGAGCGAAGGTACGCGACCACGTTGGCGTCGGCGTCCAGGCAGCTGATCCAGCGGAAACCGTGCGGATTGAAGTCGTTCGACCCGAGGACGGGCTCCGAGACGTAGAGGCGGTTCAGGTCTCCGACAAGCCGGCGGATGCCCTCGTGGTCCATGTACTGGCACAGGTGCCAGTCCAGGCTCGCGGCGTGGTTCCACTCCTGCGCCTGCCCGAACTCGTTTCCCATGAACAGGAGCTTCTTTCCGGGATACGCCCACATGTGGGCGTAGAGGGCGCGCAGGTTGGACGCCTTCTCGGGGATGTGCCAGGCCCCCATCTTGTAGAGCATCGACGCCTTCCCGTGGACCACCTCGTCGTGGGAGAAGACCGAGACGAACCGCTCGGCGTACTGGTAGAGCATGCCGAAGGTGAGATCGTTCTGGTGGAACTTCCTGTGGATGGGTTCCTTGGAGAAGTACTGGAGCGTATCGTGCATCCAGCCCATGTTCCACTTCAGGTCGAACCCGAGGCCGCCCTCGCCGGTCGCCTTCGTGACCCCGGGGAAGGAGGTGCTCTCCTCGGCAATCATCAGTCCGCCCGGATAGTAGTGGTGCACCAGGTCGTTCACCCGCCGCAGGAAGTCGATCGCCTCGAGGTTCTCGCGGCCGCCGTAGCGGTTGGGGACCCACTCCCCCGCCCCGCGCGAGTAGTCGAGGTAGAGCATGGAGGCCACCGCGTCCACGCGGAGGCCGTCCAGGTGGTAGCGGTCGAACCAGGCGAGCGCGTTGGCGACCAGGAAGCAGCGCACCTCGTTGCGCCCGTAGTTGAAGATCAAGGTGCCCCAGTCCATGTGCGCTCCCTGCCTGGGGTCCGCGTGCTCGTAGAGGTGCGTCCCGTCGAACTCGGCGAGCGCGAAGGCGTCGCGGGGAAAATGCGCCGGCACCCAGTCGAGGATGACGCCGATCCCGCGCTGGTGCAGGTGGTCGACGAACCAGGCGAAGTCCTCGGGCGTGCCGAAGCGGTGCGTGGGCGCGAAGAAGCCGGTGACCTGGTAGCCCCAGGAGCCGTCGAAGGGGTGCTCGGCGAGCGGCATCACCTCGATGTGGGTGAAGCCCATCTCGGCGGCGTAGTCGGCGAGCTGCGGGGCCGCCTCGCGGTACGTGAGCGGCCGGTTGCCCTCCTCGGGCTTGCGCCTCCAGGAGCCCAGATGCACCTCGTAGATCGAGACCGGGCGGTCGAGCTGCCCGGCGTTCTTCAGGCGCCGCTCCATCCACGCGCCGTCCGACCACGCGAACCCGTCGGCCGCGCAGACGATCGCGGCGTTGCCCGGCGGCTTCTCGAACCGGGTCCCGTAGGGGTCCGTCTTCACCCGGATGCCGCCGTGCGCGTCGCGGACCTCGAACTTGTAGAGCGTGCCGGCGTCGATCCCGGGGATGAAGACTTCCCAGACCCCGGAGGCTCCGAGGCTGCGCATCGGGTGGTAGCGCCCGTCCCAGCCGTTAAAGTCGCCGACCACGGAAACCCGCGTGGCCGACGGAGCCCACACGGCAAAGGCCGTGCCCTTGACGCCGCCCAGGTCCCGCAGGTGGCTGCCGAGCTTGTCGTAGATCCGGTGCTCGTTGCCCTCGTTGAAGAGGTACAGGTCCTGGTCGCCCAAGGTGGGCAGGAAGCAGTACGGGTCGCGGAACTGGCGCACCTGCCCCGAGGCGGAGGTGGCGCGAAGCTCGTAGGCGCAGACGTCCGGGTGCTTCGGGATGAACGCCTCGAAGAGCCCCTCCGGGGCGACGAGCTTCATCGGGTGCACGGAGGGCGGCACCTGGTCCACGAGGACCACCTCGCAGGACGCGGCGTCCCTCAGGAAGGCGCGGACCACGAGACCGCGGCTGCGGCGGTACGTTAGGGGGTGCATCCCGAGCACGGAGTGGGCGGATCCGTGGCGGGCATGCAGGATGGCCTCGAGGTCAGTCTTGGGGAGGATCACTGCGTGGGTGTGGGATTGGGGCCAGTGTGTGTCGCGCTTCCGGCCCACGCGACCCTAAAAAGGCGGCGGGCCTAGCCCGTGT
>CAISPT010000257.1 GCA_903887455.1 uncultured Opitutaceae bacterium | reverse complement strand
TACTTCAGCATCGCCAGGCCAGATACCGGACGAGGGGCAGGTAGCGTCTCTGATTCGTATCGCTCAACGATCCCTGATAGCACGAGAAGGTAGTCCTCTTGGTCCTCATTGACCTGCTGTCCGGCCAGGGCGTCGATAACCTCGACGGCGTTCTGATACCCTACCACATCATGGATGGGCCGCGGAACGTGAAATTTGATCAGCTTGTCATAGGTCTTCGGGAGTTTGCCGAAGGACACCTTGGGACTCGTTTTCATAGGTTCTTTTTCCAATGAGGTTTATCGTAATCGCCGTGAGTAAGTAACAACAGGATGTAGACAATCTGGTGGTTATAATGGATGGCGGTGATTAGCCGAAAGTGGTCCTTGATATTGAAAATTGTAACTGTTTTTCCGCTTCCAACCTTGGCTTGATCTGCGCTGGGAAGCACTTTCCGGATTTCCACCAGGTTTGCGAATTGCCCCCTTCTTATGAGCACTTCCCAGTGCTCCAGGGTTGGCGCGATTGTTGGATGTAGAGTGGCATACTCGCGAAGGCGTTTGACCGTTATGATTCTCACAATGTACTGGACCAAAGAAGTCGCCAAAAAGGCGACTTGTCAAGGGTCACGATATGCAAATGATCCGACGGCAAATCCTGAAAACATCCCTCGCGACGCGAAACAAATGCGAAACAGAATCCTCCATCATAGTGAGAGGATGGACCCTTAAGGGTCGACGTGCCCCCGTCAGGACGACTGTTTGGATCTCTGAAGTGAAAGCGCTCACGTTTGCCGAGGCCAGGGATACTTTGGGCAGTATTGCCCGCGATGTGTTGCATTCAAAGAGGCCAGTCATTGTCCGCACAAGGTACGGGTTCATTAAGATAGCTCCCTATGAAGGTCCGAACAGGAGGACCGCAAAATCCTCTGGGAGACTAAGGCTTCTGCCTTGCGAACTCGAACTCCACAACTCCTTTGGAGATTCACTTTGAGCCGGCGCCAAAAGAGGATTCTGCGAGGCAGAACAAACCTATCTCTGGCTACGCCGTTTCAGGATGAATCAAATTGATCGTACCGGCTGCCCAAGTGACTGAATGCTTTCCTATCGCGAGCCACAATCGTGGCACCCGAGCACTCTGCAAATGCCAACTGCCATGCATCATTCTCGCCGAATCTCCGCCCTGCTTTGCGAGCGCGTCTTTGCAGTTCGGCGCACTTTTTGGCATGCTTAAAGCCAATGTTTTGCGGAACATAGCGCGATATAAAATTCAGCCCGCGCTTAGCATCTTCGTAGCCTTCGAGAAACTCGGCGACTGAAACACATGATATTAGTAGCGGCCGGTCCGGATGGCCACGGGACTTCCGAAGCCATTCGATCGCGGGTCCGGGTTCACCCGAATCGATCTCGTGCTCGAGATCAATCAGGAAGGACGAATCAAGCAGCGTTGGAGACACGGCGGATCTTGCGTGGGGAATTCTTTGCCAACTCCGCATCGGCCCAATCCGCGAGTTCATGGGTTGTGACGACCTTTCCCAGCGAGCGCGCATGAATGAGCTCAGACCGGGACATCTGGGCTGCTTTTGCAGTACGGTTTAGGAGCTTTAGCTCCGAGGCAGTATAGCGGGTGGAGATAGGAAACGCTTTCATCCCCATAAAAAAAGTAGCACTACACGCGTAGTCAACTACGAACGTAGTGAACCCTATGGGGTCCACGAAACCAGAGATCATCGGCGGATGGTGGCGCAGGCGTGGCTGCCGCCCTCGCCTTCACACAAAGACATCTGCGCTCACTCAAGTTCTTCCGCTCTCTCTTCGTCTTCCACACTCAGTGGCAAATTGGATTCATGAAGCTTCTATTTCTTGACGAACCCATTGCCGTATCTACCGTATATACGCATGACAACCGCGACCGCAAAGGTATTCAAATCAGGGAACTCCCAGGCACTGCGTTTGCCGAAGGCGTTCCGGCTCTCATCCAAGACCGTTACGCTGGTCAAGACGACGGACGGATTCACCGTGAGCGACCCAGCCGCACACGCACGCCGATTAAAGGCGTTTCTAGCTCTTGCCGGTAGCTGTCCCGATTTTCCTGCGATTCCTGCCAACGAAGCCCCTAACTTTCAACGCGATTGGGAATGATTTACCTTCCTGATGCCAACGTCTTTTCGGCGTATCTTTCGGGTAGATCCAAGCCGCTGACCGACAGGATGGCTTCAGCTTTCGCGGCTGGGGAATTGCGGCTGTCTGTGATGGTATTGGCCGAACTAGAATTTGGTGCTGAGAAGGCGCGCCAAAAACTAGGCGAGACCAAGTTTGCCCGAAGAGTGGAACAGCTCCGAAAACAGCTCGACATCGAGCCGATTGGCAGCTCGTTTCCGCAATACTACGCATCGGTTCGGACGGCTCTTGAGGCCGAGGGCAGGAAGATCGGCGATAGAGACACGATCATTGCGGCCCATGCCCTTTCGATTGGCGCGACGATGGTGACCGCGAACGTCAGCGAATTCTCGCGTGTACCTGGGATCAAACTAGAAGATTGGGAAAGGCAGCCTGCGAGCAGCTAGGGCGCTGCCCGGCCAACCCCGCTACTTAGCCAATTCCTTGAGGCTATTTCGATATCGTCTCACGATACCCTTGGCCGCCGTCATTTGCCTCCGAAGCGTAGTCTTACGGGCGTTGACTCTAGATGTTTTCTTTGAAGCGACCACAGGGTTACGACAATGTATGCAGAGTTAGGGTCAATTAAGAATCGATGATGTTCTTCCCAAGCCTCGAAAAATCCCGCAGCGCATCCTGAAAACATCCCTCGTGACGCGAAACAAACGCGAAACAGAATATTTTGTCATAGCGAGCGGATGGACCCTGATCGGGTCCACCAAATTATTGAAAATCAATAGGTGGCGAAAATATATTAGAGCTGGCATTGGTCGACCCCTGAGGGTCGACTTGTCCACTGCAAACTCATGTTTGGATCTGTCGAGCGAAAGCACTAAACATTGCCAAGGCCAAGGCTACTTTAGGCGGGATTGCCCTTGATGTGTTGCGTTCAAAAAACCGAAGGCGATCTCTCCTCTCATGGGGAGGAGTTGGCACCTGATCGGTTCCTTCAACCCATTGCTCTCAAGCGGATCGAGGCTGCCCAAAGCGCGGTGATTCGACCCTTGTATCTGGCCGAGCGAGCACGCAACTTGGCGGAAACACCGCGATGTCCGGAATCGACAGCAAACTGGTGAGCCGCCGCAATCTGGCCTGGTCCACCCTACTCTGGGTAGCCTCGGTTGTTAAGGGGAGCGTGGCCTTGGACTTCAAGGCGTCGGGCACAGGCGGCGAGTACCTCGATGCTCGCAAACTGGGTGTCGTGATCGGCGACAGCCCAGGCCAGCTGCTTTTTCAAGGCTGAGAATTTCATGAGCAATAGCCACGCCGCCCCTGCTTCCCTGAAGGACTTGCTGAGCGCAAACCAGCCGCGCTACCTCGAGGAGCTCCTTGAGTTTCTGCGGATTGCCTCGGTCTCCGCGGCGAGCGCCAGCGCGAGCGAAGTGTGGCGCGCCGCCGACTGGGTCTCGCGCCGGCTGGCGAGGGCCGGGATCGAGAACGTCAGGACGTTCCCCACGGCCGAGCACTGCTGCGTGTACGGGGACTGGCTGCACGCGCCAGGCAAGCCGACGGTCCTCATTTACGCGCACTTCGACGTCCAGCCTCCCGACCCGCTCGACCTCTGGACCAGCCCCCCGTTCGAGCCGGTCGTGAAGGACGGGTGCGTCTTTGCCCGCGGGGCGGCCGACATGAAGGGGAACCTGCTTCTGGCACTGATCGCCGTGGAAACCCTGCTCGCCACCCGCGGCCGCCTGCCGGTGAACGTGAAGTTCCTCTGCGAGGGGCAGGAGGAGATCGGCAGCCGCGACCTCGGGCCCTTTGTGGCGGCCGAGCGGGAGCGCCTCTCCTGTGACATGATCCTCACCCCGGACGCCTTCCAGTGGTCCGTCGACCAGCCCGCGATGTGGATGGCGGTCAAGGGCGCCTGCGCCCTTGAGGTCGATATCGAGACCGCGGCACTAGACCTGCATTCGGGCCTCTTTGGCGGCGCCGTCCCGAACGCCGTCCACGCGATGGTGGAGCTCCTGGGCACGCTACGGGACAGCGAGGGGCGGATCCTCGTGAAGGGGTTCTTCGACGGGGTCGAGCCGCTAACCGAGGCGTTGCGCCGCGAGATCGGCGCGGTTCCGTTCGACGCCGGCGCCTACATGGCGGAGATCGGGATAGACGCCCTTGTCGGTGAGCCGGGCTACACCACGCACGAGCGCGCGTGGGCCCGCCCCACCCTTGAGATCAACGGGATCGGCGGCGGCTACCAGGGCGACGGCACAAAGACCGTGATCCCGGCCCGGGCGCACGCCAAGATCACCTGCCGGCTGGTGGCCAACCAGGACCCGGGGGCCGTGGTCGACCGCCTGGAGGAGCACCTGTTGCGGCACAGCCCGCCGGGGGCCCGCGTGACGGTGCTCCGCCCGGGCCTTGAGGCGCGGCCCTACAGGATCCCCTCGGACCACCCCGGGGTCGCAGTCGTGGCGAAGGTGCTAGAGGAGGCCTACGGACGGACGCCCTATTACGCGCGGGTCGGCGGGAGCCTGCCCATCACGGCCATGTTCCTGAGGGAGCTAAAGGCGTACACGTTCATGGTCGGCTTCGGACAGTCGGACGAGCGGGCGCACAGCCCCAACGAGTTCCTCCGGCTCTCGGACTTTGAAAAAGGTCAGGGCGTCTACGTCCGCCTCCTTGAGAGGATTGGCGATCTTACTCCCGGGCTGCTGCGCGCCTGAGCGAGCGCATCACGGGACTAGGAGCTTTCGGCTCCGCATGTCCCATTCTACGGGGCCCGTTCTTTGCCCTGGAAGCGCCGGCCCCAAAAATCGGCCGCCGCGGTTTGCATCGATTCAAGTCCCGGCTAATCCTGCCGCACCATGACCGCATCCTCTCTTGGCGGCCGATTCACGTTCCCGGGAACCTCTATGTCCGTCTGCCGGCTGGGCTACGGCGCCATGCAGCTGGCGGGCCCGGGCGTCTGGGGACCGCCGAGGGATCCCGAGGCCGCGGTCGCGGTTCTTCGTGAGGCCGTGGCCTCCGGCGTGGACCACATCGACACGAGCGATTTCTACGGTCCCCATGTCACCAACCAGATCATCCGCAAGGCGCTCCATCCCTATCCCAAGGGGCTCGTGATCGTGACAAAGCTCGGCGCCCGGCGCCCTCCCGACCGGTCCTGGCAGCGCGCCACCAGCGCCGAGGACCTTACATCTGGCGTCCACGACAACCTCCGGAACCTGGGCCTCGATGCGCTCGACATCGTCAATTACCGTGTGATGGGGTCGGGACACGGCCCGTCTGAGGGATCGATCGGCGAGCAGGTCTCCGTTCTAGCGGACCTGAAGCGCAAGGGGCTAATCCGCCACATCGGGGTCAGCAACGTGACCGCAGCCCAGGTGGCCGAGGCCCGGGCGATCACGGAGGTGGTCTGCGTGCAGAACAACTACAACGTGGCCCACCGGCAGGACGATCCCCTGATCGACGATCTCGCGGGCCTGGGCATCGCCTACGTGCCTTACTTCCCCCTGGGCGGGTTCACGCCGCTGGAGTCCTCCACCCTTTCCGCCGTCGCCGTGCGCCTGGGGGCAAAGCCGATGCAGGTCGCGCTGGCGTGGCTCCTTAGGCGCTCCCCGAACATCCTCCTTATCCCAGGGACCTCCTCGCTGGCCCACCTCCGCGAGAACCTCGCGGCGGGCTCCCTCCCGATCCCTCCCGAGGGCCTGGCGGAGCTGGATGCAATCGCGGCGTCCTCGCCCCGGCCCGGGCACTGACGACACCCTTCCGGCTATTCCGTGAAGTTCAGGTCCGACTCCGCCCACGCGGGCACGGAGGCGACCAGCATCTCCAGGTCGGCGTCCTTGTGGGCCAGGATCTTGTGGCGCTCGCCGATTCGGACGACCACGGTGTCGCCGGGCCCCACCTCGACCGTCCTGCCGTCGAGGGTCATGAGCCCCTTTCCGGAGACGATGTGGTAGATCTCCTCGCGCTGCTTGTGGAAGTGCTCCCGGACGGCAACCCCTGCGGGAATCACGATCTCGGCCAGGCTCATGCTGGTGCACCGCGAGTTGGCCGGGGCGAAGAGCTGGCGGGCGACCGCATGGTCGGGCGCCGTGTACCAGGGCTGCTCGGACAGCCGGACCACCTCGATCGGCCCGGACGCGCTGGGACCGCCCGGCTTCGACTTGAACTCCGCGGACACCTTGGCCTCCAGGGCGGTGCTTGGGGTGAGGGCGCCGTTGGCGGGCTGCGGATCGGCCAAGGCCGGGATCGGGGACAGGGCGAGGCAGGCTAGGAGGAGTCCAGTGTTCATCATGGCCCCCCGGGGAGCAGGCGTGATGCCATAACCGGCTGCCGAGCGCCCCGGTTGACGCGCCAGGACATTGTGCTAGGGCTTGGGTACTGCTTCCCATGACAACGCCGGCCCGCCATACCCCCGCCCCGTGACGTTTCGCGACAAGCACGCGCTCGTCACCGGGGGCTCTAGCGGGATCGGCTTGGCAATCGCCGTCCGTCTCGCAAGGCAGGGAGCCCGGGTGTCCCTGGTGAGCCGGGACACGGCAAAGCTCGCCTTGGCGAGGCAGACCGTGCTCGCGGCGGTCCCGGGTGCCAGGGTTGCCACAGCCGCCGCGGACGTCTCCCGGGAGCCCGAGGTCCTCGCGGCCATGGCCGCTGCGGAACGCGAGAACGGCACCGTGGATATCCTCGTCACCTCGGCGGGCGTGGCCCGGCCGGGCCGCTTCACCGACCTGCCCACGGCGGAATTCGAGCGGGCGGTCGCCGTCAATTACCTGGGGAGCCTCTACGCCGTGAAGGCCGTGCTTCCGGGGATGCGGGCGCGCGCGGAGGGAGCGGTGGTCCTCGTTTGCTCAGGTGCAGGGCTCGTCGGCCTTTTCGGCTACACGGCCTACGCGCCGTCGAAGTTCGCTGTCCGGGGGCTCGCGGAGTCGCTTCGCGGCGAGCTCGCCGGATCCGGAGTCGCGGTGACGATCGTCTACCCGCCAGACACCGACACCCCCCAGCTCGCCGAGGAGAACCTGACGAAACCCGCCGAGACGAAGGCCATCACGGCCGGCGGCGGCGTCTGGACGGCCGACCAGGTGGCGCGGGTCACCCTGGAGGGCGTCTCGCGCGGGGCCTTTGCGGTTGCGCCGGGAGCCCAGATCAAGGCCCTCCTCTGGCTCCACAGCCTCGGGGCCCCTTTCATCCGCTGGTGGTTCGACCGCGTGGCCGTCCGGGCGCGGCGAACCTAGCCCTCATCGGCGGAACGCTCCCGTCTTTCAGGGGAGCAATTAACGAGGGGGAATTGTCATAGGATGCGGAGCCGCGGGCGCGCTCCGGGGCTACTTTTCCCGCAACAGCTGGTTCAACGTCCTTAACCCCAGGGAGGTGAAACATGTCAGCGATCAAGTTACCCGAGCGGTTATTCCACCGCCTGCCCGCCGGCGGCCGTGATGATCCCGCGCCTTCCGGGCCCGCGCCCGGCCGCAGGCGCCACGTCCGCAACGTCATCCTGTTCTGCTGGGCACTTATCTTGCTGAAGAGCGTGGCGGTCCTCTGGGCGGTGGCGCACTACCACCTGCCCTTCAATCCGCTCTGGGTCATAGGGCCCACCGTGAGCTTCGCGGCCCTTGCAACGCTCGTGTTCGTCCTCTGGAAGGACTGAGCCGGCGACGGCTTAAAAGGTCTCCGACTGGGGCCGACCGCCGGCGCCCGGTCCTCCCGTTTTCTTCTGGCGGGTGCGCTGGCGCGGCGCTATAAAACCCCTGCGGGGGGAGCGTGCTGGACGCACCGCCCGTCTTACCCCACCCCACCAGCGATTGGCGAATCTCAACACGCACGAAACCAAAGGAGGTCAAGATGTCCTCACATGCATACCTCGAACACGGCCTGACCATCTTTCAGACCCGGATGAACGAGACCGAAGGCTCGAAATCCCCGGCGGCGTCCCTCGACTCCCCGCCCTTCATCACCCTCTCGCGCGAGGCCTGTGCCGGCGCCACGACCCTGGGCCAACTCCTGCTGCCGATGCTCGAGAAGGACTTTGGACTCGAGAACCAGAGCTGGATGTTCCTCGACAAGAACCTGCTCAACTACGCGCTCTCCACCCACCGGCTTCCCGAGCACCTGGCCAGCGTCCTGCCCGAGGACCGCGTCTCGGAGATAAAGGGGATCATTGGCGAATTGGTCGGCCTTCATCCGCCGCTCTGGCAGCTGGAGCAGCAGGTCGCGGAGACGATTAAGCAGCTCGCCCGCTCCGGCCGGGTGATCTTCGTCGGCCGCGCCGCGCACCTCCTCACCTGGTCGCTCCCGGGAGGCTTCCATGTCCGCCTGGTCGCAAGCAGGGAGACCCGCATCCTGAGGATGATGGACCTTCAGCACTGCAGCCGGGATGCAGCCCTCGAGGCGATCGAGGCCACGGACCTCGCACGGAGGCGCTACGTGAAGACGAACTTCGGCAGCGACATCGACGACCCGCACACGTACGACCTGGTGATCAACACGGACCGCCTTTCGCCCGAGGCGGTCGCGGGCCTGGTGCGGGACGGGCTACTTAGGAGGCACCCCGCTCGCTAGATGCTCCCGGGGGATTCGCGGCGCGTGCCGTTGACAGCGCTCCAATTGAGGGGTTCAACGACACCACCCCCATGCACGACAACGCCCCCGGATCCCGCGGCCTCGATCGACGCAGCTTCATGAAGACCGCCGGAGGAATGGCGGTCCTGGCCGCCCTGCCCGGGGGCCTAGCAGCGGCGGGCTCCGGAGACGACAAGCCGGTCGTCCTGGCGTTCGTGGGCTGCGCCCACATCCACACGCCGGGCTTCATCAAGCTGCTCAATTCCAACGCCCCGGTCGTCCGGGTGAAGAGCGTCTGGGACCACGACCCGCTCCGCGCGCAACGGCGCGCGCAGGAGCTCTCAGCCTCAGTGGAGCCCGACCTCACGAAGATCTGGGCCGACCCGGAGATCGTGGCCGTCGTGATCTGCAGCGAGACAAACCGCCACCGGGACCTGATCCTGGCCGCGGCGGCGGCCGGCAAGCACATCTACGCTGAGAAGCCCCTCGGCATCACTGCGGCCGAGAGCGCTGAGATGGCGGACGCCGTCTCAAAGGCAAAGGTGCTCTTCACAACGGGCTATTTCATGCGGACCATCCCGGCGATGATCTTCCTTAAGGAGCAGGTGGACAAGGGGTCCTTCGGCACGATCACACGGATCTCGGGCTCGAACTGCCACGGCGGCTCCCTGGGCGGCTGGTTTGACCCCAAGCCGAACGCACCCTGGGACGACTTCCGCTGGATGGCGGAGCCG
>CAISPT010000256.1 GCA_903887455.1 uncultured Opitutaceae bacterium | reverse complement strand
TGCATCGAGATCTGGAACCACGTCTTCATCCAGTTCAACGCCAACTCTGACGGCACCTTCTCCCCGCTCGCCGCCAAGCACGTCGACACCGGCATGGGCTTCGAGCGCGTCTCGGGGATCGTCGCCACGACGAAGGGCTTCACCGACTTCTCGGCCGAGCCCTCGAACTACAACTCCGACGTCTTCGCCCCCATCTTCGCGCGGATCGCGGAGCTCTCCGGCCTCACCTACACGGGGACCGTGCCCACGGCGAGGACCGGGCTCACCGAGCAGGAAAAGACCGACGTCGCCTTCCGCGTCTTGGCCGACCACGCCCGCTGCGTCTCGTGCGCCATCTCCGACGGCATCCTCCCGGGCAACGAGGGCCGCAACTACGTGATCCGTCGGATCCTGAGGCGGGCAGCCCTCTACGGGCGCCACCTGGGGCTCTCGACCGGCTTCTTCGAGAAGCTTGTGGACCCGGTCGTCGCCTCCCTGGGGGACGTCTTCCCCGAGCTCAGGCGCCAGGAGTCCACGCTTAGGCGCGTCATCCGCTCCGAGGAGGAGAGTTTCGGCAGGACACTCGAGCGCGGCCTTAAGCGCTTCGACGAGGCCGCAGCCTCGGGCTCCCTGCCGAGCCAGACCGTCTTCGAGCTCTACGACACCTACGGCTTCCCTCTCGACCTCACGCAGGTGATCGCCGCCGAGCGCGGGATCGCGGTCGACGCCGAGGGCTTTGAGGCCCTGATGGAGCAGCAGCGCGAGCGCGGCCGCGCCGCCCAGAAGAAGGAGGTCATCGTGGCCGCCACCGAGGGCTCCGGCACCACGGCCCACCTGCCCACCGCCTTCACCGGCTACCTCCTTGACCGCGAGCGCGGCACCCACGCGACGCTCCTTGAGGTCGTCCGGTCCGACTCCGGCGCCTTCCTGGTCTTCGACCAGACCCCGTTCTACGGGGAGATGGGCGGACAGGTCGGCGACACGGGCCACGCCCTGGTGGGCGGGACGGCGTTCACGATCACCGACACGGTGAAGGACAAGTCCGGCCGCCACCTGCACAAGGTGGCCCCGGGCCCGGACCTGCCCGCACCGGGAGCGTCCGCCGAGCTCTCCGTCGACCTCCTCCGCCGGCGCGCGATCCAGCGCAACCACACCGCCACCCACCTGCTGCACTGGGCGCTCCGCAAGGTGCTCGGCACCCACGTGCGCCAGGCCGGATCCCTCAACTCCCCCGAGCGCCTCCGCTTCGACTTCTCGCATTTCGAGGCCGTGACCCACGCCCAGCTCCGGGAGATCGAGGAGCTCGTGAACCAGAGGGTCATCGAGAACGCCTCCGTCGCCGCCTACGAGGTCGACTTCGACAAGAAGCCCGAGGGCACCCTCGCCTTCTTCGGCGAGAAGTACGGCAAGGTCGTCCGCGTCGTGGACATCGGCGGCTACAGCCGCGAGCTCTGCGCGGGTACCCACGTCGCCACGACGGGCGAGATCGGGCTGATCAAGGTCGTGCACGAGAGCGCGATCGCCGCCGGGACCCGCCGCATCGAGGCGGTGGCCGGGGACGGGGCCTACCGCCACGCGCTCCACGCCTTCGACACGGTCGAGTTCGTGGCCCACAAGCTGGGCGCAAGCCGCGAGGACCTCCACGCCCGCGTCGAGGCCCTCCTCGCAGAGAAGGCCGAGAGCGACCGCCGGCTGAAGGCCTTCGAGCAGAAGGCCGCGGCCAACCTGGCGAACGAGCTCGCCTCAGGTGCGGCCGACGCCGACGGCCTGAAGGTCGTCTCCGCGGTCGTCCCCGCAGAGAACCCGGACGCGCTCCGCGCGCTCGGGTCGCAGGTGCTGGGCCTTCTCGGAGAGGGCGTCGTCCGCCTGGGGGCCGCCTTCGGCGAGAAGGCCACGGTCGTCGCTTTCGCCTCGCCCGCGGCCATCAAGGCCGGCTACCAGGCCGGAAAGATCGTCAATGAGCTGAGCGCCCAATTGGGCGGCAAGGGCGGCGGCAAGCCCGACTTCGCGATGGGGGGCGGCCGCGAGGTCGCTAAGCTCGGCCAGATCCTCTCCACACCCCTGGCGAGGCCCGGTTCCGCCCCGAGGTAGCCCCATGTCCACGCCCCCGGGGGGAGCCGCACCCAGGCTCGACTGCATCCTGGCCTTCGACGGCAACAACAGGCTGGCCGTCCGCCGCCTGGGCTCGAAGGCCGGGCTCCCCTTCACCGGCACCGGCCAAGAGATGGCGCTCCAGCGCCTCGAGTCCTCGTTCCGGGTGCACACCCCGCCCTGCGAGCGGTTCACGGTCGATGCCGGCGGCAGGGCCTACCGCGTGCTCTTCACCCAGGTCGAGGGAGCCTCGGCCGACCCCGAGGTGGTCTTTGAGCCGGTGGAGCGCCTGGAGGCCAGGCCCGAGGGCCTGGCGCCCTCGCTCGCGGGCATCCTCTCGGCACTCGGCCCCCACCTGATCCAGGTCCCCTACCTGAACCTCGGCGAGAACGACTTCATCTACAAGTTCCGGCCGGAGAAGGAGCGCAACACCGCGATCTACGACCAGGACGCGGCCGCGGGCGTCATCTACCAGTCGAGGCTCTGCGCCGCGATCAAGGCGCTCGCCCGCCGCCACGAGCGGACGGCCACGGCCCCGGTGACCCTCGACTTCGGCGCCGTCCACTACCTGGTCCCCAGCCACTTCGGGTTCTGCCTCGGGGTGAAGAACGCGATCGAGCGCGCCTACGAGAGCTTGACCGAGAACCCCGGCAGGCGGGTCTTCATGCTCTCCGAGCTGATCCACAATCCCTTCGTGAACGAGGACCTCCTGCAGCGGGGGCTGCGCTACCTGCAGACCGACAAGGGGGTCCCCCACCCGGCCCACCCCGGGGGGCCCGACCTCTGGGACACCCTGACCCCGGAGGACATCGTCATCATCCCGGCCTTCGGTGCGACGGACGAGGACAAGGGGCGGCTCGTCCGAAAGGGCATCGCCGTCCGCCAGTACGACGCCACCTGCATGCTGGTGGAGAAGGTCTGGAAGGCCGCCAGGGCCTACGGGCGCGACGGCTACACGGTCGTGATCCACGGCAAGCACGAGCACGAGGAGACGAAGGCCACCTTCTCGAACACCCGGCGGCACGCCCCGGCGATCATCGTGAGGAACCTGGAGGAGACCCGGCTCCTGGGGGAGCTGATCCTCGACCCGGACCCCGCCGCGGCTGAGCGCTTCGAGCGCCTCTTCGCCGGCAAGTTCACGGAGGGCTTCCGCTTCGACCGG
>CAISPT010000255.1 GCA_903887455.1 uncultured Opitutaceae bacterium | reverse complement strand
GCGTGTCGCCGTTCGTCGCCTTCACCTCGAAGACGCCGTCGCCGATCTCGAGCACCGAGACGTCGAAAGTGCCGCCGCCCAGGTCGAACACGGCGATCTTCTCGTCCTTCTTCTTGTCGAGGCCGTAGGCGAGCGAGGCCGCCGTCGGCTCGTTGATAATGCGCTGCACGTCGAGGCCGGCGATTTTGCCGGCGTCCTTGGTGGCCTGGCGCTGGGAGTCGTTGAAATAGGCGGGGACCGTGATCACGGCCTGGGTGATCTTCTCGCCCAGGTAGGCCTCGGCGTCGGCCTTGAGCTTGCCGAGGACGAACGCCGCGATCTGCTGCGGGGCGTACTGCTCCACCTTGTCGCCGATCTGTACCTCGATGTAGGCGTCGCCGTTCTTACCCTCGACGACCTTGAAGGGCATGTTCTTGGCCTCCTCGCGGACCTCGGAGAACTTGCGGCCGATCAGGCGCTTTGCCGAGAAAATGGTGTTGCGGGGATTGGTGACGGCCTGGCGCTTGGCGGCCTGGCCGACGACGCGCTCGCCGGTCTTGGTGAAGGCGACGACGGACGGGGTCGTGCGTGCTCCCTCGGCGTTCGGGATGACGACGGGTTCGCCGCCCTCCATGACGGCCATGCAGGAATTCGTAGTGCCCAGATCAATGCCTAGAATACGGCTCATGCCTATCCACGAGCAATGGGTGTGCCTCAAAACAGGGAACAGCGTTAGCTCTTAACGCATAACATCTTAAAAAATATGGTGCCAGATTTGAGGTGTTCCAATGGGGGTCAAATCAAGCCAATTTGTCCCACAACGGTGACCCATGACACAAGGGTTGTCCCAAAGATTGGATCGGAACTGGTCAGTATTATGCTAATGATTTGCAATGGTTTCTGAACCGGGAACCCTTCGGCTTCGCCTGCTCCTATCCGGTTTGTCCTCAAGCGGACGCCCCGAGCGCCGCTCTCCTACTCCTACAACCCCGTCACCCCATCGGAGCGCTACACCCTCACCACCGGTTCATGACGGCTTCGCTCCTTGCCGCGCTCGCGGCGGGCACGTTGCGCTCCCAGACCCCTCAGGCCGCGTGGAATCCCGCGGACCCCCTGCCCCAGTTCATCACGCACAACTTCGTCGAGCCGGCAAACCTCGACGCGATCTCGAAGTACCGGTCGGGCGTGGGACACGCCTACTCCGACGACTACGAGCCCAACGACCGAAGCCTGAAAAACTACTTTGAGCCGCTGCCCCTCTACCTGAACACGAGCAACGAGCTGCCCGTGTACGCGCCCGCAACCGGCACCATCCTGTCCATCACCGACGCGGGGCAGGTCCTGTCGACCGGCGAGCACCGGGGCACCCAGATCGAGCTCGTTCCCGACGGCTACCCGCAGTTCGACATCGTGCTATTCCACGTGAACCCCGACCCGAAGCTGAAGGTCGGCGGACACGTCACTGCTGGGGACCCGCTCGGGTTCGCCGACATCCGCGAGTCTGTGGACTTCGACTGGTCGGTGTTCGCGCTCTGGAACGCGACGCCGCTCTACAGGAACCTTGACCCGTCAAAGCCGCTCACGGCCCCCGATCACCGCCTCGTTTCGCCCTTCGACCTGATGACGGACGCGGTGTTTGCGACGTACGCCCCATTCGGAATTGCAAGGCGGAGCGACATGGTGGTGACTGAGGCGTATCGCGACGCGCACCCGGGCCCCTACCTCGGCAATACGGCCGACGGGCTTGATCCGGCCGAATATTTCAACTTTCCCCCGCGGTTTGCTCAACAGCCGGTGGGCCGCTTCCTCGAGCCCGGGGCGTCGATCTACCTGAGTGTTCAGGTCTCGAGCACGGTGGGTCCCTTCTCCTACCAGTGGAACCGGGATGGGGCGCCCCTGCCAGGCTCAACCGGCCAGGTTCTCTTTCTCCAGGACCTTCAGCCTGCGGACGCCGGCTACTATTCGGTGACGGCAACGACCCCGGGCGGATCATCAGAGTCGGAGGTCGCCGTCGTGACCCTGGACACCGGTGGGGCCAGTCGGCTTGTGAACCTCTCGTGCAGGGCGCAGGCCGGAGCCGGAGGGGCGAGCCTCATCGCCGGCTTCGTCATATCAGGCTCGGGAGACGCGGTATCGATGCCGCTCCTAATCCGGGGTTCCGGGCCGGCGCTCATTCCATTCGGGGTCCCGAATCCCCTCGCGGACCCGAGCCTCCAGCTCTTCAGCACGGGTCCAGGCGGCTCGATCGTCGCAACCAATTCGAGTTGGCGGGGCGATGCCGTGGTTGCGAGCGAAAGCGCTGCTGTAGGAGCCTTCAAATGGACGAATCTATCCAGTCGGGATGTCGCCCTGGTCGAGTCGCTCGCGCCGGGCCCGTACACCGCGAATATCTCTGGGTCTGGCGGCGATTCGGGCACGGTACTCACCGAGGTCTACGACGCCACCGACCCGGGCAGCCAAGGCCCTGAAAGCCCCCGGTTGTTGAACATTTCCGCGCGGTCGCGCGTCGATTCCTCCAGTGTCCTGATTGCCGGCTTCGTGGTCGCGGGCAACGCCCCCAAGACGGTCCTTGTCCGAGCCTCGGGTCCGGCACTCGCGGCGCTCGGAGTTACCGGGCCGCTGGCCGACCCGCGCCTCTCGCTTTACAGCACGGGAACTCGAACCGTCCTTCTCTCGACCAATGGCGGATGGGGAGGCGACACCGGTATCGCTGCAGCGGCCGCTGCAGTCGGGGCGTTTTCCTGGGGCCCATCGCCCACGGCCGACTCGGCCATCCTTGTCACATTGCCCCCCGGCTCCTACACCGCCAACCTGACCGCCGGTCAAGGCGGCTCCGGCATCGCGCTTGTCGAGGTTTACGACGTTCAGTAGCTGACAACCGCTCCGCCTGGGCTAGCCCTTGGACCCCGTGGTCGCGATGCCGCGGATGAAGGTCTTCTGGGCCAGCAGGAAGAGGAGGATGACGGGCAGGATCGTGACGGCGCTGGCCGCCATCAGGTAGTGCCACTGGACGCCGCCGTTCTGGGACTGGTAGCTCTCGAGCGCCAGGGCTAGCGTGTAGGTGTCCTTGCGGGTGAGGTACAGGAGCGGCCCCAGGAAATCATTCCACGCAAAGATGAAGTGGAAGAGCGCCGCGACCACGAGGACGGGCGTGCTGAGCGGCACAATGATCCTCCAGAAGATGCGCCACTCGCTGCAGCCGTCGATCCGCGCGGCCTCGCTCAGCTCCTCCGGGATCGTCCTGAAGAACTGGCGCATGAGGAAGATGTTGAACGCGCTCCCGAACCAGGTCGGAAGCCACAAGGGAAGCAGGGTCCCTATCATGCCGAGGCCCTTGAATACGCCGTAGAGAGGGACCATGAGGACCGGGAAGGGCACCATCATGGTGGCGAGCGTGAGCGCAAAGAACGCGTCGCGGCCCCGCCACCTTAGCCTCGCGAAGCCGTAGGCGATGACCGCGTTCGAGAAGACGGTCCCGAGGACCCCGAGGACCGCCACGACCACGCTGTTCCTCAGGAAGGTCCAGAAGCCGACCCGGTGGCGGTCGGCCTCGGCGTCGCCGCCGAGCGCCGCAAGCGCCTTCGGGTAGTTGTCCCAGCGGAACCGGATGCGGGAGGAGACCTGCTCCCGGGGGATGATGTCCCAGGCCGGCCTGCCCCCGAGGGTGGCGCCGTCCTTCTCGGTCACGTGCCAGGAGCCGGCCTGGACCGGGTGGACGACCGCGGCGTCGACGCCGCGGGAGAGCTGCCCGGAGGTCACGAAGCCCGTCCGGCCGGCGTCCGGTCCAGAGTTGAAGCGGACGACGGCGCCCGGGCCGGAGACCGCGTAGTCGAGCGTCACCTCGACCTGGCGGCCCCCGATCGCAGCCATGTAGGCGCGCGGGATGAACGTGAGCGGCAGCGAGATCGTCTGCTCGATGGGCTTAAGCGACGTGCTCACAAGCCAGACGAAGGGCAACACGAACGCGGCCGAGCAGGCCACGAGCAGCGCGACCACGATCCTGTGGGAGGCGGTGTGCGGGCGCGCCATGGCTAGAGGGCCTCCCCCGAGCGGCCGCGGGACAGGCGGGCCGCGAACCAGGTGAGCGCTGCCGTCACGAGGAAGAGGATGTACGCCATCGCGCTCGCGTAGCCCATCCGGATGTCCTGGAACGCCGTCGAGAACAGGTAGATCGAGTAGAAGAGGGTCGAGCGCTCGGGGTTGCCGTCGGAGGCGTTGCCGTTGCCGTTGGCGGCCTCCGACATGATGTATGCCTGGGCGAAGAGCTGCATGGCCCCGATCAGCGCCATGATCGCGTTAAAGGCCACGACCGGGGCGATCGTCGGCAACGTCACGTGGCGGAAGCGCTGCCAGGACGAGGCGCCGTCGATCTCGGCGGCCTCGTAGAGCTCGCGGGGGACGTTCTGGAGGCCCGCCAGGTAGATGACCATGGCGTTGCCCGTGCCCCAGAGGCTCATGATGACGAGCGCCGGCTTCGACCAGGCCGGGTCCGCGAGCCAGGCCGGCCCGTGGAGCCCGAAGAGGCCGAGGATGGGGTTCAGGAAGCCGTTCATGAGCCCATACTCCCCGTTGAAGATCCACAGCCAGAGCATCGCCGAGGCGACGACCGGCACGATCGAGGGCATGAAGAACAGGAGCCGGAAGAAGGACCGGCCGCGGATCTCGCAGTTCAGGAGCATCGCGAGCCCCAGCGCCACCAGCGTGCCGAGCGGCACCGAGAGCCCCGCGTAGAAGAGGGTGTTCCGGAGCGACTTCCAGAAGAGGCCGTCGTGCGCGAGTTGCCGGTAGTTCTCCAGGCCGCACCAGACCGGGCTCTTCAGGATCGAGTAGTCGCAGAAGCTGTAGTAGAGCGAGGCGACGACCGGGTAGGCCGTGAAGGCGAACAGCCCCACGATCCAGAGGCTTGTGAAGGCGAGACCTGCGCGCAGCTGCTTCCTGTCGGAGCGCGTCATGGCGGCGCGGTCTCCCCCAGGGCGGTCCACTGCCCGTGGCGCTCGAGGCTCCTCCGGTAGCGCTCCCAGCTCTCGTCGAGCCTCGCCTGGGAGTCGCCGAGCGCCTCCTCGGGCGTCGCGTCGAGGAGGCGCACGCGGTCGAAGGAGGAGATCACCTCCCGGTAGTACTCCTGCCAGATGCCCATGTCCGGGACGCTGGTCGCGTGGGGGCTCGAGGCCAGGCGCCTCATCATCGCGATGTGGGGATGGGGGTTGTGCTCGGCGAAGAAAGGGCTCCACTGCCGCAGCGGGGAGATCTTCACCTGGAGGTAGTCCAGGAGCTCGGCGCCCTCCAGCTCCTCGCGCGTCCGCGCCTTCGTGTTCGTGGAGTTCACGTACTTGATGAACTCCCAGGCCTCCTTGGCGTGCCGGGCGCCGCGGGGGATCGTGAGCACGTCGGCCTCTGCCATCGCGAAGTCGTCCACGCCGGGGACCGCCTCGGGCCAGGGGCCCACCCCGTAGTCCAGGCCCGGTTTGTACTGGTGGATGTAGTTGTCGTAGAAGACCCCCTGGAAGACCATGGCGATCTTGCCCGTGAAGAACGGGGCCGAGGGGGACGCCCACGGCCCGAACTCGGAGGACAGCCGCTTCACGTTGTCCAGGCCGTAGGCCTCGGTGAAGGACCGGATCCAGGCGAAGGCGGCGACGTTGCGCGGGTCCGTGGCGAAGGTGACCCGGTGTTCCCGGTAGAGGCTTCCGCCGAACCAACGGCAGAAAATCCAGGGCCACCAGCCGGGGTCCTGGGGGAGGAATCCGACCTGGGTGAGCCGCCCGGTCGCGGGGTCCCTGCGGGTCAGGCGGCGGGCGTAGTCGTTGAACTCGGCGAGCGTGCGGGGCGGCCGCTCAGGGTCCAGGCCCGCCTCGCGGAAGAGGGTCTTGTTCCAGTAGAGGGCCTCGACGGCCGGCGTGCTGATCCCGGCGTAGACGTGGCCTCCGTGGGAGCAGATGCCCGCGTAGACCGGGTAGTACCGGGACAGCCACTGCTCGTTGGTCATGCCCTCGGCGCGGATGAAGCGGTCCAGGGGCTCGAGCGCCTCGGCGTCAGCGAAGGTGGCGATATGCTGCTCGTGGAGCCCGGCGATGTCCGGCGGGTCGCCGCCGGCCGTCGCCACGAGCGTCTTCCGGTCGACGGAGGACGTCGCGTAGTAGTCGACCACGATCCTGTCCTGGGAGGCGTTGAACCTGTCGATCACCGTCTGGATCGCCTGGCCCTCGAAGCCGACCCACTTCTCCCAGTAGGTGACGTGCACGGGAGCCGAGGCCGCGGGGAGGGCGAGCGCCAGGAGGAGCGGCAGGCAGATCTTGTGTCCGAGGGTCAAGCGGGGTGGCGTTGGGGCGGGGGGATCCTGGGCGGGCCCTGTTCGGGAGGGGCTAAAGGGAATTAGCCCTTAATCGGTGTTTTTCGACCAGATTCTTGTAAATGGGGAGATTCGCGGCAGATTCCGCGCATGGAAGTCGAGATCCACGTGCCCGAGGAGGTGCCGGTCATGACGCTGCCGAACCTGGCGTTCTTCCCGCAGGCACTCCTGCCGCTGCACATCTTCGAGCCCAGGTACCGGCGGATGCTCGCCGATGTGCTCGAGTCCAACCGCATCTTCGCCGTCGCGGGCCTGGACATGAGCGCCGTACCCGCGGGCGCGGAGCCCCCGCACCGGGTCGCCTCCATCGGGCTCGTGCGAGCCTGCCAGAAGAACGAGAACGGCACCTCGAACCTCCTGCTCCAGGGCCTGTGCCGGGTTTCGATCGAGGAGATCGTCTCCGAGGAGCCCTACCGCAGGATAAGGATCAGGGCGCTCGCGAGCGAGCCCGGGGCCGGACCCGACGAGAACGCGCGCCTGAAGCGGGAGCTCACGCGGCTGATCCGGCTGAAGCTCCGGCTGAGCCCCGGCGGCGCCGAGGGCATGACCGAGATGCTCAAGGGCATCGAGGACCCCGAGGTCTTCGCCGACATCGCGGCCTTCAACCTCTGCGACGACGCCCCGTTCAAGCAGAAGCTCCTGGAGACCCTCGACGTGAACCGCAGGCTTGTGATGCTGCTCCACATCCTTCGCGCCGAAGTCGACGCGGCGATGCTCCACAAGCGGCTCCAGGGAGGCCTTCCTGACGACCAAATCCCCTCGAACTAGGGGGGCTCCGACCCCGTCCGCGACAGATTCGCCAAAAATTAGCAACGTTATGCGAAACAAGTATGGTTTTTTGGCGTCAATGCCTCCAATTACTCTGCGTCGCTCTTGAAAGCCGTTGTATCCATCCCTCCCCCGAAGGTCGTCTCCGCCGAGCAGGTGAGGCACGTCCTCTACGTCGACGACATGAGGGAGCTCCGGGAGGTCGCCCGTCTCGCGCTTTCGCGGGTGGGCCACAAGGTCGAGTGTGTTTCGGACGGGGCCCTGGCCCTCGAGCTCGTCCGCTCCAACCCCACCGCCTTCGACG